>JAZNMX010000037.1:0-10272 GCA_045579965.1 Faecousia sp.
CGAACCCCCGACCTACTGCTTAGAAGGCAGTTGCTCTATCCAGCTGAGCTACTGGCGCATTTCTATGGAGCGGGTGACGGGAATCGGACCCGCGTATCCAGCTTGGAAGGCTGGTGTTCTACCATTGAACTACACCCGCAAAGCTTGAAACAACGGCGGTTCAGCCCTAGGATTTTAGCATAGGAACCGCCGGTTGTCAAGGGTTATTTTGTACGATAGCCGGTATTTTTTCGTAAATCACATCGGCAACCGCCCCGTCGCCGCAGGGGCATACGGTTTCATATCGGTCTGCCACCACGCCGTCGGCAGGGCAGTAGGAATAATCCGCCCCATCCAGCATGGTCAGGTCGTTTTCCGCATCCCCCACGCACACAAGGATTTTCTTCCCCAGGGTTTTCTGCAAGTCCCGGGCGCAGTTAAGCTTGGAGCAGCCCTTGGCATGAACGTCTACAATCCGGGGCGCAGCCCGAAACACCTCCACAACCGCTCCGAATTCCTTGCGCAGCCAGCATTCCGCCTCGTCCATGCGGCGCATTTCCGCCTCCGAGCCGGAGAAGAACTGGGCTACGGTGACATCCCTTGCCTGGCCGAACAGGGAAAATTTCATAAACGGGCCGATATCCATGCCGGGCCTGGCGGCGGAGTGATTCCAGCCCACGCCGTTGTAAAACCGCTCGTAGGCATCGTCGCAGTCATAAAGGTAATGGGTATGAATGCCCTGGATTTCCAGATTCAGTTCGGGAAATTCGGCGTGTACTTTCTCCATGGTTTCCCAAACCGGCAGGTCAATCCGGCGAATTTGGGAAAGGGTTCCCGTTTTGCTGTCGTAGGCGGCAGAGCCGTTATACAAAAGAAACGGGGCGTTGACGGGAATGGTTTGCAAAAGCGCGCCCATGGTGTTGACACTGCGTCCGGTGTTCACGGTAAAGGTGCCGCCGTTGCGGATAAAATACCGGATGGCATCCAAATTGCGCTGAGGGATTTTCGAGTCTGGGCCGGTTAGGGTTCGGTCATAGTCAACGGTGAGTAAAATGTCAGAAAACATAGAATCCTCTTTTTTGCTTAGTTCATCTTGCTCAGTTTGGCGAGCACCTCTTGAAAATATTCCGGCAGCGGGGCAAAAACCAGAACGGGTCTGCCGTCTCTGGGGTGGCGGAAGCTTAGGGAACTGGCGTGGAGGCATTGGCTCTCCTGTCCCAGCTCCTTGCTTTTGTGTCCGTATACGGTGTCCCCCAGGATGGGGTGACCGATGTGGGCCATGTGCACCCGAATCTGGTGGGTGCGCCCGGTTTCCAGGCGGCAGCGGATGTGGGTATAGCCCCGGAACCGCTCCACTACCTCCCAATGGGTGACGGCGTTGCGGGAATTGCGCTGTGTTACCGTCATTTTCTTCCGGTCGGAGGGATGGCGGCCGATGGGAGCATCTACGGTGCCGCTGTCTTCCCGGAAAGAGCCGCAGACGATGGCGTCGTAGGTTCTTGCCATGGTGTGATCCTTCAGCTGGGAGGCAAGGACGGTGTGGGCCAAATCGTTTTTCGCCACCGCCAGCAGGCCGGAGGTGTCCTTGTCAATCCGGTGGACGATGCCCGGGCGAAGCTCCCCGTTGATGCCGGAAAGGGAATCTCCCATGGCATACAGCAGTCCGTTGACTAAGGTATCGTCGGTATGCCCTGCGGCGGGGTGAACCACCAGACCCTTGGGCTTGTTGATCACCAGAACGTCCTCGTCCTCGTAGGCGATTTCCAAATCCATTTGGGTGGGCAGAATTTCTGTGGGCTTTGGCTCGGGGAGGGTATACTCCACCCGGTCGCCTTCGGTCAGCTTATCGTTTTTCCGGGCGCTGGAGCCGTTTCGGGTGACAAGCCCCTCTTCAATCAGCCGCTGGGCGGCGGAGCGGGTCAGCTCCGGGGCGCACCGGGCCAGAAAGGCATCCAGCCGTTCGCCGGAAAGGTCGGCGTAGAGAATCATCGCTTATCTTCCTTCCAGAATTCCTTGTTGCACAAAGCCAGGTGGGCAATCAGAAGGATACAGCCGCAGGTGATAAAGCTGTCGGCCACATTGAACACGGGGAAATCGATAAATTCCGTTTTCAGCATGTCCACCACATAGCCCAGACGGACCCGGTCAATCATATTGCCCAGTCCACCGCCCCACACCGCGGCAATGCACCACCGCTCCAGACGGGTAAAGGGCAGCGCCTTTTTGAAATACTCCCAGAGAATCAAACCGGTGAACAGAGCAAACACCAGGGCAAACAGCCACTGCATACCCTGAAAACTGCTGAAGGCCGCGCCGAAATTGCGCTCATAGGAAAAGCAGAGAATCCCCGGAAGAAAGGGCACTTCCCCATGGAGGGGGATACTCACGACGGTGAGATATTTGGTAAACTGGTCTGCGCCCACAATGGCCAGCGCAAACAGAAGATAATACACAAATGCCATGGCGTTACTCCTATTGCTTGATGGCATTTATGATACCACGGACACAGGGGATTGTCAAATCCCCTGTGTCTGTTGCGCAGTAAGTCAAAATGTCTTGCGGAGCAAGGTTTTTTAACCTCATCCGACCTCGCTTCGCTCGGCCACCTTCCCCAAAGGGGAAGGCATTGCTGCTACGAGAATATTCTATAAGTTATCATTTTGACGGTTGGTGGCTTTTTTGACACTCTGGAGGGGATTGTCAAATCCCCTGTGGGTGTGGTATGATAGGAAAAAATACAAAAACGGAGTATTCTTATGGGCTCATGTGTAATTTTTTGCGCCGGGGAATTTTACGGTCTTGCCCGGCCAGTTTTGGATACGGACTATATCATCGCCGCGGACGGCGGCCTGCGCCATACCGAGGCTCTGGGCATTGCGCCTCAGGTTATTTTGGGGGATTTTGACTCTCTGGGATATGTGCCGGAGGATGCCCGGGTGTTCCCGGTGGAAAAGGACGATACCGATGCCATGCTGGCGGTGCGCCGGGGGCTTAAGGAGGGGTATCGGAAATTTTATCTTTACGGCGGTCTGGACGGAAGCCGGTTAGACCACACCGTTGCCAATTTTCAGACCCTGCAGTTTCTTGCCGACCATGGGGCGAAGGGATATCTGGTGGGAAAGGACTATATTGTAACGGTTCTCCGGGAGGAAACCGCCCAATTTCCGGAAACGGCGGAGGGGATTCTTTCTCTCTTTTGTCTGGGCCCGGATGCTAAGGGCGTGACCATTGAGGGGTTGCAATACCCTCTGGAAAACGGCAGTTTGACCTCCGGTTTTCCCCTGGGCGTGAGCAATCATTTTGTGGGAAAAGGGGCGAAAATTTCCGTGAAAGAGGGTAGCCTGCTGGCAATCTGGGATCGGAAAAACGGCTTTCCGGAGGAGCTTTCCCTATGAAAAGAAAGAAAACAGAGCGAGCCCCGGTACAGCGGGTCAATCCCAACCCCCAGCTGGGACTAAGCCACCGGCAGGCCCGGGAAAGGGTAGCCGCCGGCTGGGTCAATGTCAGTCCGGGGTCTTCCTCTCGGACAGAGGGGGAAATCATTGCCGCCAACTGCCTGACCTTTTTCAATCTGGTGTTTGGCGTTCTGGCGCTGATTCTGGTGCTGGTTGGCTCGAATGTGAAGAATCTGACCTTTCTGGTGGTGGTCATTATCAACACCGTCATCGGCTGTGTCCAGGAGATTCGGGCGAAGCGGGCGGTGGATGCGCTGACGCTGGTTGCCCAACAGCGGCTGAATGTGATTCGCCAGGGGGAGGAAATCAACCTGAGCGCAAGCGAACTGGTTTTGGACGATATTGCCGTATTTGCCTCCGGCGACCAGATTTGCGCCGACGGCATTTTGCGCAGCGGTCAGCTTTGGGTCAATGAGGCGCTGATCACCGGCGAAGCGGATTTGATTGAGAAACAGCCGGGAGATGAACTGAAATCCGGCAGTTTTGTAGTGGCGGGAACGGGCCGGGCCCAGCTGACAGCCGTGGGTGGGGATGCCTTTGCCGCAAAGCTTGCCATAAAAGCCAAGGCAGACCCCAGAGCCGCCAAGTCGGAGATGATGGCATCTCTGGACAAGCTGATTCGTTTTGCCGCGGTGGCGCTGGTGCCCATTGGGCTGGTGCTTTTCTACCAGGCATTTCGGGTGCTGGGGCTTTCTCTGCGGGAAAGTGTGGAGGACACCGTGCCGGCTTTGGTGGGCATGATTCCCGAGGGGCTGTATCTTCTGACCAGCATTGCCATGGCGGCATCGGCAATCAAGCTGAGCAAGGGCAAGGTGCTGGTTCAGGATTTGAATTGCATTGAAACCCTGGCCCGGGTGGATGTTCTGTGTGTGGACAAAACCGGAACCATTACGGAAAATGCCATGACGGTGGAGAAAACCCTAAGCCTGGGAGAAAGAGAATATGTACATCAGGTGCTCAGCGCCTATTATGCCGGGGAAGACCCTCAGAACGATACCGCCCGGGCAATGCAGGCCCATTTTGACCGGGAAACGGACTGGGAAGTATCCTTCGCCATTCCCTTCACCTCCCAGAGCAAGTGGAGCGCCAAGGTGTTTCATGAACAGGGAGCCTTTGCAGTGGGTGCGCCGGAGAGCCTTTTGGGAAATCGTTATGATGAATTTCGGGAGCAGATTCAGCCCCTGCAATCCGCCGGCAAACGGGTTTTGCTGGTGGCGCAGTACATGGGTGAGCCCCAAAAAGAGGGACTGGATTCCAATCTTCTGCGCCCTCTGGCGCTGGTGGCGCTTGGCAACCGGATTCGCCCCGAGGCGGTGGAGACCTTTGCCTACTTTGCCTCCCAGGGGGTTGCCATCAAGGTGATTTCCGGCGACAATCCGGTGACGGTTTCCCGGGTTGCATGCCAGGCGGGGATTGCCGGGGCGGAAAAGTATCTGGACGCATCCTCGCTGCAGGAGGAGGAAGACTACCGACCGGCGGTGGATACCTATACCGTATTCGGCAGAGTGACGCCGGACCAGAAACAAAAGCTGATTGCTGCCTTGAAACAAAAAGGTCATACCGTGGCCATGGTGGGCGACGGTGTGAACGATGTTTTGGCCATGAAGGAGGCGGACTGCGGCATTGCCATGGCCTCCGGCGCCCAGGCCGCCAGCCAGATTGCACGACTGGTGCTGCTGAAATCGGATTTTTCCGCCATGCCCCGGATTCTGGGGGAGGGCCGACGGGTCATCAACAATATTCAGCGGGCGGCATCGTTGTTTTTGGTGAAGAATATCTTCTCTCTGGGTATGGCAGTGCTGGCGCTGATTCTGGGTTGGGAATATCCCGTAGAGGCGTTCCATTTGACGGTGGTGTCGGCGCTGACCATTGGCGTGCCCTCTTTCTTCCTGGCGCTGGAGCCCAACTATGAAAGGGTATCCGGGCGGTTTCTGCCCAATGTATTATCCAAGGCTTTGCCGGGCGGACTTACCAATATCGTCATGATTCTGGCGGCGGCCATCTGCGCGCAGGTGCTGAATATGGGCAGTCTTGCCCCGGTTTGCGCCGGACTTCTGGGTATGGTGGGCATGGTGGTCCTGTTTCAGACCAGCGTGCCCTTCGGCAGATTCCGGGCCCTTGTTTTCGGTGCGATGGGTGCAGCGCTTGTCGGCTGCTTTATCCTGCTGCCCGGCTTTTTCGATTTGACGGTGGAGCGGTCCGCTTTGCCGGTGTTCGGTGTGCTGCTGGCGGCAACTCCGTTTGTGTATGTATTTATTCGGTTTTTGTGGAGCCGGATGGTGAAAATGGTTGCGTTTTTAAGAAAAAACCGATATAATTAAGAAAAAAGCCACAGAAAGGGTGATATGGGTATGGAGAAGCGGGAAATGCTCCGGGGCGCACTGCTGGGTCTGGCGGTGGGCGATGCCATGGGCTATACCGTGGATAAAAAGGCGCTGAGCCAGATTCAGGAGGATTACGGCCCCAACGGCCTTTTGGGCTATGATTTGGTCAACGGCTATGCCGATGTCACCTCCTATACCCAGCTGTCGGCCTTTACCGCCAACGGCCTTTTGATGGGTATCACCCGCCGGGCAGTCCGGGGCGCGACGGCACCCCTAAGCCGATATGTGGCGCTGGCGCTGCGGGAGTGGTGCCGCAGCCAACAATACGCCCCTCTGGAAAAGAACCACTGCTGGCTCTCTTCCCATCCGGAAATCAAGCGCCGCCATTGCGTGGATACCCGGTTGCTGGATATGCTGAGCCGGGAGAATTTGGGCACGATGGATGCCCCTTTGAACAGCTCCGATACCCCCAGCGCCCTGACTGCTGCCATTGTCGTTGCCCTTTTGGGAGAGGACCTGGGGCTGGACCAAACCGGGCGGAACAAATTGGCGGCGGACATTGTGGCGCTGACCCACGGCAATCCCGCGGCTTACCTGAGCGGCGCGGTTTTGTGCCATGTGGTAGGCCTGCTGATGCGCCGGCCGGACATTTCCGTGGAGGAATTGCTGCAAGATACCATTGATGCCATTCAGCTGCAGTTTGGCGGCGAGCACTGCCAGACCGCCCATTTGTGGGAGCTTTTAAATCTGACCCGGGTGCTGATGGATTCGGATACGGTTTCTCCCATGGAGGCCATGGAAAAGCTTCGGTGCACCACCGCGCCGGAGGCGCTGTGCGGCGTTTTGTACGCCTGCGCCACCAGTCACGGAGATTTTGATGCCGCGGTGATTACCGCCGTCAACCATTCCGGGCGGAGTGCCGCGGTGGGTGCCATTACCGGCGCGATTATGGGTCTGCGGCTGGGCGAAAAGGCGCTGCCGGACTTTTACTTGGAAAGCCTGGAGCCGGCGAATCTTCTGCGGCAAATTGCCGACGATTTGTCCGCCGGTTCGCCTTTGGATGCCTTGAGCAGCCTCTATGATGACGACTGGGACCGCAAATATATGGGCGCTTTGGGGTAAAAACGTCGAAAAAACCCGGGAAAAAACCCAAAATAGGGGTTGCAATCCGGAAAAAAGAATGATATAATCCCAATGTAAGATGTTTGACGATTGGAGAGAGGGGCTTGCCCCTCTCTCTTTGTTGTGATTCAGGAGGAAAACCATGAAGGTAACCCAAATTGTAGAATCCTTCGCAAAGCCCATTGTGGAACAGCACGGCTGCAGCCTTTGGGATGTGGAATATGTCCGGGAAGGCTCGGAACGGTTTCTGCGGCTGTATATCGAAAAAGAGGGGGGCGTGGACATTGCCGACTGCGAGGCGATTTCCCGTGCCGTTGACCCGGTTCTGGATGAACACGACCCGATTCAGGAATCCTATCACTTTGAGGTATGCTCCGCCGGTCTGGAGCGGACGCTGAAGCGCCCGGCAGATTTTGAGCGGTTTCTGGGCAGAGCGGTGATGGTGAAGCTGTACCGCCCCAGAAACGGATTAAAGGAAATTCCCGGTATCCTAAAGGGATATGAAGACGGCTGCGTCACCCTGGATGCTGGCAAGGAAACAATCACGTTTACAAAATCGGAAGTCGCACTGGTGCGGCTCCGGGTGGAATTTTAACAGGAGGAAACGTCATGGCAAGAAATACGAGAGCCAAGAAAAACGAAGCGCCCAAGGTGGATATCGGCGCGGAAATTTTCGCCAGCCTGCGGGACTTGGAAAAGATTAAGGGTATTCCCGTGGAGTATATGGTGGAGCGGCTGAAGCAGGCGCTGACCAACGCCTACCGGAAGGACCGGGAGGACCATCGGGACATTCCTGCGGAGAATGTGGTGGTGGACCTTTCTGAAAACGGCCTGAGCATGAGCCTTATGATGACCGTTGTAGAGGAAGTGGAAGACACCGCCCTGGAAATGCACATCGATGCCGCCAGAAACATCAACCCCGATGTGAAGGTGGGCGAAACCGTTTCCATTCCCGTGGATATTCAGAAGTTTGGACGCATCGCCGCCCAGACCGCTAAGCAGGTGGTGATTCAGGGCATTCGGGAAGCCGAGCGGGGCGTTGTATACGACAATTACTCCGATAAGGCCCAGGAGCTGCTCACCGGCACTGTGCTGAAGATTGATCCCAGCGGCGATATGCTGGTCCGTGTGGGCCAGGGCAACGAAGCCTCCGATGCCATTTTGCGCGCCGGCGAGCAGATTCCCGGCCAGAGCCATCGGGAAGGCGATATGATCAAGGTCTATGTTCTGGAAGTACATCGGGCAAACCGGGGCCCGCTGGTTGGCGTTTCCCGTACCCACCCCAATCTGGTTCGCCGGCTCTTTGAACTGGAGACTCCGGAAATTGCCGAGGGTCAGGTGGAAATCCGCAACATCGCCCGGGAAGCCGGTTCCCGGAGCAAGATGGCCGTTCGGGCGACCGTGGAGGGCCTGGACCCCGTGGGCGCCTGCGTCGGCCCCCGTGGCGGCCGTGTGAACGCGGTTGTTGAGGAACTGGGCGGCGAGAAGATCGACATCGTGGTCTGGAGCGAGGATCCCTGCGAGTATGTCAAGGCAGCTCTCAGCCCCGCGGATGTGATTTCCGTTACCGCTGTGCCCGGCCAGAAGGCCTGCCGTGTGGTAGTGCCCGACGATCAGCTGAGCCTTGCCATCGGCAAGGAGGGTCAGAACGCCCGTTTGGCTGCCCGTCTGACCGGTTATAAGATTGACATCAAGCCTGCATCCCAGGCGGAGGAATAAGAGTTAAGGAGGCAGCTTATGCAAAGAAAAATTCCCCAGCGGCAGTGTATGGGCTGCCGTGAGCGTAAGGATAAGCGGGATATGATCCGGGTCGTGCGCACCACCGAGGGTGTGGCGGTTCTGGATTTCAGCGGAAAGGTCAACGGACGGGGCGCTTATGTCTGCCCCGATGCCGAGTGCCTGCGCAAGGCAAGAAAAAGCCGGGCTTTGGAGCGGTGTCTGGAGGTTTCCATTTCCCAGGAGGTTTACGACCGCCTGGAAAAGGAGATGGAGGACAGCAGTGGATAAAAGCCTGAACTACCTTTCCCTCGCCCGTAAAGCAGGCTTCGCCGAGCTTGGAGAGGAGCCGGTGGGCGCAGTCGCCAGAGAAGGTCACGCATACCTGATTCTGGTGGCGAGCGACGCCTCGGACCACACCTGGCGCAGAGCAAAAAGCTTTGCCGCCGGAACGAATCAGCAGTGTGTCCGCCATCCGGCAACCAAGGATGAGATGGGCATGGCCATTGGAAGAGAGTCCCTTGCCATTGCCGCCATCACCGACCCTGCTCTGGCATTGGCTCTTGTGAAGAGCCTGCCGGAAACTGCCCAGACAAAAGCTGCCCTGGAGGTGCTTTCCCAGAAGGCCCAGCGGCAGAAGCAGCGGCAGAAGGAGCAGAAGGCCCATCAGCGCAATCGGCGCAGCGGTTTGAAGAAGAAATGATTTCGGAGGTGCGTATATGAGTATTGTGAAGTATCGCGTGAAGGAGGTCGCGGCGGATTTTGCCGTGACAGCCAAGGAGATAATGGAGATCCTGGGCAAGTACGGCGAAAAGCCCAAGTCCAATGCCCAGGTGCTGACCGAGGAGGAGCTGAATGTCCTCTTTGACCACATCACCCAGAACAACCAGATTTCGGATTTGAGCGTGGTGTTTGCGGTGCAGCCTGCTCCCAAGAAGGAAGAGTCTAAGCCGGAGCCCGTGAAAGAAGCTGCCCCCAAGGCAGAAGAAAAGAAGCCCGAGGAGAAAAAGCCCGAGGCAAAGCCTGTTCAGGCACAGCCTGCCAAGACGGAAAAGCCCAAGGAGCCGGAGCGCAAGCGGGAGCGCCGGGTGGTGGATACCTCTGCGGTGCAGGTGAACACCAACCGTTTTGCCGATGTGGACAATCTGGTTTCCGAGCGGGTCCAGAATTTCCAGGGCGGCAAGCAGCGCATCGGCGGCGGCAAGGGCGCAAAGCAGCAAAAGCAGCAGCAGAACAATCGCAAGGGCAACAAGTCCCGCAACGAGGAGCAGGAAAAGCTGCGCCGTCTGCAGATGGAAGTAGCCCGCAAGGCTCCTACCCTGGTTAAGATCCCCGACGAGATCACCGTTGGCGAGCTGGCCAGCCGCATGAAGAAGACTGCCGGCGAGGTCATCAAGTGCCTGATGAAGAACGGCGTTATGGCCGGCATTAACCAGACCATCGACTATGATACCGCTGAATTTGTGGCCACGGAAATGGGCTGCAAGGTGGAGAAGGAAGTGACCGTTACCATCGAGGAGCGGATCATCGACGACCACGTGGACACCGCTGAGGAGCTGGTGACCCGTGCTCCCGTTGTGGTGGTCATGGGCCACGTTGACCATGGTAAGACCTCTACTCTGGACGCCATCCGTCAGACCTCCGTCACCTCCGGTGAGGCCGGCGGCATCACCCAG
>JAZNMX010000038.1:0-57009 GCA_045579965.1 Faecousia sp.
CATCGAGGGTGTTACTAAGTACTCTTGGAGCAAGCTTGTCGAACTGGGCCAGAGCGGCGACAATCTGGCAGTGAACGGACAGTATGGCTACAAGATCTACACAGATCTGCAGAACCTGCCTAAGCTGACTGAGGCTGGTCACTATGTTCTGTTCGCAAAGTACACCAACGCAGAAGTAACGAACAAGGCTGTCTACTTTACCGCAGAGGTTTCCCAATCGGCCTTGATCGAAGTTCCCGAAATTACAGTAGTAGACGGTAAAATTCAGTACACCGGCAACCCGCAGAAGATCGGTTTCTTCTACCTGGGTACGGATAAAGTCGACGGCGCTGCCAAGCTGCCCTGGAATACCTTGGTAACCATGGGTCAATCCAATGGCAACGATGCCGTTAACGGAAAGAATGGCTACAAGAGCTTTACTGATCTGCATAATCTGCCAGAGATCACCACACGCGGTTTCTATTTATTCTTCATTA
Organism: Faecousia sp.; assembly: GCA_045579965.1. GTDB lineage: Bacteria > Bacillota > Clostridia > Oscillospirales > Oscillospiraceae > Faecousia. The sequence goes on from JAZNMX010000038.1 coordinate 477, forward strand.
AGTACCAGAATGAAGCTGACATAACAGTTAGTGTCTATTACGAACTAGAGGTTGTTACTCTGGCTGATGCACCTGTTATCACGGTCGTAGACGGTGAGATTCAGTACACCGGCGATCCTCAGAAGATCGGTTTCTTCTACTTGGGTACGGATAAAGTCGACGGCGCTGCCAAGCTGCCCTGGAACACCTTGGTAACCATGGGTCAATCCAATGGCAACGATGCCGTTAACGGAAAGAATGGCTACAAGAGCTTTAGTGACCTGCAGAATCTGCCCAAGCTCAGTACAAGCGGCTACTATGTATTCTTCGTCAAGTATCAAAACGAGGCTGGGAATACAGCAAGTGTCTACTACGAACTTGAAATCGTTGCTCCTGCTGAAGATCCCGTTCCGGATGGCGCTCCTGTGATTACCGTAGTGGATGGTGAGATTCAGTACACCGGCGATCCTCAGAAGATCGGCTTCTTCTACATTGGTACGGAGAAGGTTGAGGGCGCAGCCAAGCTGCCCTGGAACACCCTGGTAGCGATGGGTCAGGCTAACGGCAACGATGCCGTTAACGGAAACGCTGGCTATAAGACCTTTAGTGACCTGCAGAATCTGCCCAAGCTCAGTACAAGCGGCTACTATGTATTCTTCGCCAAGTATCTGAACGAAAGCGGCAAGACAGTAAGCGTCTACTACGATGTAGCTGTCTAAGGCAAGACTCATAGTGTAATCTACACAAGGCTGCGGGCCACTTCCGTGGGCCGCAGGTTCCTTATGCAAAACCCCCTAAAGCCGTCAAGACTTTAGGGGATTCCATTGCAAACGATAACGTGTTGCTGTTGTCAATAATTCTTATTGTGTCTGTCTCCGTAGTTACTATAGCCGAAGCTGTTTCTGTGTTTCGCGAGGGAAACACCGGTGATCCTCAAAAAGTTTCCCTAAAAGGTGGAATCATCTTAATATCCAACTTCTGCGTCGATTTGGGAAATTGACTTTCAAGGCTGGAACGAATGAGAATTTATGCTTCTTTTATCCGCTTGTGCGCCACATGCTTTTGTAATGGTACTCCCGCAAATTGGGGAAAGACAGAGCAAAAGGAGGAACCTAACAAACCAAATCGCTTTGCAAGCTCTGTTAGAGAAATCGGCTCCCAGAAATGGGAGTCTACAAAGTACACGAAAATTGCCGGAGTGATGTTCCTGCAATCTACCTCGTGCGAATCGCAGATTTCTACGGCATAAGTGCCGATTATCTGTTGGGGCGCACAGACAGCAAAGAAGAGTGTCCCTCTTCAAGCATAGAGGAGCGCATTGCCCAGCTGGAACAAATGATGGCACAGTTAAACCAAAAGCAGGATTGATCACTGAGCAATAAACACAAAACCCCCGGGGGCGGATCAAGTCCGCATCCGGGGGTGTTTTGTATGTTCATTCACTCTTTATGCATAAAAAAAGACCCTGCCATCCAATCAAGGATAGCAGGGTGTCCATGGTACGCGTATTCTTATAGGACTTGGGGAAAAACCTAGTAATATCAACGGTTTCTGCAATCAAATAACAGTACATTCCCCTCAGATAAGGTACATTGTCCCCTTAACACACATCCTATTTTGAATCCATAACATGCCACGAGGATTGACTGAGGTGTGATAAAATGGTAGACTAAAATAAAGGTGGTGATCGTGGTGAAGAAGAAAATCACAAAGATAATTGTCGCGCTTTTACTGATACCGGTGATTCTTGTTTCCCCGCTGATTCTCTTTTATGGATTATTTTTTGCATCATTGCCGGTCGTGTATATTGCAGGACAGATTGACCGCAATCAGATTCGCAACGAAATATTTGAGTATGTAATAGAGAACAAAGATGATATTGAGCTAGATAATCCAGCACTTCGGCAAGAATTTTACTATAAATCCACGGGGTTATCCACCGGCGGTGTAGAGTATGGGTATATTTATAATCCGAGCAACGACTTCTCCTATGGTGGTGAAAAATACCGAAATGGCTATCGTTCTTACGGGATACCCGACGAAGATACCGATTGGTATTATGAAGAACGGATATGCGAAAACTGGTTTTACTATGAAATACACGATGGTTAGTTTTGCTCCTCGTAGATTTCAATACCTTGAAATACTCGATAGGTGTCCCGAGGGTCGTCCAATAGCGTTGTAATAAACTCCCACTCCCAATTTCCTCCTCGCCACTGTGCATAACCGGCACCTATCATCAGAAAAGATTGAGGAATATTACAGTAAGAGCCAAAATAGCCATAGTTAATATTTCCAAGTGCATCTTGCGACACTACCTCACCGTCGTAAATGAATGCTGAATTCTGCCATTCGGGTTGATTCTTTAAGTCCATTTCTTGTTTATTTGCAACCAAGTTTTTGAAATCCATTAGATTCTCTACCCAATAGCGGTCATGCATGCCAGAATAATTGGATGCCGCATTCTTCATATAGTCGTTTAATTCTTCTGTAACATCACCACCGAACAGGTAAAAAGAATATGGCTTTAAATATGCCACACTCCGTGCAGGTTTTGGTTCAGTATTGCAAATTTTCTTCATCTGATTGTTGATTTCCGTGCGTCTGGGATCTCCTTCCGGCAAAGAGTCTCTCTCCTTCATCATGCCGAGTAACTTTTTATCTGTTTCTGTTACGATTTCGGGCACGAGAAAACTTCCGTCAGGCATGATAGTAACCGCCTGAAAACTTTCTTTGTTGATCCGGTATTCTTTCCCATCGATCTCAATCATTGTATATGTCCCATAGCAATCATCCAGACTCTTCCTGAAGAAAAAGTTCCAAATATCGCCGAGGTCATCTGCAAAATTATCTAAGCCAATCGCTGCTCTTTGAATAATTTCCTCCAGCCCGTTCCGAATATCTCCCAAGATGGTCCAGTCCAGGATAGCAGGAAGCTCTGGCAGTTCCGGCAAGGGGGGAGATTCAGTAATCGTGCATCTGCAATTTGGGTGCATAGGTGGTAAGTTTGTTCCCGCTTTTGCTTCGCTAATATCAAAGTCCCGGCCATCAAGTTCTATGCAAATCTCACAGCTGGAATCAGAGTTTTCGCAAACATAGCGATATTGCATGCGACCAGATAGTTCAATACCCTTTAATTTAGCGGTGATCTGCTTTTCGTAGCCGTAGTTACTCAACTGTTGCCAGCCATTTTTTAGAAAATCCGCAATCTGATCTGCTTTTTTTTGCCGATCGTTCACCATCGCGCTGACCGCATCGGAAATATTATCATGCACTTTATAAAAGAAGATTAGCATCTCTGCCAAGTCTTCTTTGATTCGCCTCAGGACATCTTCTCCAAATGGACGGAAGGTGAGTGCTTTTTGTGTTTCGCTCACATTTTCCTTTTTGATTTTCAGCGCAGAGAAATAGTTAAAGGCACAAAGGTAAATGTAGTCTTTGACACAGCTTGCAAAAAGCGCATCCAAATGTGTGTTGAAAAGGTTTACTATATGCGCGTCACATTCCTGTGAGGGTATATAATCAGGCTTTTGGAATTCTGCAAGAAACAGTTTGCTTTCCCGCTCAAATGCACTCTTTAGCAAGCTCTCAGCCATGCGAATTTTCTGTTGTGCGCATTCATCAGGTGTTGTGATCTTTCTGGGCTTACTAAGTTTAGTTTTTTGCAGCGCAGACCGCCAGTATTTAACATGCGGATTCATAATATTCCTCCCTGTAATTCATTGTGCTCTTTCTATCTACAGGGACACAAAGCAAAGGAGTTGCACTTAAATGTGCAACTCCCTGTAAGTGCAAAAAAGAAAATCGACAAGTTTCAAATAAAACTTGTCGATTCATGGTGGACGATATAGGACTCGAACCTATGACCTTCCGCACGTCAAGCGGATGCTCTAGCCAGCTGAGCTAATCGTCCAAGCGCATGTTGCATTATACATCGGCACTTTGCGTTTGTCAACCCCCTTTTTCTTTATTTTTCATTTTTTCACCCTGCCGTCCCCCTCTGCTTCATAGAAAAAACAAGCCAAATACCAAGAAAAAGTCCCAAAAAGTCCTTGACTTTTCCCGTTTCCAATGCTAAAATAGACCAGCCGCATTGAAAAGGCTCAAGTTGGCGCAAATCGCGCCCGCCTCTAAAGCGAGACTACACAATATAAAGTAGGTGAAAACAAACATGAAGGCAGTTATCGTTACCGGTGGTAAGCAGTATACCGTTTCCGAGGGTGATGTTCTCTTTATCGAGAAGCTGAACGCCGAGGCGGAAGCCACCGTCAAGTTCGAGCAGGTTCTGGCAGTGCTGGACGGCGAGAACTCCAAGGTGGGCACTCCCGTTGTGGAGGGTGCTTGCGTGGAAGCAAAGGTCGTGAAGAACGGCAAGGGCAAGAAGCTGACCATCTTCCGTTACAAGGCTAAGAAGAACGAGAAGAAGAAGATGGGTCACCGTCAGCCCTACACCAAGGTGGAAATCACCAAGATCGCACTGTAATTATGACAAGATGCGAGTTTTTTACGGATAACGACAGAATCACCGGATTCTCCGTTTCCGGTCACAGCGGTTATGCCGAAGCGGGCAAGGATGTTGTCTGCGCCGCCATTTCCGCCATTGTCACCATGGCCGAAGCCACCATCAACGACGTTTGCGGTGCTAAGGCTAAGGTTCGGGTCAAAGAGGAGGACGCCCGCGTCACTCTGACCCTCCCCGCCTCCTGCGATGAGGAAGAGGCTGTCCAGGCCGTTCTGGCCGGTATGATTCTCACCCTTTGCAGTCTGCGGGATGATCATCCTGATTATATCGAAGTTTTGGAGGTGTAACACCATGCTGAAGATTGGTATTCAGTTCTTCGCTCACCACAAGGGCGGCGGTTCCACCAAGAACGGCCGTGATTCCGAGGCGAAACGTCTGGGCGTGAAGCGCGCTGACGGTCAGTATGTTCTGGCCGGCAACATTCTGGTTCGCCAGAGAGGCACTCACATCCATCCCGGTGTCAACGTAGGCATCGGCAAGGACGACACCCTGTTTGCTCTGGTTAACGGTACCGTTAAGTTCGAGCGCAAGGGCAAGGACCGCCGGCAGTGCTCCGTCTACGCCGAGCAGTAAAAAGCGTATGCCAAGGGAAGGGCTGTTGCAAAGAACTTGCGACAGCCCTTTTTATTTCCACCCATTCGGTGCAAAATAAAAGAGGAAAGGAAAAAGCGCCTTTTCTTTTCCTGTTTGATTTTGTGCCCTGATTCAAGGAGGCGTTTTCAATGTTTGTAGATAAGGTTCGCATCACCGTCTGCGGTGGCCGGGGCGGTGACGGCGCGGTGGCTTTCCACCGGGAAAAATACGTAAACGCCGGCGGCCCTGACGGCGGCGACGGCGGTCACGGCGGCAGTGTCATCCTCCGGGTCAACGACAATCTGTCCACCCTGTTGGATTTCCGTTACAAGCGCAAGTATACCGCCCAGTCCGGTGTAAACGGCATGGGCCGGAACATGAGCGGCAAGCGGGGCGAGCCGCTGATCATTCAGGTCCCCCGGGGCACTGTGGTCCGGGATGCGGAAACCAACCAGATTATCGTGGATATGTCCACCGGCGAGGACTGCATCATCGCGAAAGGCGGCCGGGGCGGCTGGGGCAACGCCCATTACGCCACCGCAACCCGTCAGGTCCCCCGCTTTGCCAAGGCCGGCTTAAAGGGGCAGGAACGGGATATCATTCTGGAATTGAAGCTTCTGGCGGATGTGGGCCTTGTGGGCTTCCCCAACGTGGGCAAATCCACCCTCCTCTCCGTTACCTCCAACGCCCGTCCCAAAATCGCCAACTACCACTTCACCACTCTGTTTCCCAATCTTGGTGTGATTTTTGTGGAGGAGGGCGTGTCCTTCGTCATGGCGGACATCCCCGGCATCATTGAAGGTGCTGCCGAGGGCGCCGGTCTGGGTCACGATTTCCTGCGCCACATCGACCGTTGCCGTCTGCTTGTCCACGTGGTGGATGTCTCCGGCAGCGAGGGTCGGGACCCCGTGGAGGATTTTGACGCCATCTGCGCCGAGCTTTCCAGCTACAGTGTGGATTTGAGCAACCGTCCTATGATTGTAGCCGCCAACAAGTGCGACCTACTCCCCCCGGACTCGGACAATCTGGAGCGGCTGCGCAAACATGTTGAGGCTGCCGGCTGCCAGCTGTATGAAATCTCCGCAGGCACAACCCAGGGCACCCGCAATCTCATGCGTGTGGTAGCGGAAAAGCTGCGCACACTCCCCCCGGTCACCATTTACGAGCCGGAATATGTGGAGGTCATTGAAGCCCCCACCGACCCCAGCGCCTTCGAAATCGAGCACTACGGCTCTACCTGGCTGATTACCGGCGCATGGCTGGAGCGGCTGATTGAAAATATCAATTTCGATGATTACGAATCGAGAAACTATTTCGATTTACAGCTGAGAAAATGCGGCCTTTTCGCCCGTTTGGAGGAAATGGGCATCCAGGACGGAGATACCGTGGATATTTACGACCTGACCTTCGAATATCAGCGATAAAGTATTTGCCATTTTCAACTATTTTTGATATAATGATGGAGTCACCGGTTGGTGACTCCATTTCTCATTTTTTCGGAGGTGCATGCTATGGTATCTCATTTGATTCAATCCAATTTCAAGCCCTTCGGCTCGGTTTCCCCCGAGCGCCAGAATGCCGGCAGAAGCGCTGCCACCCAACGGACCCTTTCCGCTGTTGCCGGCAGCACAACCATCTACCGCACCACCTGCCCCACCTGGCTGTACTGCGGTACAGTTTCCACAGTTTTGTCCGTTTCCGCTGACAATGACCGATACGAGCATTTCTATCTGGACAAACTCATTCGCCTCAACCCCGATATCTATTTCTCCGTTTCCCCCTTTATGCAGGAGCAAACGGATGTGGGCTACGGTGCCGAGAGCGCACCCATTCTGGTAGGCAGCGGACTGCCCCCTCTGGACGTTCACATCCGCCACCAGCTGCAGGTTACTGAGCTTTACACTTTCTTCTACCACGAAAAGGAGCAGAGCTTCTTCTTCCCCGGGGAGGCCCACCCCATGCTGGAGCTGACCTATGTGGATCAGGGCAGTATGCACAGTGTAGCCGACGGCCAGGACCTGCTGCTGCAGCAGGGCGATATGGTGATTTACGGCAGCAATCAATGGCATATGCAGTACGCCGATATCGGCGTCGCCCCCCGATATGTTACCATTTCCTTTGATTTAAAGGGCAGCGACCTGGCTCCCCTGCTGAATCGAAAAATTTCCCCGCCCCAGAATGTCACATTGCTACTGCAGCAAATGCTTCGGGAGCAGGAACGGATGGACATGTATTCCGTGGATATGATTCTCTCCCAGCTGACGCTCCTGCTTTTGGAGCTATTGCGCAGTCAGGAGCACAGCGGTCACAAAGTCAAAGCCTCCAACGCGCTCCACTCGGAAAACGAAATCATTCGCCGGGCTCAGCAGTATATCTCCTCCCATGTTCGGGAAAAGCTGTCTGTGCCGCTGGTTGCCAGAATGGTGGATGTCAGCTCCAGCTATCTGACCGCTCTGTTCCACAAGAATCTGCAGATTTCCCCCGGTGAATACATTCGCCGGATCAAGCTTCAGGAGAGCAAGCAGATGATTCGGGAAAACTCTATGAACATTACAGAGATTTCCACCGCGCTGCAGTACTCTTCGGTACATCATTTCTCCCGCCAGTTTAAGGACAAGTTTGGCATTTCCCCCATGGAATACGCAAAATCGGTACGATAACCGGAAAGGAGCGACCCTTATGGATTTCAGAATACTGGCTGTGGGCGATGTGGTTGGCAACCCGGGCATGGACCGGATTCGCCGCTCCCTGCGGTATCTCATTGGGAAAACCAACGCGAACTTCTGTGTTGTCAACGGCGAAAACGCCTCGGTTGTGGGTATGACTCCGGACCAGGCGGAAGAAATTCTGGATGCCGGCGCGGATGTGATCACCATGGGCAATCACACCTTCGGCAAGCGGGAGCTTTGCAGTTATCTGGATGATAGCAGCCGGATTCTGCGGCCTGCCAACCTCGCCCCCCAAGCTCCGGGTCGGGGCGTGGGGATTTACGACACCAAAGCCGGGCCTGTGGCAGTCATCGACCTGATTGGCAGGTGCAACATGGATTACGGCCCGGACAATCCCTTTTTGCTGGCTGAAAAACTGCTGAAGGAAATTGATGCCCCCATCTGTCTGGTGGAGTTTCACGCCGAAGCCACTTCGGAAAAACTGGCAATGGGCTATATGTTAGACGGAAAAATCAGCGCCCTTTGGGGCACCCACACCCATGTGCCCACCGCCGATGCCCAGATTCTCCCCGGCGGCACCGGATATGTAACGGACCTGGGCATGACCGGACCGCAGCATTCGGTACTGGGAATTCGCCCCGAGCTTTCCATCGCCAAGTTCCGGGGAGATTTGACCGGCCGCTACCAGTGGGCCAACGGACCGACCAAGCTGGAGGCTGTTCTGTTTACCGTGGACAGCCGGACAGGAATATGCCGCAAGGCGGAAAGGGTGGATTTGTACGATGAAGATTCTTCACAGCGCTGACTGGCACTTGGATGCCCCCATGTCCGGTCACAGCGAGGAGCAGACCCAGGTTCTGCGCCACCATCTGCGCAGAATTCCGGAGCAGATTGTAAAGCTGTGTCTGGCCGAAAGCTGCGATTTATTGCTGCTGTCCGGCGACCTGTTTGACGCAAAGCCCTCCCCCGACACCGTCCGTCAGGTGCAAAACGCCCTGGAGCGGGTAAAAATCCCCGTCATCATCACCCCGGGCAATCATGATTTTTGCTGCGCTGACAGCCCTTATTTGGCTGCGGGCTGGCCGGAAAACGTCCGCATTTTCACCAAACCCAGTATCGACTCCTTTGCAATCCCAGAGCTGGACTGCCGCATCTACGGCGCAGGCTACGACGCCATGGACTGCCCCGGCCTTATGCAGGGCTTTCACACCGAGGGAACGGAGCAGTGGCACATTGGCGTGCTCCACGCCGAGGCGGACACCCCGTCTTCCCACTACTGCCCCGTCACCAAGCTGCAAATCAAGGAGTCGGGACTCCATTATCTGGCATTGGGCCATATCCACAAGGCAAGCAGCCTTCGCTTAGGGGAAACTCTCTGCGCATGGCCCGGCTGTCCTATGGGCAAGGGCTTTGACGAGCTGGGCCCCAAGGGCGTTATCCTCGTCCGGCTGGAGGACTCCGTTACCGCCACCTTTATGCCCCTGGATACCCCCCGGTTCTTCGACGAGGAAGTAGAGGTCAGCGGCGACAGCGTCGATGCCGCTGCCGAAATTCTGCCGGCTATGGAATCGGAGGACTTTTACCGGATTACCCTCACCGGCTACTGCGGCAATGTGGATACCGCCGCCGTAAAAGCTGCCTTCCCCCACATTCCCAACCTTACCGTGATCGACGAAACCCTCCCGGAAATGGATTTATGGCGTGCCCTGGGCACCGACAGCTTAGAGGGTGTCTACTTTGACTTGCTCCATGCCGGCTGCGAATCCGAAAGCGAAACCGTTCGCCGGCGGGCCAAGCTGGCTGCCCAGCTGAGCCGAAAAATCTTAGACGGTCAGGAGGTTAAGCTGCCATGAGAATCTACTCTATGACCGCCACCTTTGGTAAGTTAGACCACGAAACCCTAACCCTCAAATCGGGTCTGAACATCATTGAAGCCCCCAATGAATGGGGAAAAAGTACATGGTGCGCTTTTTTGACCAATATGCTCTACGGCATTGACACCCGGGCCCGGGCCAAGGGTACGGAGCTGCCGGATAAGGAGCGGTATGCCCCCTGGTCCGGCGCTCCCATGTCCGGCCGCATGGATCTCCATTGGAACGGAACGGACATCACCATTGAGCGGCGCACAAAGGGCAGAATCCCCTTTGGGGAATTCCGTGCTTTTGAAACCGCCACCGGTATTGACATTCCCGAGCTTACCGCCACCAACTGCGGCGAGCAGCTCCTGGGTGTGGAGCGGGCTGTTTTTGCCCGGGCAGGCTTCCTGCGGCTATCTGACCTGCCGGTTACCCAGGATGATGCCCTGCGCCGCCGGCTGAACAATCTGGTCACCACCGGCGACGAAAGCGGTGAGGGCGACCGTCTGGGAAAAACACTAAAGGATTTGAAGAACAAATGCCGCCACAACCAGACGGGTCTTCTGCCCCAGGCGGAACGGGAGCGGGATCAGCTGCTGCATCAGCAGGACGCGCTGTATGCCCTGGAAAAACGCTCGGACAGTATCCGTCAGCGGCAGGAAGATTTGGCCCAGCACACTGCCGCTTTGGAGAACCATTTGGCAGCGCTGCAATACGAGGCCTCCCTCTCCGACGCCCAGAGAGTCGCTGAGGCGCAGAAGGCGCATTCCCTTGCCCTGGAGGCCCTTTCCCGGCAGCAGGCAATCTGCGACAATCTTCCCAGCCGTGAGGCGGCAGAGCAAGCCCTCCGGGACGCTCAGGCGTTTCTGGACCGCCACCTGGCGTGGCAAATGGAAATGGCAAACCTGCCGGAAAAACCCCGGGAACCGGAGATCCCCCCTCACTACCGGGAGCTTGCCGACCCCGTAGCTGCCGCCCAGCAGGATTTGGAACATTACAATGCCCGCAACGCAAAGCGGAAAAAGCAAAACCGGGGCGTTACCCTTGCCATGATTTTGGCTGCCATCGTGTGCGCGGCCTGCGCAGCCGGCGCTTTCGCCCTCGCCCCTTACCGGGCACTGCTCCTGATTTGCGGCGGTGGTATTCTAGCAGCTACCGGCATTGTCAGTATTGTTTTTCTGCTTGTCCGCACCGGAAAATTCCGCAAAGAGATTGACATCCTTTTCCAGCGCCACCCCGGTCTAAGCCCGGACAAATGGCTGTCCGATGCGGAAAGTTATTCTAAGATTCTTTCCGATTACCGGCAGCAGTCCGCCCTTTACCAGGCGTCCTTTGACCGGCAAACGGAAGAAAAACAGCTGCTGGACGAGCAAACCTGCGCCCTTACCGACGGCGCTCCGCTGAATCAGTATCAGGCTCAGTGCAGCAGCACCTTGACCGCATGGAACGAATTAAGCAACGCCCAGCGGGAAGTGCAGCGCACCCTCAGCCACGCCCAGACCTTAGAGAGCTTGATTAAACCCGTAGCCCCTGCTCCCCTGCCCGATTCCCTGACAGAAACGGAAAGCGAGACCCAAGCCAAGCTGGTGAGCGCCCGCTTGGAGCAGCGGCAGCTGCAGCTGGAGCTGGGACAATGCTTAGGCAAGGCAGAAAGCATCGGTCAGGAAAGCACCCTCCGGGCAAGGCTGGATGCCCTCAACCGCCGGATTAACCGACTGGAAGACACCTACGCCGCTTTGGAAATGGCCCAGGAGGCCCTGCGTAGTGCCACCACTACATTGCAGCGTCGGTTCGCCCCCCGGATTTCCAAGCGAACCCAGGAGCTGTTCTCCCGGCTGACCGGAAACCGGTATCAGCGCATTATGCTTTCCGAGGATTTGAGCCTGAATGCCTGCGCTGAAGGCGAGGACACTCTGCTCCCCGCCCAGTGGCGCAGCGACGGCACCGTGGACCAGTTATATCTAGCGCTGCGACTGGCAGTTGCCGAGGAGCTGACCCCCGACGCCCCCCTGGTTCTGGACGACGCGCTGGTTCGCTTTGACGATCAGCGCCTCTCCACCGCCCTGGAAATTCTAAAGGAAGCCGCCGAACACAAGCAGGTCATTCTCTTTACCTGCCAGGGACGGGAAAGTCAATTGTCTTAAATAGCAACAGCCCCCACCAAAAGGTGGGGGTTGTTTATGTTTGTCTTATTCGCCCTTTTCCAGAGCCAGGGTTCTGGTGGTCAGGTCGCAGACCTCACGGGGTCCAAAGTACTGAATGGCGCCGGGATAGACATAGGCGGTCTCCACAGCCCACGCATCTCTATGCTCTGCGAAGTACCGGAAGGGCTTGCCTTCCAGCTCCACAAGTGCCTTGCGGATCACGGGCTTATCCTCGCCGTTTCTTCTTTCCATATTCATCATCTTGGTGATGGGCATACCGCCAGCAACCCACTCCTCCGCAGGCTTGCTCAGGTTGGATACCTTGGAGAGGTAACCGGTGTAGCCGTACTGAATCAGCATAAAGGCATTGTAGCCCAGAGAGTAGCAGTAGTCCGCATCAAAGTTGGAGGGGAAAGCGCAGCGGCCTTCGTAGCCCAGGAAGTGATGCAGGGGGGAGAACTTGCCCTTGTAAGTGCCGGCAGCCTTGCGCTGTGCCAGATTGTCCTGAACCAGGGCGGAGAACAGCTTTTCGGACTCAATCAGAGATACCTGCACATTGCCGTGGGGATCCCGCTCCAGGAACAGCTGCTGCTGAATGGATTCCGGCAGAATGGCAAATACGGCCATGGACTGCGCAGTCAGACCGTTCTCAATAAAGGCGTACTTTTCCTTCCAGGTGGGCAGAGCGTTGAACTGGGCGGTCTTTTCGCCGGCCAGCAGCTCATTGATTTCGCCGATCAGTACGGAGAACTCGGGCACAAACTCCACGATACCCTCGGGAATCACCGCAACGCCAAAGTTCCAGCCCTTGGCTGCCCGGTTTGCCACGGAGTCGGCAATGTAGTCGGCAATCTGCGCAAGAGACATCTTCTTCGCAGCAACCTCTTCGCCAATGAGGCAGATGTTGGGCTGGGTCTGCAGGGCGGTCTCCAGCGCCACATGGGAAGCAGAGCGGCCCATGACCTTCACAAAGTGCCAGTACTTCTTGGCGGAGTTGGCGTCCCGCTGAATGTTGCCTACGATTTCGCTGTAGGTCTTGGTGGCGGTGTCAAAGCCGAAGGAGCACTCGATGTCCTCATTCTTCAGGTCGCCGTCGATGGTCTTGGGACAGCCGATGACCTGCACGCCAGTGTTGTGGGCGGCAAAATACTCAGCAAGAACCGCTGCGTTGGTGTTCGAATCGTCACCGTCGATGATGACAATGGCGGTAATGCCGTGCTTCTTGCAGACCTCTGCCACAACCGCGAACTGCTCCTCGGTTTCCAGCTTGGTGCGGCCGGAGCCGATGATGTCAAAGCCACCGGTGTTGCGGAACTGATTGATGTATGCATCGTCAAATTCGATGTAGCTGTCCTCCAGCAGACCGCTGGGGCCGCCCTTGAAGCCGTAGAGCACATTGTCCTTGTCGGTAGCCTTCAGCGCATCGTAAAGGCCGCAGATGACGTTGTGGCCGCCGGGTGCCTGGCCGCCGGACAGAATCACGCCCACCACCTGCTTCTTTGCAGGAGAGGTGTTCTGACCCTTCTGGAAGGTAATCTCGTTTTTGCCGTAGGTGTTGGGGAACAGAGCCTGAATCTTCTCCTGGTCCGCTACACTTTCGGTGGGTTCGCCGTTTTTAATGCAGATTTCAGAAATGCCGTTTCTGAGCATGCCCGGCAGTTTGGGCTGATACTGGTATCGTGCCAGCTGAAGAGGGGACAGTTTCATAATCGTTATCTCCTTGCCGTTAAATTAAAAGATTTCCCGCCCATTATACTCCATTTTTGTCCAAAGGTAAATAGTTTTTTCCAATATTTTTCCCCAAAAAGCACCATGGGAAATCCGGCACAATTATGGATTTCCCATAGAAATTCCCCATTTCAAAGATTTGTATTGAAAATAGGAAAAATTGTGCTATAATGGGATTCGTGAAAATCCGGGTTTTCCCGTGAAAGTAAGAAAGGAATGATTCCAAATGGCTCTTGTAACGACTACTGAAATGTTCAAGAAGGCTTACGACGGCGGCTACGCCATCGGTGCTTTCAACGTCAACAACATGGAAATCGTGCAGGCAATTACCGAGGCCTGTAAAGAGGAAAAGGCCCCTGTTATTCTGCAGGTTTCCAAGGGTGCCCGCGCCTACGCCAACCACACCTACCTGGTAAAGCTGGTTGAGGCCGCTGTCATCGAGTGCCCCGAAATCCCCGTTGCCCTCCACCTGGACCACGGCGACAGCTTCGAGACCTGCAAGTCCTGCATTGACGGCGGCTTCACCTCCGTTATGATCGACGCTTCCAGCAAGTCCTTCGAGGAAAACATCGAAATCACCAAGAAGGTGGTTGAGTACGCTCACGACCACGGCGTTGTGGTAGAAGCTGAGCTGGGCAGCCTGGCCGGCATCGAGGATGAGGTCAACGTTTCTGCTGAGGCCCCCTCCTACACCCGTCCCGAGGAAGTGGAAGAGTTCGTAACCCGCACCGGCTGTGACACTCTGGCAATTGCCATCGGCACCAGCCACGGCGCTTACAAGTTCACTCCCGAGCAGTGCACCGTCAACGAGCAGGGCATTCTGGTTCCCCCCGCACTGCGCTTCGACGTTCTGGAAGAAGTGACCAAGCGTCTGCCCGGCTTCCCCATCGTGCTCCACGGCTCTTCCTCCGTTCCCCAGAACTACGTTGCCATGGTCAACGCCAACGGCGGCAAGATGCCCAACGCCATCGGCGTGCCCGAGGAGCAGCTGCGTAAGGCTGCCGCCCTGTCTGTTTGCAAGATCAACATCGACTCCGACCTGCGTCTTGCCATGACCGGCACCATCCGTCAGTTCTTCAACGAGCAGCCCAGCAAGTTTGACCCCCGTGAGTACCTGAAGCCCGCCCGCGCCAACATCAAGGAGCTGGTTCGCCACAAGCTGGTGAACGTCCTCGGCTGCGCCGGCAAGGCCTAATTCACTCCATACCCTATGAAGCCTCCCCTCCCGGGGAGGCTTTTTTTCGCCTTCCTCTTGTAAAAATATGCAATCTATGGTAAACTAAATTGATTTGTATTTGTTCTCTCGCACCAGGAGGAAAGTGTTATGTCAACCTTAAAGGAAGAAATCAGCCGCCGTCGGACCTTTGCCATCATCTCCCACCCAGACGCCGGTAAAACCACATTAACCGAAAAATTCCTGCTCTACGGCGGCGCCATCGCCCAGGCAGGCGTTGTCAAAGGCAAGAAGAATTCCCGGGCCGCCACCTCAGACTGGATGGAAATTGAAAAGCAGAGAGGTATTTCCGTTACCTCCTCCGTCATGCAGTTTCAGTACGGCGGCTTCTGCATCAACATTCTGGACACCCCCGGTCACCAGGACTTCTCCGAAGATACCTACCGGACTCTCATGGCGGCAGACTCCGCAGTCATGGTCATTGACGGCGCCAAGGGTGTTGAGCCTCAAACCCGGAAGCTGTTCAAGGTCTGCGCCATGCGCCACATTCCCATCTTTACCTTTATCAACAAGATGGACCGGGAAACCAAGGATCCCTTTGATCTGCTGGACGAGGTGGAGCGGGAACTGGGCATTGAAACCTATGCTATGAACTGGCCCATTGGCTCCGGCAAGGATTTTCAGGGCGTTTACGACCGGGAACAGCAGCAGCTGCTGTTTTTCTCCGGCATTTCCGGCAAAAACCGTGCCGACAAGCAGACCATTGATCTGTACGACAGCCAGGTAGCTGCCCTGCTGGACAGCGAAAGCAAGCATCAGCAGCTGATTGACGATGTAGAGCTTTTGTCCGCCGGACGGGAGTTGGATCTGGAGGAAGTCCGCAACGGACAGCTCAGCCCCGTGTTCTTTGGCTCTGCCCTGACAAACTTCGGCATTGAGCCCTTCCTGGAGGCGTTTTTGAAGCTGACGCCCCCTCCCCTGTCCCGCACCGCAGACTGCGGCACCATCGACACCTTCTCGGAGGATTTCTCCGCCTTCGTCTTCAAAATCCAGGCAAACATGAACAAGGCCCACCGGGACCGGCTGGCTTTCATGCGGATTTGCTCCGGCAAATTCCAGCGGGACAGCGAATACTACCATGTTCAGGGCGGCCGGAAAATGCGGCTTTCCCAGCCTCAGCAGCTGATGGCCGCGGAGCGGGAAATCGTGGACGAAGCCTACGCCGGCGACGTGATTGGCGTTTTTGACCCCGGCATCTTCTCCATTGGCGACACCATTACCACCCCGGGCAAGAAGTTTACCTACTCCGGCATCCCCACCTTCGCCCCCGAGCATTTCGCCCCGGTCAGCGCCAAGGACTCCATGAAGCGCAAGCAGTTCGTGAAGGGCACGGAGCAGATTGCCCAGGAAGGTGCAATCCAGATTTTCAAGGTGCCCAACTCCGGTATGGAGGAGGTTATCGTCGGTGTCGTCGGCACGCTGCAGTTCGACGTATTCCAGTACCGGATGAAGGGCGAATACGGC
This sequence comes from Faecousia sp., assembly GCA_045579965.1. GTDB lineage: Bacteria > Bacillota > Clostridia > Oscillospirales > Oscillospiraceae > Faecousia. The sequence goes on from JAZNMX010000038.1 coordinate 16,646, forward strand.
GTGGACCTGCGGATGGAGCACCTGCCCTATGAAGAAATCCGTTTGATTGACAGTTACCCCGGTAACCTGCAGGATTTGAATCTGGGCAGCGACGCTGAGCTTTTGGAAGATTATCGGGGCAGAAGCCTGCTGGTATTTTCCAGCTATTGGGCGATTGACTTTATCTGCCGCCGGAATCCCGGTTTGGTACTGAGGGAAATCGTAGTAGAAGAAGGATAACAAAAAATCCCGCCTCAAGGCGGGATTTTTTTGTTACAGCTGTGTGGGCTTGATGTGCCAGATTTCATCTGCGTACTGGCGGATGGTGCGGTCAGAGGAGAACTTCGCGCCGCTGGCAACATTCTCGAGGCACTTTCTGCCGAAAGCAATCCGGTCTGCATAGTCCCGGTTTGCCTGGAGCTTTGCCTCGATATAGGTCAGGTAATCCCAAAGCAGGAAGTAGTGGTCAGCCCTGTGCCAGGAAGAGCCGTCCAGCAGAGCATGATAGAGCTCTGCTTGGTCGCCGTCGGTGGGAACGGTGCCGTCCACCAGAGTGTCCACTGCGCGACGAACATACTCGTTGTGATTGTACACATCACGGGAACAGTAAGCATCCTTGCCCCGGTTGATTTCCTCCACAGTAGCGCCGAAGATATATTCATTCTCCATGCCGGCTTCCCGGGCGATTTCCACATTGGCGCCGTCCAGAGTACCCAGAGTCACTGCGCCGTTGAGCATCAGCTTCATATTACCGGTGCCGGAAGCTTCCGTGCCGGCAGGAGAAATCTGCTCGGAAATATCCGCTGCAGGAATGATATGCTCCGCATAAGAGCAGTTATAGTTCTGGACAAAGACCACCTTCAGCTTGTGGGCAACTTCGGGGTCGTTGTTAATGAGCCGGGCAATCCGGTTGATATAGCGGATAATCGCCTTGGCCCGGGCGTAGCCGGGAGCGGATTTCGCACCAAAGATAAAGGCCGTGGGCTGGAAGTCAGGCAGTTCGCCATTTTTCAGCCGGAAGTAAATATCCACAATGGACAACGCGTTCATCAGCTGCCGCTTGTACTCATGCAGCCGCTTGACCTGAACATCAAAGATGAAATCCGGATTCAGCTGAACGCCTTCCCGCTGGGCAATCACCTTGCACAGCTGCTCCTTCTTCTGGCGCTTGATATCATTGAACTGGCGCACCATGTCGTCATCGATCATGGGCTTGAGCTGATTCAGGCGCTCCAAATCCTTAAGGAAATCGCCGCCGATCCGGTACTTAATCATCTGGGTCAGCTCGGGATTGCACAGACCCATCCACCGCCGGGGGGTGACACCGTTGGTCTTGTTCTGGAACCGCTGGGGGAACACCTCGTACCACTGACGGAACAGATCGTCCTTGAGAATCTGAGAGTGAATCTCCGCAACGCCGTTGACATAGCTGCCCACATAAACGCTGAGGTTTGCCATGTGGGCGGTGTTGTCACGAACAATGAACAGCTGGGGATGCTCGCTCTTCAGCTTTTCGTCAATGCGCAGGATAATGTCCACGATTTCGGGAACCACGCTGCGCAGCAAATCCAGATCCCACTTCTCCAGAGCTTCGCCCATAACCGTATGGTTGGTGTAGGAGAAGGTCTTCTGGGCAACCGCAAAGCTCTGCTCGAAGTCCATGCCTTCCTTCATCAGCAGACGAATCAGCTCGGGAATGGACATAGCGGGATGGGTGTCGTTCAGCTGAACGGCATAGAAATCGGCGAAATGGGTCAAATCCGTGCCGTGGGCAGACTTGTAAATCCGGAGAATATCCTGCAAAGAGGCAGAAGACAGCACATACTGCTGCTTAATACGCAGGCGCTTGCCCTCCCAGGTGGAGTCGTTGGGATACAGCACACGGGTAATATCCTCAGCCTTATTCTTCTGCGCCAACGCCCGCAGGTAGTCCTGGTCGTTAAAGGCGTTAAAGTCCAGCTCTTCCTCGGCCTCGCACTGCCAAAGCCGGAGGGTGTTGATATTGTCTGTGCCATAGCCGATGACCGGCACATCGTAGGGAACTGCCAGCACGGTATGGTCCGGGAATTCCACCTTAACGGTATGGTTGTAGCGGCGGTAAGACCAGGGGTCACCGAACTTGGTCCAATCGTCTGCAGTCTCCTGCTGGCTGCCGTTGACATCGAACTTCTGCTTAAACAGGCCAAAGCGATACCGCAGACCGTAGCCGGACAGGGGAATGTTGCAGCTGGCAGCGCTGTCTAAGAAGCAAGCCGCCAGACGGCCCAGGCCGCCATTACCCAAAGCAGCGTCTTCCACATCCTCCAGGACGGCCAGGTCCACGCCTGCCTCGGCAAACAGCTGCTTCATCTCATCCAGGATACCCAGATTGTACAGATTGCTGTACACCAGGCGGCCAATGAGATACTCAGCAGAGAAATAATAGGCCTTCCGCTGATGCATACGGGTGTGCTTGGCGCGATTCCAGTTGTCGGAAATCGTCATCATCACCGCCTCGCCCAGCGCCTCATGAAGCTGCTGGGGGGTTGCCTCCCGCAAAGACACATCATAAGTGTACTTCAGCTGTGCCTCTGTCCACTTCATAATGAGTGTGCAATCATATTTCATAATTCATTCTCCTCTTTGATATGGGGTTCACAGTCGCCAAGACGGCCATACAGCTTGGTCAAGCGATAAATACTGTCTGCCAGCTCGTCGCTGATAAAATCCATGCCTGCACGCCAGGTCCAGTTGGCATCCGTAAGGGTTCCGGGGAAATTCATCCGGGATTCTCCCCCCAGATTCAGAAAATCCTGCATCAAAATGATGCACAAATCCGACACTGAGCTGAAGGCTGTACGGATGGTACCCCACACATCACCTTCCTCATAGGTCAGGTGCATATACTCCCGGGCATAGGCAACCGCATCGGCGCTTGCCGTTTCAAACCACTGTCTGGTGGTCATATTGTCGTGAGTGCCGGTATAGCAGACGCTGTTGCGGGGGTATGTATGGGGCAGGTACTCGGAAGGCTCCCGGGAGTCAAAGGCAAAGCCCAGAACTTTCATGCCGGGAAATCCGGATTCATCCCGCAGGTCCAATACCTCCTGGGTCAGGAAGCCCAAATCCTCCGCAATCATCTGGATATGGGGCAGCTCTTTCTTCAGTGTATTCACGAAGTCCTGCGCAGGTCCCTTAATCCACTTGCCGCTCTTGGCGGTTTCCGCCCCAAAGGGCACTGCCCAATAGGCTTCAAAGCCCCGGAAATGGTCGATACGGACCACATCGTACAGCTTTCCGGCAGCGGCCATTCGCCGCACCCACCAGCTGTAGCCCTCCCGGGCCATCTTATCCCAGCGATACAAAGGGTTACCCCACAGCTGGCCATCCTCGCTGAAGGCATCCGGCGGGCAGCCGGCAACCGCGATGGGATTCATCTCCTCGTCCAGCTGGAAATACTCGGGACTACTCCACACGTCCGCCGAATCGTAAGGTACATAAATGGGCACGTCGCCAATAATGCGGACCCCATTTTCGTGGGCATAGCTGCGCAGGGCGTTCCACTGGGTGAAGAACAGATACTGAACAAAACAAACGAACCGGATTTCCTCTGCCAGCTCCTCCCGGGCAGCTGCCACAGCTTCCTTTTGCCGCAGCTTCAGGGGTTTTTCCCAGCTGTACCAGGGTGCGCCGGCAAAGCGGTCCTTCAGCGCCATAAACAGCGCAAAATCCGGCAGCCAGCTGTCGTTTTCCCGGCAAAAGGTTTCAAAATCTTCACTGCCTTCAAACCGGCCGTAGGCAAGCCGCAGCACCTTGGTGCGGTTTTGGTAGAGAATACCGAAATTTACCTTATCCTCCCGGTCGCACCAGGAAACGGAACTGACCTCCTCCTGCTGAAGCAGACCCTGCTCAATCAGCAAATCCAGGTCAATCAGATAGGGATTGCCTGCATAAGTAGAGCAGGACTGGTAGGGGGAATCGCCGTAGCCCGTGGGGCTTAAGGGAAGAATCTGCCAGCAGTGCTGGCCGCTCTTTTTCAAAAAGTCTACAAACCGGAAGGCCTGGCGACCCATGGTGCCGATTCCGTAGGGCCCCGGCAGAGAGCTGATATGCAGTAAAACGCCGCTTTCACGCATAGCAACGAAACTCCTTTATCAAACTTATGCGCAAAGAAACCGGTCAAAAAGCAGCACCCTAGACCCCGTCGAAACGGGCAATCCCACGGCTATGACGACACAAAACGCACATATATAGAGAGTAACTCCTATTTGCCCATTTGTCAAGAGAAACCAGTTGCGCAACCGGTATTTTTTCACAATTTACAGATTTCTCGTACCAACTTTTCCCTGTTGCACAAAAAAGGAGTCCGTCACCGACGGACCCCTTTTTCTAAGTTTGGATTAAGCTTCCAGATTCATGCCGGTTTCCTTGCTGAATACGTGGCAGCAGCTGCCGGGGAAGACGAACTTCACTTCAGCACCTTCGGACAGTGCGGCAATATCCGCGCCGGTCATGTTCATGGTAGAGATAATCATAACCACGTCGCGACCCTCAGCGGTAACGTGCAGGTGGATGGAGGAGCCCATCAGCTCGTGAACGTCAACCTTGGCGGCAACGCCGTTCTCGCCCAGAGCGATGTGCTCGGGACGCAGACCCAGGGTGATATCCTGCTCTGCAACATTGTTGGCAGCCAGTCTTTCCTGCTTGTCAGCAGACAGCTCCACAGTTGCATTGCCCAGCTGAACGGCGTACTTGCCGTCCACCTTGACCAGCTTAGCATCGAACATATTCATCTGAGGTGCGCCGATGAAGCCGGCAACGAACAGATTGCGGGGGTGATTGAACACTTCCTGGGGAGTGCCGATCTGCTGGATGAAGCCATCCTTCATAATGACGATCCGGTCGCCCAGGGTCATAGCCTCGGTCTGGTCGTGGGTAACGTAGATGAAGGTGGTGTTGATGCGGTGACGCAGCTTGATCAGCTCAGCACGCATCTGGTTACGCAGCTTGGCGTCCAGGTTGGACAGAGGCTCGTCCATCAGCATAACCTGGGGGTCACGAACGATGGCGCGGCCGATGGCAACACGCTGACGCTGACCGCCGGACAAAGCCTTGGGCTTACGGTTCAGATACTGGGTAATATCCAGAATCTCAGCAGCTTCCTTAACAGCCTTGTCAATCTCCTCCTTGGGAGTGTGACGCAGCTTCAGTGCGAAAGCCATGTTTTCATAAACAGTCATGTGGGGGTACAGCGCATAGTTCTGGAAAACCATGGCGATATCCCGGTCCTTGGGTGCAACGTCATTGACCAGACGGTCGCCGATGTACAGTTCGCCTTCGGAGATTTCTTCCAGGCCGGCGATCATACGAAGGGTGGTGGACTTACCACAGCCGGAGGGACCGACCAGAACGATGAATTCCTTGTCAGCCACTTCCAGGTTGAACTCCTGAACAGCCACGACGCCCTTATCGGTGATCTGCAGATTCACCTTTTCCTTTTCGGGGTCTTCGACCTTGTTCTTGCTCTCCTTCTTCTTTTTTTTGGCTTCGTCGATGCCAAAGGGGTAGATCTTCTTGATGTTCTTCAGGCTTAAGGTTGCCATACTTTCCTGACTCTAAGCATACCGAATCCTCGCGTATGCTCTCGTATACAGCCGGGTAAAACAGCTGCAACATTACGACAGGTCTCCACACTGCCGCACCGTGAGTCTAACGGTTTTATCCTCCTTTTTATTTAGTGAACGCTGCCTATTTTGGTGGAGTAGGCAGAATCCACCTGGATACACACATTATACCACATCTGTCAAGGTCTCGCAATGGTGGTTTGTTACAGTTTTTGCCATAATGATTTGGTGGTTATGCCGAATTTACCCCAGCAAAAATCCCTCGTCCGCCACGGCAAGACCCGTACCGAAATAAGCCGTCATAGCGTCCTCCAAATACAGCGCATCTGCCACCCCGGCCGTTTCGTAGCAGGAGTGCATTGCCAGCTGCGCCAGACCGATATCCACACTGGGCACGGACACCTGGGAAAGAGAAATATTGCCCAGGGTAGAGCCGCCGGGCATATCCGCCCGATTGCAGTAGGACTGAACCGGAACGCCGGCCCTCTGGCAAATGCTGCGGAAAACCGCGGCAGTTGCCCCGTCGGTGGTGTAGCGCTGGCTGGCGTTGAATTTCAGCACCACGCCGCCACCCATCACGGGAGCATTGCTGGGGTCAGCCAGTTCCGGATGGTTGGGGTGAATGGCATGGCCGTTGTCCGCCGATACCATAAAGGAATTGGAAAGAGCCACGCTTTCCTCCATAGAAAGGGCGCTGCAAATCCGCTTGACTGCGGTTTCCAGCAACCGGGAGGCCGCGCCCTGGAAAGAGCCGGAGCCCACCTCTTCGCTGTCAAACACGCACAGCATGGGAATATGTCCGCACTCCCCTGCCTTCAAAAAGCCCTGGGTGCAGCACCATGCGCATTCCAAATCGTCCAGCGCGGCAGAGGAAATATACTCCTTGTCAATGCCCCAGATGCTGGCCTTCTGGCGAATATACAAATACAGGTCATGCCCAAGCACCTTGCCGCCGACCGCCTTTTCAATCAGCTTCCAAAGCTTGCCCTTGGCCTCCTTGCCGCCGGCCAGGGGCAGCAAATCCACCGCAGGATTCCATTTATATCCGTCGTTCACCGTCCGGTTCATGTGGATCGCCACATTGGGAATCAGCAGCAAATCCCGGTCGATATCCACCAAACGGCTTTCAATCCCCTGCTCTGTTTCCACCATCACCCGACCGGCAAGAGACAGCGGCCGATCCAGCCAGGGCGCCATCAGCATGCCGCCGTATTTTTCCGTTGCCAGACGGGTGTAGTTTCCGGTCAGCTCCCCGTTTTCCTTCAGCTTAAAGGTGGGGCGGTCGGAATGGCTGGCCGCAAAGAGGAAACCGGCAGGCGTTTCTTTGGGAATCCGGAATGCAAGCAAGGCTGTGCCGTTGCGCATCAGGTAATACTTCCCTCCGGGGACAAGTTCCCAATGCTTCCCCTCGGACAGCCGGCTGTAGCCGGCAGCTTCCAGAGTCTGAGCCAGATAGGCTGCTGCATGGTAGGCGCTGTGGGCACTGTCCAGGAATTTAACCAGTTCTTTGATCCGCTTGTCCATTTTATTCCTCCACCAGCTGGCAGAACAGATCAATCTGGTCTGCGATGGTCTGCAGGGCTGCGCGCCAGAAGGCCTTATCCGTTAGATCAATGCCGGCAACCTTGGCGGTATCCTCGGCAGTGGCAACGGGGGTGGTGTACAGCAGCTTCTTGTACTTGGGCACAAAGGCTGCCCCTTCCTTTTCATACTGGGCATACAGACCCCGGGCAAACAATCCGCCAAAGGCATAGGGGAAATTGTAGAAGGTAGGGCCATAGTAGTGGCTCTTGCAGACCCACATATAAGGATGCAGGCAGTTATGGTCCAGGCCGTCACCGTAGGACTGCTTCTGCGCTTCCAGCATAAAGCCGCACAAGGCATCCGCGTTCATAAACTGCTGCTCCCGATTCTCAAATACCATGGTCTCAAACCGGTAACGGGAGAAAATATCGCAGATAATCTGGGTGGCATCCTGGAGCTGGGATTCTATCAGCGCCAGCTTTTCCGCCTTATCGGTGGCTGCGGCGATGGCAGCGTTCATAACCACGCACTCATTAAAGGTAGATGCAGTTTCCGCCACCGGCATGGAGTAGTCCTGATTGAGGGGGCGGTGGGCCTCGATACACTGATTGTGGAACGCATGACCCAGCTCATGGGCCAGGGTGACCACGTCGCTGAAGGTACCGTCGAAATTGGTCAGAATCCGGCTTTCTCCCAGTTGGCGGACGCCGGCGCAGAATGCGCCGCCCCGCTTGCCGTCTCTGGGATAGAAGTCAATCCACGCCTCATCAAAAGCCCGCTCCACCATAGCGGTCAGTTCGGCATCAAAGGTAGAAAACTGCTTCAGCAGATATTCCTTGGCCTGCTCTGTGGTGAAAGCGGTGGAAGCATTGCCCATGGGGGCAAACAGGTCATACCAGGGCAATCCCCCCTCATGGCCTAGTGCCTTCGCCTTGGCCTTGAGATACTGCCAGAATTTCGGGCTGTACTCCTCCATGGCGGACAGCATAGCATCCAGGGTTTCCCGCTTCATGTCATTGTGCTTCAATGTCCGGGCCAGAGGGCTTTCATAACCCCGGAGCTGGCAATCGGAAATGGTTTCCAGCTTAATGGCGTTCAGGGCATGGGCAACCGGCTCCTTAATGGCCTCATAGCAGGCAAGCTCTGCCTCATAGGCGTCCTTACGGACCTGAGGATCGGGGTCATAGGCAAGATTACGGATGGAGGACAGATTGGTAACCGTACCCCGGTAATTTACCTTTACAGTACTGGTCAAGAAGCCCTGCAGCTCGCTCCAGGCATCGCCGCCGGACATGGACATTTTCGCCATCACCGCCTCGGCAATGCCGGGCAGCTGATAGCGGGCAGAATCCAGCTTGTTGGCAAAGAGGTATTCGTAATCCTTAAGATACTCGTCCCCCCGAACCAGCTCCATCAGGTTGGGCAGCTTTACCGCCCACTCATTGAACGCCGCCATAGGTTCGGCAACACCGCTGAGCAGCGCCATTCCCCTGCCCATGTAAGAACCGGGCTCCGGGTCCTTGGCATCCGTTGCGGACCGCAGGCTGGCGTAGAAAATCACCAGCGTGGCATCTTCCAAAGCTTCCTGCAGGCGGATTCCCTCCCGAAGACCCGCCAGGGGCTCTGCCTCCGGCAAGGTCTTGGCGAAGGCAGTCAGTTCCTCTACCAGCTGCTTCAGCTTATCCATATCGGCAGCCAGCTTGGGGTCATCGAACCCCTGATACAACCGGCTTAAATCCCATACATCATTCATTTTGGTTTCCTCCTCATAAATACAGATGTCTTCATTTTACACCACGCTCGCCATTCCGTCAACTGTCGGATGAAAAAGTCGATAAATCCTCGTTTTTTGTCGAAAAGTTCATTTTTTGTTGCTTTTACATCGATTTATATGGTTTTTCGACGAACGATTGTTTTGTATTCTTCCTTGCAAAAAGCGGCGGCATATGCTAAATTATATTTGTCGCACCGCTGATGCAAGTCAGCGGAACAAAGGGGAATTTGAATTGACAGGAGAGGAACTCATGGATAACCAAACAACTGTATTTATCGCAGACAGCGCAGAAGAATTCTGCGCCGGGCTGTCCGCCGCATTGAAAGAAGCTTCCGGTTTTCGTGTCATCGGCACTGCCGGGGACGGGGAGCAAACCATCCGGATGGTGCAGCAGCTGAAACCCAAGATTCTGGTGCTGGATTTGATGCTGAGCAAGCGGGACGGAATCAGTGTGCTCAAAGCGCTGTCTGCCATGGAAAACCGGCCGGTTACATTGGCAACCTCCGGCTTTATTACCGACTATGTGGCTTCCGCTGCCGCCAATTTGGGCGCGCGGTATCTGATGCTGAAGCCTTGTGATATGTCCGCTCTGGTGGAGCGGCTGGAGGAAATCCGCGGCGGGGAGAGCAAGCGGGTGGTTCCTATGCGCCGTCCGGACAAGACCAGCATCGAATCTCTGGTCACCAGCGTCATTCACGAAATTGGTGTCCCGGCACATATCAAGGGCTACCAATATCTGCGGGAAGCCATTATCATCGCCATCGGGGATATGGATGTGATCAACGCCATTACCAAGGTATTGTACCCCCAGGTGGCAAAGACTTTCCAAACCACTCCCAGCAGAGTGGAGCGTGCCATCCGCCACGCCATTGAAGTGGCCTGGGATCGGGGCGATTTGGATACTCTCCAGCGGTTCTTTGGGTACACAGTCAGCAACACCAAGGGCAAGCCCACGAATAGTGAATTCATCGCCCTGATTGCCGACAAGCTCCAACTTCAGCTCAAATCCGCCGAGGTGGGGAATTTCTGAGTTTCCTCGGATACGAATTCGCAAAACGCCCCTCCCTGTCAAAGGGATGGGCGTTTTTCTGTGACGAACGATTTATCTTTTCAACCACGCATTTCCATTGACAGATTCCTTGAAATCTACTATAATTATCGTAGCATAGTATGGCGTTTCACCGCCACACTGCCAAAAATATTTTACTTATTTACTGTTTTGGAGGTAACTGTTCCATGGATGTACTGAAAAGACTTGCAAATGCCGGTGTTGTTCCCGTGGTTGTGCTGGACGATGCCAAGGATGCCGTTCCTACCGCCAAGGCCATGGTAGCCGGTGGAATTGATGTCATGGAAATCACCTTCCGTACCGCAGCCGCTGCCGACAGCATTCAGGCTGTGGCCGAAAACTGCCCCGATATGCTGGTAGGCGCCGGCACGATTCTGAATCTGGAGCAGTGCAAGCTGGCGGTGGAAAAGGGCGCAAAATTTATCGTTTCTCCCGGCTTTGACGCTCAAGTCGTAGGCTGGTGTATTGAAAACGGCATCGCCGTGACCCCCGGCTGCGTCACCCCCACCGAAATCACCACAGCGGTGAACATGGGACTTAAAGTTGTCAAGTTTTTCCCCGCCAATGTTTACGGCGGTCTGAACGCCATGAAGAATCTGTCCGCTCCCTTTGTGGGCGTTAAGTTCATGCCCACCGGCGGTGTGAATGCCTCCAATCTGCGGGAATACTTAGACGCACCCTTTATCCATGCCGTGGGCGGCAGCTGGGTCTGCCCCAAGGCAGACATCGCCGCCGGCAACTTTGAAAAAATCACCGCCCTCTGTGCCGAAGCCCGTCAGGCAGCTTTCGGCTAATGCATAAAGAAAGGAAAACAAACCCATGCCCAGAATTATTACCTTTGGCGAGCTGATGCTTCGCCTGCAGCCTTACAATTACGAGCGCTTTGTCCAGTGTGACCATGTGGAATTCACCTTTGGCGGCGGCGAAGCCAATGTTGCCGTGTCCCTTGCCAATTACGGCATGGATGCCGCTTATGTAACCAAGCTGCCCACCCATGCCATCGGCCAGTCCGCTGTCAACAGCCTGCGCCGCTACGGCGTGGACACCACCCTCATCACCCGGGGCGGTGACCGTGTGGGTATCTACTTCAACGAAAAGGGCGCATCCCAGCGGGGCTCTGTGTGTGTTTACGACCGGGCTCACTCCGCAATCCAGCAAGCCAGCCGGGAGGATTTTGACTGGGACAAGATTTTTGACGGTGCCGACTGGTTCCATTTCACCGGTATCACCCCCGCTCTGGGCGAAAATCTGGTGCAAATCTGCGAAGATGCCTGCAAGGCCGCCAAGGCACGGGGTATTAAGATTTCCTGCGACTTAAACTACCGGGGCAAGCTGTGGACCCGTGACCAGGCCCGGGCTGCTATGACCAAGCTGTGCCAGTATGTGGATGTGTGCATCTCCAACGAAGAGGATGCAAAGGACGTATTCGGCATTGAAGCAGAGGCTACCGACATCTACGGCGGCAATCTGAATCACGAGGGCTACAAGTCCGTAGCAAAGCAGCTGGCAGACCAGTTTGGCTTTGAAATGGTGGCAATCACCCTCCGGGAAAGCCACTCCGCCTTCGACAACGGCTGGAGCGCCATGCTGTACAATGTAGCCGGCAACGAATACTGCTTCTCCAAGAAGTATGACCTGCACATCATTGACCGTGTGGGCGGCGGCGACAGCTTCGGCGGCGGTCTGATTTATTCCATTCTCAGCGGCAAGAGCACCCAACAGGCTGTGGAATTTGCGGTAGCCGCTTCCGCACTGAAGCATTCCATTGAAGGTGACTACAACATGGTTACCGTAGCAGAAGTCGAAAAACTGGCCGGCGGCGACGGCTCCGGTCGGATTCAGCGATAAGGAGGAAATTACTATGGAAAACGAAGAAATCCTGCAGGAAGAAGAGGAAACCACCATCCTGACCCTCACAGACGAGGACGGCGAAAGCACCGACTTTGAGTACCTGGACAGCGTGGACTACGAGGGCAAAGAGTATCTGGTACTGATGCCCGCCGAGGAGGCCGCCACCGAAATCGTGATTTTGGAGGTAGAGCCGGTAGACGAGGAAAATGAGAACTACCTGCCCGTCATGGACGAAAAACTTCTCAATGCCGTGTATGCCATTTTCAAGGAGCGTTACAAAGACGTTCTGACCTTTGAGGACTGATTCAAAAATCCCCGACAGAAAATTCTGTCGGGGATTTTTTATTCCTCGTTGGGGGTTTCAAACAGGGACATGGGAACGGCTTCTCCGATTTCCCGGCCTGCCATGCAGTCGGCAAACTGGTTGCCGGACATGGTTTCATGCTCCAAAAGATACTCGGCAACCTGGTTCAGCTTGTCGCTGTTGTCCTTCAGAATTTGGGCGCAATGCTCGTAGGCCTTGTCCACCAGCAGTTTCACTTCATCGTCAATCGTGCCTGCCACCTTTTCGGAATAGCTCTTGGTGGTCTGGTAATCCCGGCCGATGAACACCTCTCCGCCGTCAAGATAGGATACCGTGCCCAGCGCCTCGGACATGCCGTAGCGGGCTACCATATCCCGCGCCAGCTTGGTGGCCCGGTCAATATCGTTGGACGCGCCCACGGAGATATCCCCCAGCAGCAGCGCCTCCGCCACCCGGCCGCCCAGCAGAGCAACGATTTCCTCGTACATCTGGTTTCGGGTCAGGTTGGAGGAATCGTCCTTGGGCAGATGCCAGGTAGCGCCCAGGCTGCGGCCCCGGGGCACAATGGTAATTTGCAGCACCGGGTCCTGGGTGGGCAGCTGATGCATGGCAATGGCATGGCCTGCCTCGTGAATGGCGGTGGTCTTCAAATCCCGCCGGTTCTGAACCCGGCTCTTTTTCTCCGGACCTGCCATAATCTTCATCATGGCATTGTTCAAATCCCCCATGCTCAGCACCGGACGGTTGTCCTTTGCCGCCATGATGGCCGCCTCGTTCATCAGATTGCTCAAATCTGCGCCGGTGAAGCCCACCGTCGCCCGGGCAACCACGGAAAAGTCCACATCCTCTCCCAGCTTCTTGCCCCGGGCATGGACCTTGAGAATCTCCTCACGGCCCTTGACATCCGGTGCGCCCACATAAATCTGCCGGTCAAACCGGCCGGGACGCAGCAGCGCAGGGTCTAAGATATCCGGGCGGTTGGTGGCGGCCAGGACAATGACGCCCTCGGTGCGGCCAAAGCCGTCCATCTCCACCAGTAACTGGGTCAGAGTCTGCTCTTTTTCATCGTGTCCGCCGCCCAGTCCGGAGCCACGCTTGCGGCCCACCGCATCGATTTCATCGATAAAGATAATGGCAGGCGCCACTTTCTTGGCCTGCTCAAACAGGTCCCGGACACGGCTGGCGCCCACGCCCACATACATCTCCACAAAATCCGAACCGGAAATAGAGAGGAACTGAACGTCCGCCTCCCCTGCCACCGCCCTGGCAAGCAGGGTTTTGCCCGTACCGGGAGGTCCTACCAGCAGCAAGCCGTGGGGAATCCGGGCGCCGATTTGGGTATACTTCTCCGGATCCCGGAGGAAGTCTACCACTTCCTGCAGATCCTCTTTTTCCTCGTCTGCACCGGCGACATCCGCAAAGGTCACCTTTTTCCCGTCCGGCAGGCCCAGAACCGTGCGGGCTTTGCCGAAATGATTCATGGGATTGTTGCTGTTCATTCTGCCCATGAGAATCATCCACAGCAGCAGCAAAACGCCGCCCACAATCAGCAACGGCAGAATCAGATCATAGACAGAAAAGCCTTCCTCCGGAATAAAATCATAGCTTTCCAGCACGCCGCTTTTCAGCTGCTCCTGCAGTAGCTCTCCCATTTCCGCCCGGAAGCTTTCCGGGTCAGACAGACTGCAGGTCAGTTCGGTCTTGCCCTTGTAGGGATTGTGCAAAGAAAGAACAATGATCTGCTCCGACACTACAAATTCCTTCACCTGCTCCTTTTGGAACAGCTCCACAATCTGGGAATAGGAAAGTCCGTCGGTGCCGCCGTCAAATAAGCCGAACACCCAGGAAAAGAGCAGCGCCAGAATGGCAAGGTAAATGATAACAGATAATACTTTGGGTTTTCTCAAAATTGGTTCTCCTTAGCTTTCGTATGCTTCCGGCTTTAAAACGCCCACATAGGGCAGATTCCGGTAACGTTCATTATAATCCAGTCCGTAGCCCACCACGAACGCATTGGGCACTTCAAAGCCCACAAAATCCGCCTTCAGGGTAATGCCGGGCTTTCTGCGGGAGGGCTTATCCAGCAGTGTGCAAATTTTTATGGAGGCAGGCTCCTTTGCGCGCAGGTGGTTGTAAACAAAATTCAGAGAATTGCCGGTGTCGTAAATGTCCTCCAGAATCAGCACATGACGGCCCTTGATATCCGCGGATACATCCCGTTTCACCACCATATTTCCGGTGGAGCTGGTTCCCTCATAAGAGGAAATCCACATAAAATCCATTTGGCAGGGAACGCCCATAGCCCGGATCAGGTCGGCATAGAAAATCACAACGCCCTTCAAAACGCCCACAACAATGGGGTTCTTGTCAGCATACTCCTCCGACAGCAGCTTTCCAAGCTGACCCACCCGGTTTTGGATTTCCTCCTGACTGATCAGGATCCGCTGAATATCTTTCTCCATGGCAATTACTCCTCTTTGTTTTCTGTATCTAACGGCATAAACCGCAGCTGTACCGCCGGCAATTTATCCGCCGCCCGACGCAGGTTCACACCGATTCCGTATACACCCAAAACCCCTGAATCGTCCGCAAGAACTGGGATTCTATCCCGGCGCGCTGCGGGGATTTTCCGATCAATCAGCAGCTTTTTCAGGCTCTTCGTGCCGCCCGGCAATGTGATTTCATCCCCGGCAAGTCGGCTGCGCAAAACCAGCTGACCCTGAGGGCATACGGTCATCGTGTCCCCGGTCTGCAGGATTTCTTCCGCGCTGCTGACTGTGACCGTTACTCCCCATTGGGGTAAAGCCACCGTTCCCTCCATAGGCAATGCCACCGGCTCCGGGGTCTGTTCCTCTTTGGAAATCTCCAGCCGGTCATAGTTTCGCATGACCCGGACGCCGCCGGGCAAGTCTGCCCGGGCAGATGGCTTGGGGGAAAACACCAGTTTCTCCAAAAGGGCAATGTGCTCTGCCTCCGGCTCGGAAACGCCATTCTCCCGCAAAAACCGGCTCAAAAGCCGGGTGCGGAGAGCCGGCTGCGCAGCGCGCAGCTGCGTTACGCAGAGGCTGCCCTCTGCCAATGCTTCCAAAACCTGTTCGTCAAAGCGCAGGCGCATGGCCATATGAGAAACATTTTCCGCCAGCTTGGGATTTTCCTGCTTCAGCAGGGGCATCACATGATGGCGCAGGCGGTTTCGCAAAAAGGAATCCTCCTCGTTGGAGCTGTCGGTAACATAGGCAATGCTGTACTCTTTTAAAAATGCCAGTACCTGCTCCCGGGTCACCGTGAGCATGGGGCGAATCCGCTTTCCGCTCACTGGAGCGATGCCGCCCAAGCCCTTTAAGCCCGTGCCCCGAATCAGGTGCATGAGAACCGTTTCCGCGTTATCGTCAGCGGTGTGGGCAGTGGCAATCTTCCCGGGCAGGCTGTCGAAAAACCCATACCGGGCAGAGCGCGCCGCGGCCTCCAGGCCCTTTTTCCCGGCAACCACCGAACCGCTCCCCTCATGGAGGGCAATGCCGTAATCGGCGCAAAACTGCCGGACAAACCGGGCATCCCGTTCCGATTCTTCCCCACGCAGACCGTGGTTAAAATGGGCAGCCTCCAAGGAAATTTGCAGCTTATCCCGCAGCAGGTACAGCCCCCACAGCAGCGCCATGGAATCTGCCCCGCCGGATACGGCACAAATTACGGTATCCCCGGGATGAATCATATCATACCGGCGAATCTGCCCCGTCAGCTCATTCAGCATGCTTCCACTCCCGATCGGAGAAAATCTGGTACTGGGGTACCCACTGCAGCTTCACCGTTCCGGTTTCGCCATGACGGTTCTTGGAAACGATACATTCAGCAACACCCTTGTCCTCGGTGTTGGGGTTATAGTATTCATCCCGATACAGGAACAGCACTTCGTCGGCATCCTGCTCAATAGCGCCGGATTCCCGAAGGTCAGACATAATGGGGCGCTTGTCCGGCCGGTTTTCCACCGCACGGGACAGCTGGCTGATACAAATCACGGGAACATTCAGTTCCTTGGCCATAATCTTCAAGGCCCGGGAAATTTCACCCACCACGGTGACCCGGTTTTCTCCGCCCTTACCGTAGCCGGAGCCGGACATCAGCTGCAGGTAGTCGATAACCACCAGACCCAGATTGTCCAACCGGCGGCACTTGGCATTGATATCCGCCACCGTGACGGAAGGATTATCGTCAATGCGAATATCCGTCTGGCTTAAGGATACAGACGCCATAGCCAGCCGTGTCCATTCTTCCTCGGTGAGCTTGCCGGTAGCCATCTTCTTGCCGTCAACAAAGCTCTCGGTGGCAAGCAGACGCATCGCCAACTGCTCCCGGGACATTTCCAGATTGAAAATCGCCACGGTTTTCTTATACTTCTTCGCTACATTCAGACCCAGATTCAGAGCAAAGGCAGACTTACCCATAGCAGGACGGGCAGCCACCAGCAACAGGTCGGATTTATTCAGGCCGTTGATGACCACATCCAAATCCTTCATGCCGGTGGAAAGTCCGGGAATGGCGGAGTCGGACTGGCTCAGTTCCCGCAGTCGGTCAAAAACCTTCTGCAAAACCACGCCAACATGCTCCAGAGAATCTCCCCGCTCGCCCTTGCGAAGGGCATAAATCTTCTTTTCCGCAACCTCCAGCATCTCCGATGCCGTTCCCACCTGGGAATGGACCACCTGGGAAATATCCACCGCCGCCTGGGCAAGACCCCGGAGCATTGCCTTTTCTCTGACAATTCCCGCATAGCGAACCACATTGGCAGCGGTGGGGGTAATTTCCATCAGCTGCAAAATGTAGTCCCGGGAGTTATCGTGATGCACACCCAGTTCCCGCATCTTATCCAGAACGGTCACCGGGTCGATGGTCTGGGAGAAATTGAACATGGTATAGATGGTTTCGTAAATCTCCCGGTTCTGCTGCAGATAGAAATCCTCGGGCTGCAGCATACCAATCACATCGGCAACACACCGGCTGTCGATGAGTATGGAGCCAAGCACCGCCTGTTCTGCCTCCAGCGACTGGGGCGGCTGACGGCTCAGCAATTCTTCATCCATGTTGTTTCTCCTCTCTGTCTAATTCACAAAAAGCAGTTTAGGCTTCCTCGATCTTCACCGTCAGGGGGGCGTTGATTTCGTAGCCCAGCTTGCACTGCACTGTATAGGTACCCACCGACTTAATGGGGTCGGCAATGACGATTTTCCGCTTGTCCAGAATGATTCCGGACTTTTCTTTCAAAGCATCGGCAATTTCCTGGTTGGTAACAGAGCCGAAGAGTCTGCCGGCGCCGCCGCCCTTGGCGGTGACTACCAGGGTCATTTCCCGCAGCTTGTGGGAAATCTCCAGGGCAGCTGCCTTTTCCTTGGCAATGCGCTCCTGGGTTGCCTTATCGTTCATTTTCATGGTGTTGATGGCGTCGGCAGTTGCCTCCACCGCCAGCTTTCTGGGCAGCAGAAAATTGCGGGCGTAGCCGTCGGAAATCTCCAGCAGCTGACCCTTTTTGCCTTTACCCTTTACATCCTGCGTTAAAATCACTTTCATATCGGTTACTCCTCATAGTAATTATCGATGGATGCCACCAGCTGATCCAGTACATCCTTAACCGTGGAATTGTTTATCTGGGCGCCTGCCGCAGCCGCGTTGCCGCCGCCGCCCAGAGGCTCCAGAATCATTTGAACATTCGCCTTGCCGATGGACCGGGCGGAAATGTATATCTGGTCATTCTCCGGATACAGCACAAAGGAGGCGGTAATGCCGGAGATATTCAGCAGCTCATCTGCCGCCTGAGCCGCCAGTGTGCGGGAGGTTTCGGTGTTCAGCGCGGCAATGGCGATTTCCTCCCGATACAGCCGGGAGGCCTTGATAATCTGATACTTTGCCATGGTATTGTGGAAGTCGCTTTGCAGAAGCTTTTTCACCTCCACCGTATCGGCGCCCCATTTGCGCAGCACAGCTGCCGCCTCAAAGGTACGTTCGCCGGTGCGGACATTGAAGCTCTTGGTGTCCAGGAAGATACCTGCCAGCAGGCTCTTAGCCTCAATGGGCAGGACATCCTTTTTCTCCACCGCATACTGCAAAAGCTCCGTTACCAGCTCCGCAGCGGAGGAGGCGTAGGGCTCGTGGAGGTTCAGAACCACCGGGTCGATATAGTCCGCCGCACGACGGTGATGGTCCACCACGCACACCCGGGTAATGGCCTCCAGCAAAGGCTTGTGCTCCACCTGGTCCGGCCGGTTGGTATCCACCACCACCAGGGTGCTGTGGTTGTCACACAGAAGCATGGCCTCCTGTCCGGAAATAAATGCCTCGGCATATTCCGGCACCTGCTGAATTTCCGCCAGCAAATCCTCGGCGGCATTTTTGTTCACATCCAGTACGATATAGGCCTGCTTGCCTGCCTTGCGGCACATGCAGCGGATACCCATTGCCGCGCCCAGGGCGTCCAGGTCCGCGTTTTTGTGGCCCATGATGAACACCTGGCTGCTCTGCTCCAGCAGAACCATGAGAGAATTTGCGGTAACACGGGAGCGAACCTTGCTGGTACGGTCTGTCTCCCGGGAACGGCCACCGTAGAAGGAGAAATTATACCGGTCCTTCATAACCGCCTGGTCACCGCCCCGGCTCAAAGACATTTCCACAGACAGCGACGCAAACTCGTAGCTTTCTTCAAAGGTGGCTCCGTCGATACCCAAACCGATGGACAGCGACGCCTCCAAACCGGCGGGGTTTTCCACCTCGTGGATATCCTCCAGAATGGAGAATTTTCCGTCCACAATTCTTCCCAAATCCCGCTTTTCAAAGACAAAGAGGAAGCGGTTTCTTTCCAGCTTCCGGAGCAGTCCGTGATAATCCTCGGTCCATTTGGAGATGATATCGTTGATTCGGGCGTTCATGCTGGAGATGGCGCCCTCTGTTAAGTTTTTAGTCAGTTCTTCGTAATTGTCCACCAAAATGATGGAAACCACAGGGCGGGAGCGGACATACTCATCCCGCACCTGATACAGCTCCGTCAAATCGCTCAGGTACAGCATACCCAGCATGGTGCTCTCCGGGTCATCCGCCCGGACGGTGGAGCCGTAAATCCGGTATCTGCGGCCGGAAAGGGTCACATCATAGGGCGCTTCCGTCTTGCCGGCCACCAGCCAGTCGGTGGTGGCATCGGGGATTGCAGAAGTCAGCTTCTGCTCCAGATACTGATCCCGATAGCCGGTAATGGAGGAAAACCGGTCGTTGGCCCAGAGGATCCTGCTGTCCCCCAGTCGAACCATGGCCATGGGAAAAGGCATGTCGGAATTCTTGACCTCTTCCGGCACAGGAAAGGCATCCTTGGCAAAGCTCTGGAGCGCTTTTTTCCGCCGGTTGCGGCTGATGAGATAAAAAACCGCCACCAAAACAGCAGCCCCTGCTTCCGCTGCCGCCAGAATATACTGCTGCATGAGTCCGGCTGCCGCAACAAAGGCTGCCATCACCGCAAAGTACAGCCAAAGACCGGGCCAAAACATCCGCTTCAGCTTTTTATTCATAGCCTTCCCTCCCGAAAATGGGCATTTACCCACAATATTCCTACTATAAAGGGTATTATATCAAATCCTTGCAAAAGGTGCAACCCAATTTTCTATATATTTCCCCCGTGAAACGATTTTTTCCAGGTGCCAAAAAAATAATGGTATACTTTTACCCCCAAATGTGTTATACTGTTCGTAGTATGTGCCGGGAAGCGCAGACCCGGGCAACTTCCAACAGCGATTGGGAGCAGCTTGCTCCTCACATAAATATGCAGGCGTTTTTCCCTTCAGGCGGCGAAGCAGGGCTGACCCGGAAGGAAAATGGCTGCCTGGTTTTCTACGGCCTTTTTTGCAATTACGAAAGGAGAAATGATTTTCATTGGCTGAAAAACTGAAAATAATCCCCCTTGGCGGTCTGGACGAGATCGGCAAGAATATCACCGTTCTGGAATACGGCAAGGACATGATCGTGGTAGACTGCGGCGTCGGCTTTCCGGACGAAGAAATGTACGGCGTGGATCTGGTGATCCCCGACTTTTCCTATCTGGTGGCAAACCAGAAAAAGCTGCGGGGTATGTTCATCACCCACGGACACGAGGACCACATCGGCTCCATTCCCTACTGTATGCAGCAGGTCAGCTGCCCCATTCACGGCACCGCCATGACCTGCGGTCTGATTAAGCTGAAGTTGGAGGAGCATCGGCTTCAGGACGCGGTAAAGCTCCATATTCACAAGCCCGGCGATACCGTAAAGGCCGGCTGCTTTACCGTGGAATTCATTCACGTCAACCACTCCATCGCCGACGCGGTGGCCTTTGCCATTCACACCCCGGTGGGCACTGTGGTGATGACCGGCGACTTTAAAATCGACCCCACTGCCGAGGGCGGCATGACCAACCTTGCCCGTTTGGGCGAGCTGGGCAACAAGGGCGTTTTGGCCCTGCTGTGCGATTCCACCAATGTGGAGCGGGCGGGCTATACCCCCAGCGAAAACCTTGTGGCGGAAGGCCTGGACCGGCAGTTTAAAAACTGCGACCAGCGGATCATTGTCACCACCTTCGCCTCCAATATGCACCGAATTCAGGCAGTGCTTGCCACCGCCCAGCGCTACGGCAGAAAGGTTGCCGTTTCCGGCAGAAGCATGGAAAACATGCTCAAAGTTGCCCAGGACCTGGGTTATCTGAAAGTAAAACCCGGCACGATTGTAGACCTGGGGGCAATCAAGAGCCTGCCGAAGAATAAGGTGGTGATCGTTTCCACCGGTTCTCAGGGCGAGAATATGTCGGCGCTGTACCGGATGGCATTTTCCACCCACAAGCAGGTGGATATCACCGCCGGCGACCGGATTATCATCTCCGCCTCCGCCATTCCCGGCAACGAAAAGGCGGTTTCCCGGATTATCAACGAGCTGTACCGCAAGGGCGCAGATGTGGTTTACGAAAAGAGCGAGGGTCTGCATGTATCCGGCCACGCCTGCCAGGAGGAGCTGAAAATTGTTCACGCCCTGTGCAAGCCCCGGTTCTTTATCCCCGTTCACGGCGAGCAGCGGCATCTGCAGCTCCACGGACGGCTGGCAAAAGCCATGGGCACCAGCCCCAAGAATATCCTCATCGGAGAAATCGGCAGCGTCTTTGAGCTCAGCGGTAAAACCGGAAAAATTACCGCTACCGTGCCTGCGGGCAAAGTGTTCGTGGACGGCACCGGCGTTGGCGATGTGGGCAGTGTGGTGCTCCGGGACCGGAAGCATCTGGCCCAGGACGGCATGATCGTGGTCTGCGTCAATGTCAGCAGCCAGGACGGCAGCATTATCACCGGCCCGGACATCATCACCCGGGGTTTTATCTATGTCAAGGAATCCGAGGAGCTGATGGAGGAGCTGCGGGAAGTGGCTTTGGAGGCCATTGAGCGGTGCGGCCGCCGTCGCAACCGGGACTGGGCATCCATCAAATCCGCCATCAAGACCGATTTGTCCGGCTACCTCTATAAGCACACCAAGCGAAATCCCATGATTTTGCCGGTCATTATGGAAATTTAACACCCGGAGGGTGTGCCACAAGGCACACCCTCTTTCAAGGAGTTTACCATGCGCTATGATTTTGCCCCCATGGAAGGGCTTACCGACAGCATTTACCGCCGATTGCACCATCAGCATTTTGCCGGTGTGGACCGGTACTTTATGCCCTTTCTGTCCCCCACCGTCCATCGCACCTTAACGCACAAGGAAGACCGGGAACTGCCCTTTGCGGACACGGAGTCCTTTGTAGCCATACCCCAGATTCTCACCAAATCCGCTGAGGATTTTCTTTGGGCGGCCCAGGTTTGCCATGACCGGGGCTACGGCGAGGTGAACCTGAATGTAGGCTGCCCCTCGGGCACGGTGGTATCCAAGGGCAAGGGCAGCGGAATGCTCCGGGATTTGTCGGAGCTTGACGCCTTTCTCAGCCGGATTTTTGCCGGCTCTCCCCTGCCCATTTCCGTAAAAACCCGGTTGGGTCTTGCAGATCCCCAGGAATTTCCCGCCATTTTAGAGGTTTACAACCGGTATCCCATTCGGGAGCTTACCATCCACCCCCGGGTTCGCAAGCAGTTTTACGACGGGCAGGTGGATATGGAAATGTTCCGCTACGCATTTGCCCACAGCAAAAATCCCCTGTGCTACAACGGTGATTTGACCTCTATGGCAGACATCTTAAGAATCCGGGCGGAATTTCCGGAGCTTCGCGGTGTCATGATCGGCCGGGGGCTGGTGGCTGACCCGGGTATGCTCAGCGGCACCCCCACCACGGCAGATAAGCTGGAAGCCTTTATGGACGACCTTCTGGAAAGCTACATAGACGCCTTCGGCGGCAGCCGCAACGCCATGTTCCGCTTAAAAGAAAACTGGCACATGATTATCCCCCGGTTCGAAGGCCACGAAAAGCTGTGGAAACAGCTGCGCAAAACCACAGACCTTGCCGAATACCGGGCAATCACCAGGGAAATCTTCCGCACTCTGCCCCTCAAGTAAACGAAAAAATGCCTCCCAACCGGGAGGCATTTTTATTATTCGACAGAGAGGAAATACCGGGCAATTCCCCTTGCCATGGCCTGGGCCTTGGTCAGCTGTACGCCTTCGTCCACCATCTTTTGCAATTCTGCATCGTTGGTCATAAAGCCGTTTTCTGTCAGAACCACCGGGCAGTTGGTCTGCCGGGCCACATAGTAGTAGTGCCACTTGAGGGAATGCTTGTTGTAAACCCCGGTTTTCTCGGTTTCTTCGAAAATCAGCTCAGAAACTGCCGCCGAGAAGGGGGTGGAATAACAGATTTCCACACCGCTGTGGTTGGGATAGCCGCTTACGGAGTTCTGGTGGATGGCAATGCACAAATCCGGGGAAATCTCCTTAAACTGCTGAATGCGCTCGTCGGTGTTGATGGTGGTATCCTCGGTTCGGTTGAGAATCACCGTAGCGCCCATGGATTCCAGCTCCTGCTTCAGCTTGTTGGCCAGGGCCAGATTCAAATCCGCCTCGGATACATTCTTGCCGTTGAAGTTCTTCCGGATGGAGCCGGGGTCGATACCGCCGTGACCCACATCCAGCATAATTCGGATGCCGGTCAGATCCGCGCCGTAGGCATTGTCGGAGGTAGCGGTCGCCTTTACAGGATTCAAAAACCGGAAGCACAGCTGATTCTGCTCGTTGTAGTAAGCATCCCAGCCGTAGAAACCGCCGGTCTTCTGCAGATACAGCCGCAAAGTGCAGTCGGATTCATTCTTCTTGAGCTCGGCAGACTTGAACAAACGGTGGCCTTCCGGGATTTCCACAGTGCCTTCAAACACCGTAGCGTAGCAGAAGGTAATATCCACATACTCCGCCGTCAGCTGGGTCACCCGGTAATCCCGCTGCTCTTCATTGATGTACTTCTGGGGCAAAAGGTCAAAATAGAAGGGCGCTTTCCACATGGTGTCAAAGGTGAGCACCGTATGATGGCCGTCCTGGGTCAGGGACACAAAGCCAATCTCGTTGTGGTCGGGCAGTGTGCCCTTGTACACGTCCACTATCTGGGTCTTGGCGGTGGAGGGCCAGTTGTTCTTCTTGAGGTACACCCGCCGTCCGCACCGCAGCAGATAGTAGGAATTGCTGCCGTTGGTGACCATCTTGGTGCTGGCGTAATCCAGCGTTCCCTTGGGCAGATAGTTGCGGGTGGGCGCGGATTTGTCATCGTCGGTTTTTCCGTTAAAGGTTTCGGCATTGTAGGCAATAATTTCCGCGATAAAGCCGGAGCCCACATCGATATACTCGCCGTAATCGGGGGTCACGGAGGGATTGGAAGAGAGAATCTGCCCGCTCTTTTTGCACACCACCGGGCTGGACTCATAGGTTTCCACCACATCGCCGGTGGTGACAGTGTAGGTAATGACACCCAGCTGCAGATCCTCGGCATTGGTATCGGTGAGCTTATAGCTGCCGGTATAGCGGACATAGCCCTGGGAAATACCGCTGCCAATCTGGTTGGGATCCTTCTGCATTTCGATTTCTTTCGTGCCCAGCTTTACCTGCAGGCGGCTGTCCTCCCGGACCATTACCTCAATCAGAACGGTAGCGCCGCTGCTGTAGGTGGTATCTACCGAGGGAGAATAGCTTTGCATGCCGTAATACCGCCGGATTTGGTACACCCGGGTGGTATCTCCGCTGACTACGGTAACGGTGTTGTCACCCACCGCCAATGTCACCGAATGGCGGAAGCTGCCGTCAGCTGCCACCGTCACAGCGGTGCCGTTTACTGTCAGCGGCAGGCTGGGCTCTGCAACGCCGGCAAATACCAGCTGCTCCTCACCGGTTTCCAGCTGGGTTTTCTCCGGCGCGGTAATCTGCAGCTGTTTCATGGGCTCTGTCTGGGGCACACTGGGGGCAGTGGAAGTACCGGTGCTGCCCTGCTGGGGATTGTCCTCATGACTGCCGCTGCCCAGAGCCGCCGCCACCAGAATTGCCACAATCAGCAGCGCCACCAGCGCGCCAATCAGAGTCAAAAGCATGGTGTTGGTATTTCTCCGGCGGCTGCGCTTTCTCCTGCGAACCTGTTCCATAACGTTCTCCTGTTCTTTCTCAAAACTTGCTCTTATTTTATCACGGCAAAAACGGGAAGTAAAGCGTTTTTCTCACGCAAAACGGGGCGTGCACGCAGCACACCCCGTTGTATGAATTATTCACTTCCCAGCTTCACATCCGACAGCAAAATGGATTTGTAATCAACATCGCAAACCGAATCCTTTTCCAGCTGATCCAGATATTCCTGCACCTGTGCATCCCGGGCGCCGTCCATGATCGGCGGATATACGCCCTCATAGGCCTTGACAAAGAACATCAGGTGGTAGCCGTAGGTCGTTTTGACCAGGCCATGGCTGCCGGGCGTGCGGCTTTCGTCGAAACACCAGTTTTCAAACTCCGCCACCATCTGACCCTTATATACCGCATCGTAAATGCCGCCGTCGGCTGCATTTCCGTCCTTGGAATTCTCCTTTGCCGCCTGAATGAAGGCTTCCTCCGTCATACCCTCTGCCACCAGAGCATCGTAAAGCTGCTGCGCCTTTACCCGGCAGGCCTCCCACTGGTCATCGGTGTAGGTGCTCGCATTGGGTGTATCGCTCTGAGGCATGATGAGAATATGGCGGACCGCAACCAAAGGACCTTCCATGGTTTCAAACTTGTACCGGGTCTTCAGGGCTTCTTTGTTGGCCTCATAGTAGGTTTTCACCTGCTCGTCGGTTACCGGGTAGGTTTTCAGCAGATGCTCGTAGTAAGCGTTGGCGGTGTAGTACACCTCCAGGTAGGCCTTATAGTCTTCATAGGTGCAGCCGGAGCCGTAGTCATGCTGCAGCATTTCCTCTACGGTTTCATACTTCGTGTTCTTCCGTTCCTCCTCCAGCGTTTCGGGAAGCTCGTCCAGCAGCTGCTGATAATAATCGGGCAAAACGAAATTCTGTTCCTTCGCTTCATTCACCATACCCTGGTAGATCATCCAGCCGCCCAGGGCCCGCTTGATAAAGGCCTGCTGCCAGGTCATAGGTGTTTCAAACTGGGTACAGGTCTGGGTATCCAGAGGCTTGGTAAAGTCCAGACCCCAATATGCGGCATAGCTGCCGTACTGGGACGCAAAATCATAGACCGTGTTCCAGTAATGCAGATTGAAAAGCCCATTGGTCAGCTTGGCATCCCCCAGAGCCGCAAGAACGGTATCCCGGTTTTCCTCCACCTTGTCATCGGTTGCGGTATAGCTGCCCTTGCAGGTTTCGTCATTGGGATTGCCGTCGGTGGGAATGGTGGCAACGGTACTTGCCTGGGTGCTGTCATCTCCGGGCGCCATGCCGCCCTTTACCAGAAATACCACCAAAACCGCAAGTATCGTCAGAGCCAAAACGGCCAGCAGAATCATCAGCGCACGGCGCATATTCCGGGTCTGTCTTTGCAGCATGTCCAAAGAATCCTTGGCATTATCCTTGCCGCAGCTTTCGCAGACCGTGGTCTGCTCACTGAGCTCCGCTTTGCAAAATTTACAACGCATAGTTTCCTCTTCCTCCCCGATTGGGGTGTATGATGGATCAAGTCTACCACGCCCATGGGAAAAATGCAAGCAAATCCCAAATTGTTTACAATTTCCCCGGGAATCATCTTGCAAAGAATCCGGAAAAATGTTAGAATATTAAATTGAGAAAGTATCATTGGAGGCACTCCCCTATGGAAACCAAAACTACGGTTATTACCGATACTCAGCTACAGCAGCAGCTGCAGCTGTGTGACCGTATTGATCAGTGGTGGCATACCCAGGAAATCACCCCCACAGCCTATGTGGAAACCTACGGCTGCCAGCAAAATGAAGCGGATTCGGAAAAGCTCCGGGGCTACTTAATCCAAAGCGGTTACCGGATTGTTTCCGAGGCTGAGGGCGCGGATGTCGTCGTCATGAACACCTGCGCCATCCGGGAACACGCTGAGCAGCGGGTATTCGGCAACTTAGGCGCCCTTACCCACACCAAGCGCCGCCATCCCCGGCAGAAAATCTTCCTCTGCGGCTGCATGGCAGGCGAAACCAAGGTCACCGACCGCATCAAAAAAAGCTACCCCCATGTGGACGGCGTGTTTTC
Source organism: Faecousia sp. (assembly GCA_045579965.1). GTDB lineage: Bacteria > Bacillota > Clostridia > Oscillospirales > Oscillospiraceae > Faecousia. The sequence goes on from JAZNMX010000038.1 coordinate 43,398, forward strand.
CACCCACCACCTGTGGCAATTCCCCGAAATCCTGTGGAATGTGCTGCAAAAGGGCAAACGGCAGTTTTACATTGCAGACGAGCCCGGCTCCATCGCCGAGGGCATCCCCCAGCAGCGGGACAACCCCTTAAAAAGCTGGGTCAGCATTATGTACGGCTGCAACAATTTCTGCACCTACTGCATCGTCCCCTATGTCCGGGGTCGGGAGCGAAGCCGGAAAATGGCAGATATTCTGGCAGAATGCCGCTGTCTGATTGAAGCCGGCTGCAAGGAAATCACCCTGCTGGGTCAGAATGTGAATTCCTACGGTAAGGATTTGCCGGAAGATGTGGACTTTTCCGACCTGCTGGCAGAAATTGTGAAGATTCCCGGGGATTTTCTGGTGCGGTTTATGACCAGCCACCCCAGAGATGCGGGCAAAAAGCTGTTCGATACCATGGCAGCCTCCCCGAAAATCGCCAAGCAGCTGCATCTTCCCTTCCAGTCCGGTTCTTCCCGGGTGCTGAAGGCCATGAACCGGCACTACGACCGGGAAAAATATCTGGATTTGGTGCGCTATGCCAAATCGGTGATGCCGGATTTGGTGCTGACCAGCGATGTAATTGTCGGTTTTCCCGGCGAAACCGACGAAGAATTTGAAGAAACCATTTCCCTGATTGAGCAGGTGCATTACGATTCTCTGTTTACCTTCATCTTCTCCCCCAGAGTGGGAACCCCCGCCGCCTCCATGGAAGACCCCACCCCCAAGGAGGAGAAAAACCGCCGGTTTGACCGGCTGTGCGCTGTACAGAACGCCATTTCCGAGAAGATTCACCAGCAATATGTGGGCAAACGCCTGCGGTGTCTGATTGACGGCACCGATGACGGTCTGCTCACCGCCCGTACCGAGGGCGGACGGCTGGTGCGGCTGCCCGGCGACCCGGCGCTCATTGGCACTTTCCAATATATTACCGTTACCAGCTCCACCACCTGGAGCCTTGTGGGAGAACTTTAAGACAGACAGAAAGAGGTTACGGCTATGGCAAAGCCTACCAACGAAATGACCCCCATGCGGCGTCAGTATCATGAAATTAAAGAACGGAATCAGGACAGCATTCTGTTTTTCCGCCTGGGTGACTTTTACGAAATGTTTGACGAGGATGCAATTCTCGCCTCCCGGGAGCTGGACCTGACCCTCACCAGCCGGGACCGCACCAAGCCCAAGGAGGAGCAGACCCCTATGTGCGGCGTGCCCTATCACAGTGTAGATGCCTACATCGGTCGGCTGGTGCAAAAGGGCTACAAGGTGGCTATCTGTGAGCAGATGTCCGACCCCGCCACCACCAAGGGTCTGGTGGAGCGGGAGGTTTCCCGGATTGTCACTCCCGGCACCGTTACGGAAAGCAGCATGCTGGAGGAGCGGCGGAACAACTATTTTGCCTGCCTGTACGGCGGCAAGCGGTTCGGCCTTGCCTTCTGCGACATTTCCACCGGCGTGTTTTACACCACAGTCTGCGCCGATGAAGCCGGTGCGGTTTCCGAGCTAGGCCGGTTCTCCCCTGCGGAAATCCTCCGTTTTGGCACGGGTATTGCCTCGGAGGTATTTGACGATACCCTGATTCGCCGTTTAAGCTGCTGCGTCAACGAGGGAAGTACTGAAAACTTCCCCCTTGAGAAATCCGAAGACCTTCTTCAGCAGCATTTTGGCAAAGATTTGACCCAGCTGGGTCTTGCCGGGCTGCCGGAAGCCGTCATGGCTGCCGGTGCGCTGCTGCAAACCCTGATGTCCCTGCAAAAGAACGACCTTTCCCATATCCGGAATCTGGAATATTACACCACCGGCAAATTCATGGAGCTGGATCTGGACACCCGTCGGAATCTGGAACTGACGGAAACACTCCGTTCCAAGGACAAGCGGGGCAGCGTCCTGTGGGTACTGGATAAGACCCAGACCGCCGTGGGCGGCAGAATGCTGCGCAGCTGGCTGGAAAAGCCCCTGCTGGACCTTGGGGAAATCACCCGCCGCCACAGCGCCGTAGCGGAATTGGTGGAATCCACCGTCTGCCGGGGCGAGTTGACAGAGGCACTCAAGGACATTTCCGACTTTGAGCGGATTATGACCCGGGTTGCCACCGGCTCTGCCAACGGCCGGGATCTTTTGGGACTTGCCAGCGGTCTGCGGGCACTGCCGGAAGTAAAGGCTCATCTGCAAAACCTCCACTCCCCCTTGCTGAAAAAGCTCAGCGAAGCCATTGACCCGCTGACCGACTGCGCCGATTGGATTGAAAATACCATCGATCCCAATGTGCCCTTGTCTATCCGGGAGGGCGGCATCATCAAAAAAGGCGCTGACCCCGAGGTGGACCGGCTGCGCAGCATTATGGACGGCGGCACGGAAATCATGGCCGCCATCGAAGCCCGGGAAAAGGAAGCCACCGGCATCCGCACTCTGAAGGTCAACTTCAACCGGGTGTTCGGCTATTACATTGAGGTTTCCAAATCCTTTGTGGATCAGGTTCCGGACCGGTATATCCGCCGCCAGACCCTGACCAACAACGAGCGCTACATCACGCCGGAACTGAAAGAGCTGGAGGACCAGGTTCTCAACGCCAAGGACCGGGTTACCGCCCTTGAGTATCAGCTGTTTACCCAGCTGCGGGAGGGGCTTGCCCAGCAAACCGCCCGGATTCAAACAACCTCTGCTGCGGTTGCGACGGTAGATGCCCTCTGCTCTCTGGCTGCCGTGGCTGTCCAGCGGGGCTACTGCCGCCCGGAGATGACTCTGGGCAACGAAATCCGCATCACCGACGGACGCCACCCGGTGGTGGAAGTGATGCTGAAAAACGCCCTGTTCGTGCCCAACGACACCGTTCTGGGCACCCCCGATAACCAGGTTTCCATCATCACCGGACCGAATATGGCAGGTAAATCCACCTATATGCGGCAGGTGGCGCTGATTTGCCTGCTGGCGCAAATCGGTTCCTTTGTTCCCGCCCGCAGCGCCACTTTGGGCATTGTGGACCGGGTATTTACCCGAATCGGTGCCAGCGACGACCTGGCCTCCGGCCAGTCCACCTTTATGGTGGAGATGTCGGAAGTGGCCTCTATTTTAAAGTATGCCACCAGCCACTCTCTTCTGATTCTGGATGAAATCGGCAGAGGTACCTCCACCTACGACGGCATGGCCATCGCCAGAGCCGTACTGGAGCATACCGCAAATCCCAAGCGGCTGGGGGCAAAAACCCTGTTTGCCACCCACTACCACGAGCTTTCCACCATGGAGGATAAGCTCCCCAATGTAAAGAATTACAACATTGCCGTGAAAAAGCGGGGCGACCAGATGATTTTCCTGCGGAAAATCGTCCCCGGTGCCACCGACGACAGCTACGGCATTGAGGTTGCCAAGCTGGCAGGTCTGCCCGAGCCGGTGATTGCCCGGGCCCGGGAGCTGCTGGCAGAGCTGGAAGCGGATGCAGGTGTCACCCACGCCACCCCTGCCTTTTATGCCGAGGACGAGCAAATCAGCATGGCGGATTTGTCCTCCCAGCAGCTGCGCGCCGCCCTTGCCGCCCTCACCGTGGAAACCCTGACCCCTATTGAAGCCATGAACGAACTGTACAAGCTGAAAAAATTGATTGAGTGATATGAAACAACCTTTGATTCTTCCCAATTTCAAAGAACTGCGGCTGGGCTGGCGATATCTGCTGTTTCAAGTGGTTTTCCTGCCCCAGCTGCTGGGTCTTGCAGCCGGCCTTTTGGGCTGGAACTTGTCCGCCGCGGTGCTGAATTTTATCTATTTTTCCATCAATATCGCCGTGGCTTTCCTTTGCTTCCGGGATTTCTGGAAGCGAACACTGGCAGACTTCCTTTCCATGCTGCCCAGGATTCTTGCCGTTTCCGCGGCAGGCTTTGCTGTCTATTGGATTTTGACTCTGGCAATGGGCATGTTGATTGTTGCCCTCGACCCCAACTTTGCCAATGTCAACGACCAGAGCATTGCCGCCATGACGGGGCAGTCCTACCTTCTGATGGCGGTTGGCACGGTCATTCTCGCCCCCGTGGCGGAAGAGGTTTTCAACCGGGGTGTGGTGTTCGGCACACTCTGCCGCCGCAACCGCGCAGCAGCCTATCTGGTATCCGCAGCCGTGTTCAGCCTGATTCATATCAACGGCTACATCGGTTTTGTGCCGCCCCAGACCCTGCTTTTGTGCTTCCTGCAGTATCTGCCTGCCGGCTTCTGTCTGGCAGCTGCCTATCAGTTTTCCGGTTCCATCGTCACCCCGATCCTCATTCACAGCGCCATTAACGCCATTGGAATTTTCGCCATGAGGTAACATTATGCCTAAAATTATTCAGCTTTCTTCCCACGTTGCCAATTTAATCGCTGCCGGTGAGGTAGTGGAACGACCCGCCTCCGTTGTCAAGGAGCTGCTGGAAAATGCCGTGGATGCCGGTGCCTCCAAAATCACCGTAGAAACCAAAGACGGCGGCATGACCTTCCTGAGGGTCACCGACAACGGCTACGGTATGTCCCCTGAGGACGCCCGCACCGCCTTTTTGCGCCACGCCACCTCCAAGCTGCGCACCGCTGAGGATTTGGCCGCCATTTCCACCATGGGTTTCCGTGGTGAGGCTTTGGCCGCCATTGCCTCCGTCAGCCGGATTGACCTGCTGACCAAAACCGCAGGCGCTATTTCCGGTACGGATTTACATCTGGAGGCAGGGCAAATCACCGAGGAAACGGAAGCCGGCTGCCCCGAGGGCACTACCATCATCGTCCGGGATTTGTTTTACAATACCCCGGCACGAATGAAATTTATGAAATCCGATACCTTTGAAGGCAGCAAGGTCTCTGAAGCGGTACAGCTGCAGGCCCTTGCCCACCCCGAGGTTGCCTTTACATTTTTAAAAGACGGCAAACAGCTGCTGTCCACTCCGGGCAGCGGAGATTTGCAGGCGGCGGTATACTGCGTCTACGGACGGGAATTCTCCCAAATGTCCAAGGTGGACAGCCGGTGGGAAAATTATCACCTTTCCGGCTTTGTCAGCAAGCCTACCAACGCCCGCCCCAGCCGAACCATGCAAACCTTCTTCGTCAACGACCGGCCGGTAAAATCCCGGCTGCTCACCGCTGCGCTGGAGGAAGCCTACCGAAATCAGCTGATGGTGGGCCGTTTTCCCGCCTGCGTGCTGCATTTGACTGTGCCGGCAGCCAGTGTGGATGTGAATGTCCATCCGGCAAAAACGGAAGTGAAGTTCCTGTCGGAAAAGGCGGTGTTTGACTGTGTCCATTACGGCGTACTGGCCGCCTTAAATCAGCAGACCGACCGACCGCAGGTAAAATTCCAGCCTGCTCCCCCTGCCCCAGCCCCGGTGAAAGCCACCGCTCCCAAGCAGGAAACCTTCTTCCGCACCATGACGGCGGAGGAATACCGGAATTTTTCCGACGCGGTAAAAGCCGCTCCCAAGCCGGAGAGCGCCGCCGCCATCGCCACCGTCCACGCGGTAGCGCGGCAGCAGAATGCCCCCCTCCGGGAGACCGTATTCACCCCCGCAATTACCCCCACCCCCGTTGCCCCGCCTCCGGCTGAGCCGGAACCGGAGCAGCAGACCTTTGTCATGCCGGAGGAAATCCCCTGGCGGATGGTGGGCGAGCTGTATAACAGCTACATTATCGTAGAGCAGGGGGAAAACGCCTTCCTCATTGATAAGCACGCCGCCCACGAGCGGATTCTCTTTGAAAAACTGAAAGCCAACCAGGAAGCCATCACGCCCCAGCTTTTGCTGACCCCCGTTCCCGTCCGCATGAACGCAGTGGCGGCGGCTCAGCTGTTGGAAAACCGGGAGCTGCTGGCAGAACTGGGCTTTGAAATCGATGAATTCGGGGATAATACCCTATTGGTACGGCAAATTCCCATGGATTTGACCCCCGAGCTGGCTGCCCAGACTCTGGAGGCGCTGGCCGCGGATTTAATGAACGGACGCCGGGAAAAAACCACTACCGTCCGGGACGAGCTGCTGCATACCGTGGCCTGCAAGGCTGCCATCAAGGCCGGCTGGTCCAACGACGAACAGGAGCTTTTGCCCCTTGTCCGGCAGGTTATGAGCCGGGAGGACTTAAAATACTGTCCCCACGGACGCCCCATCTGCGTCACCTTAAGCAAAAAGCAGCTGGAAAAGCAGTTCAAGCGGACATAAGGAATAGGATATGAATCAAATCATCTGTATCGCCGGTCCCACCGCCTCCGGCAAAACCGCTCTGGCGGTGGAGCTGGCAAAGGTGTTAAACGGCGAGGTCATCTCCTGCGACTCCATGCAGGTCTATAAGGACATGGACATCGGTACCGCCAAGCCCACCCCGGAAGAAATGGCAGGGATCCCCCACCATATGCTGTCGGTGGCTGAGCCCTGGGAAAACTTTTCCGTCAGCCGTTACTGCGCCATGGCGACCCCCATTCTGGAGGACATTCTTGCCCGAAAGAAAACCGCCATCATCGCCGGCGGCACGGGGCTGTATATGGACAGCCTGATTCGGGGCAACGGCTTTGCCCCCTTTCCCTCCACCGGCATGCGGGAAAAGCTGGAAGCCCAGGCAGACCGGGAGGGCATGGAGGCCATGCTGAGTTTGCTTCACAGCATCGACCCGGAAAGCGCCGCCCGGCTTCATTTAAAGGACCGGAAACGGATTATCCGGGCCCTGGAGGTCTACTACGAAACCGGTGAAACCATCACTTCCCACAACCAAAAAACCCAGACCCTTCCGCCCCGATATAACCCCATCTGGCTGGGGCTGGATTTTGCAGATCGGCAGGACTTGTATGACCGAATTGACAAGCGGGTGGACCTTATGCTGGAGCAGGGCTTGATTGCAGAAATTGAAGCCCTTTTGGCAACCGGCATTTCCCCTGACTGCACCGCCCTGCAGGCCATCGGCTATAAAGAATTTATCGGCGCGCTGGCGGGCAACTGCACCGTATCAGAAGCTGCCGACCAGGTGCGCCAGGCCTCCCGGCATTATGCCAAGCGCCAGCTGACATGGTTCCGCCGGAATCAGCGGATTCACTGGCTGACTCGGGAAAAAGCCGATTCCCCTGACAAAATTCCGGAACTGGCCCGACAGATTCTGCACGAAACTGACATTTAAGCCGTGATAAGATAGGTACATCCCAAAGAAAGAGGTGTACATATATGTCAGAAACCAACAATTTACAGGAAGCCATCTTAAAGGAGGTGCGCCGGGAGAAAGTTCCGGTGACGCTGTTTTTGATGAACGGCTTCCAGCTCCGTGGGGTCATCACAGGCTACGACAGCTTTGTGGTGGTGCTACTGTCGGAGGGCAGGCAGCAAATGATTTACAAGCATGCCATCTCCACCTTAGCGCCCATGAAGCCGCTGAAGGCCGCTGCTCCTGCACCCTGACATCAACAAGGGCGACGGTTGTTCCGTCGCCCTTGTCAGCTGTATACAGAAAGAAGGTAACACTATGTCCATCGCCCAAAACATTGCCGCCATTCGGGAAAATATGAACCGGGCCGCCCTTGCCGCCGGACGGGATCCCAAGGAAATCCTGCTGTGCGCCGCCACCAAAATGAACGACGCTGACGCTGTCCGCCAGGCCATTGCCGCCGGGGTGGATTGCTGCGGGGAAAACCGGGTTCAGGAACTGACCCAAAAGCTTTCCCAGGATGCCTACCGGGGCGCACCGGTTCACTTTATCGGTCACCTGCAGACCAACAAGGTGAAGCAGGTGGTGGGCTCTGTTGACCTCCTGCAAAGCGTGGACAGTCTGCGGCTTCTGGAAGCTGTTCAGAAAGAAGCCGCCAACCGGGGTATCGTTCAGGATATTCTCCTGGAAATCAACATCGGCAAGGAAGAAAACAAAACCGGCTTTTATGCCGAGGAAATTTACGACGTGCTGGATAAATTCCCCCTTTATTCCAATGTTCGCCTCTTAGGACTCATGGCAATCCCCCCGATTCCGCAAAAAACGGGGGATAACGACAAATTTTTTCAAAAAATGTGCAACCTTTCTGTTGACATAACGGCAAAAAAAAGCGATAATGTATGTATGGGCATTCTGTCCATGGGAATGTCGGAAGATTATGCGGAGGCTATCGCCTGGGGCAGCACCATGATTCGGGTGGGCACCGCCATCTTTGGACCGCGCAGTTATGCCAAGCCCCATCAAGGATGATGTAACGATACAGGAGGATGAAAAACATGAGTTTTTGGGATAATGTAAAGAAGTTTACCCAGCCCTACGCAGACGAGGATTACGATGAGGAATACGAAGACGATCTGGCCGAAGCCTTCGAGGACGAGCCCGCCCCCGAAACCCGGTCCAACCGCCGTCGCCGCCCCGCCTTTGGCTTCTCTGCTGCAGAGGAGACCGAGGAAGAAACCGACACCGCTGCTCAGCCCGCCGCCGAGCCCGCTGCCGAGCGCTTCAGCGGTCAGGTGATCAGCATGAGCGGCAGCCCCCGTGTTGCCCTGCATCATATTACCGTCTTTAAGGACAGCTCCGTTCCCGCAGACGATCTGCGCAAGCGCAAGGCTGTCATTGTGAATATGGAAAATGTGGACAAGGCCACCGCCCGTCGGATTGTGGACTTCCTCTCCGGCTGTATCTACGCCATCGGCGGCAAGGTCAAGAAAGTGTCCCAGGCTACTTACCTCTTCAGCCCCAGCAATGTGGAAGTTGAGGGTGATTTAGAAAATCTCGAAGGCGAAGTCGAAAGCTATCTGTAAGGCTTCCACAGAAAGGATAGAATATGTTTACACCGCAACAAATTGAACAGATCTCCTTTGGCAAGCAGACCTTCGGCGGCTATGATATGCAGGCCGTCGACGAGTTTCTGGAGCCGCTTACCAATGATTATGTGACCCTTTACAAGGAAAACGCCCTGCTTAAGAGTAAGATGCGGGTTCTGGTCACCAAGCTGGAGGAATACCGCCAAAACGAAGCCAGCATGAAAGACGCCATTGTCAACGCCCAGAAGACCTGCGATATGATGGTCAAAGAGGCAGAAGCCAAGTGCACCCAGATGCTGACCGACGCCAACGCCACCGCTATGGAAAATGCCAAGAACTCCGATGCGCTGATTGCTGAGCAGACCGCACGGGTAGAGGAAGCCAAGCAGCTGGCCTGCGCCAAGATCTCCGAGCTGGAAGAGCAGCTCAGTTCCTGCCTCCAGGCCCTTGCCCGGATTCGGGAAGCCAATCGTCCCGTCCAGACCGCATCCCCTGTTTACGACTATGAGGGTGCCGCTTCCGACGCCGCCGATGCCGTTGCCGACGAAATTGCCTCCAATCTGGAAGCCCTGGTGGGCACCACCGAGGACATTGCCCCCGTGGCAGAGCCCAACCATCCGGCTAGCGACAGCTCCACCAAGTTTATCAACCTGCAGTTCGGTCGGAATTACGATCCCACCAACCGCTAAAATCCCATATTGACGCATTGACGAGGACAGATTATCCGGCCCCCCTACCTTCAGAGAGCTGCCGTTTTGGTGAAAGGCAGCGGTATGCACCGGGTGATATCCCCTCCGAGCAGCGCACCGAACCAAAGCATTTGCAGTAGGCTGCGCCGGGTCCGCCCGATACAGCGCATCGAGTGCCGGGAAACCGGAACAAGAGTGGTACCGCAGAGGTATTGATCGCCTTTGTCTCTTATTTATAAGGGACAAAGGCGTATTTTATTGACATCAAAATGGAGGTTTTTCCCCGATGGAATACAAAAATACCATTATTACCCCGAAAACCGACTTCCCCATGAAGGCGGGCCTGCCTGCCCGGGAGCCGGCAATGCTGGAGCGCTGGAACGAGCAGGGGCTGTATGATGCCCTGCTGGAAAAGAACAAGGACCTGCCCCCCTTTATTCTCCACGACGGCCCTCCCTTCTCCAACGGCTATATCCACATGGGTCACGCGCTGAACAAGACTCTGAAGGACTTCATCGTCCGCAGCCAGGCCATGATGGGTCACTACACCCCCTATGTTCCCGGCTGGGATAACCACGGTCTGCCCATCGAACGGGCTATCGAGAATTCCAAGAAAAAGCTGAATAAGGATATGTCCGTTCCCGAATTCCGGAAGGCCTGCGAGGATTTCGCTCAGGACTTCATCGATAAGCAGCGCCAAGGCTTCAAGCGTCTGGGCGTGGTGGGCGACTGGGAGAATCCCTACCGCACTATGGACAAGCACTTCGAGGCCCAGGAGGTCAAGGTCTTTGGCAGAATGTTCGACAAGGGCTACATCTACAAGGGCTTAAAGCCGGTTACCTGGTGCCCCTTCTGCGCCACCGCTGTTGCAGAGGCGGATATTGAGTATCAGGACGATCCTTGTACCTCTGTATATGTTAAGTTCGCAATCAAGGACGATTTGGGCAAGCTGCCCCAGTTTGATTTGAGCAAGACCTTCTTCGTCATCTGGACCACCACCATCTGGACCCTCCCCGGCAATATGGGCATCTGCCTGCATCCCCGGGACAGCTATGTGCTGGTAAAGGCAGAAAACGGTGAAACCTACATCGTTGCCCAGGCGCTGATGGAAAAGACCATGAAGATGGGCGGCATTGAGAACTACGAGGTCGTGGCCACCTACCCCGGCCAGTTCTTCGAGAATATGCTGGCTCAGCACCCCTTCCTGGACAAGACCTCCCGGTTGGTCAATGCCGAGTATGTCACCATGGACTCCGGTACGGGCTGTGTTCACACCGCCCCCGGCTTCGGTGCTGACGACTACCAGACCTGTATGCGCTACGGCATGGATCTGGTGGTGCCCGTGGACGATTACGGCCGTCACACCGATTACGCCGGCAAGTACGCCGGTCTGCCCACAGAAAAGTCCAACCCCATCATTCTGGAGGATATGAGAGAAAGCGGCGCGCTGTTCGCCTCCGAGGAAATCGTCCACTCCTATCCCCACCATGACCGGTGCAAAAAGCCTATCATCTTCCGTGCCACACCCCAGTGGTTCTGCTCTGTGGAATCCTTCAAGGACAAGGCCGTTGCCGCCATTGAGAATGTTCGCTGGCTTCCCGGCTGGGGCGGCGACCGGATGGTGAGCATGATCCGCGAGCGGGCCGACTGGTGTATCTCCCGTCAGCGCCGTTGGGGTCTGCCCATTCCCGTATTCTATTGTAAGGATTGCGGTAAGCCCGTATCTACTCCGGAATCCATCGCCAAGATTTCTCAGCTGTTCGACCAGCACGGCTCCAACATCTGGTTCGAAAAAGAGGCCATGGAGCTGGTTCCCGATGGCTTTACCTGCCCCCACTGCGGCGGCAAGTCCTTTGACAAGGAAACCGACACCTTAGACTGCTGGTTTGACTCCGGCTCTACCCACTACGCTTCCCTGATGCACCGGACTCCCGAGCTGTGGCCTGCGGATGTATATCTGGAAGGCGCTGATCAGTACCGTGGTTGGTTCCAGTCGTCTCTACTCACCTCTGTGGGCGCGCTGGACCAGGGCGCACCCTTCAAGCAGGTTCTGACCCACGGCTGGGTTGTGGACGGCCAGGGCCGGGCCATGCACAAGTCCCTGGGCAACGGTGTTGACCCCGCCGATCTGATTAAGGAATTCGGCGCCGATATCGTTCGTCTGTGGGCCGCCTCTTCCGACTACCATGCCGATGTGCGCTGTTCCAAGGAAATCTTCAAGCAGATCGCCCAGAACTACCTGAAATTCCGCAACACCGCCCGTTACTGTCTGGGCAACCTGAATGACTTCGACCCCAACCGGCCGGTTGCCGCCGAAAATCTGGAAGAACTGGACAAGTGGGCGCTGACCAAGCTTAGCGCACTGATTGCCACGGTCCGTCGGGCTTACAACAACTATGAATTCCACGTCATCGCCCACGAAATCAACGATTTCTGCGTAGTGGAGCTGTCTAGCTTCTATCTGGATATCATCAAGGACCGGCTGTACTGCGAGGAGGCGGAGGGCAACCGCCGCCGCAGCGCCCAGACCGCTCTGTATCTCATTGTGGACGCCATGGCAAAGCTGTTCGCCCCCATTCTGGCATTCACCTGCGATGAAATCTGGCAGTCCATGCCCCACCGGGAGAGCGACGATGTGCGCAACATCCTGCTGAACCAAATGCCGGTTGAGCTGACGGAATACGCCCTTTCCCAGGAAGAAATGGCAAAGTGGGATACCATTATGAAGCTGCGCCAGGATGTGAACGGCATTCTGGAAAAGGCCCGTGCCGACAAGCGAATCGGCAAGGCGCTGGAGGCCCACATCAGCCTGCAGGGCAGCGAGGAACTGAAGTCCGCCTGCCAGGGTATTAACCTTTCCGAAATCTTCATTGTGTCCTCCTGCGCATGGGAAACCGCTCCTGAGGGCGCAGAGGTTGGCAGTGGTGCCAACTTCCCGGATTTGACCGTGGGTGTCAGCGAAGCAACGGGTGTCAAGTGCCCCCGCTGCTGGATGCACTCTCAGTCGGCTCATGCAGAAGGTCTGTGCAGCCGCTGCGAGAATGTGGTTTCCAAACTGGAATTTGAGGTTTAATTCAGCCGAAGGGGTCAGCATTTGCCGGCCCCTTCTTTTTCCCGAAAAAACACAAATTAACACTTGACAAATGGGCATCGCGTGGCTATAATAAGCATGTTCTGTTTGAGCCGCCGGTATAGCTCAGTTGGTAGAGCAACTGATTTGTAATCAGTAGGTCGGGGGTTCGAGTCCGTCTACCGGCTCCAAGCAGAGACGGAGAAACAAAAGACTCGAACAATTAAATGCAACGCGGATGAGCGTGGCCGGCGAGGGCTAGACCGAGCCGCTCCTTGATTGAACGAGTCCGTCTACCGGCTCCAAGCAGACGGTAGAGATAATAGAATATGGGGGAGTTCCCGAGTGGCCAAAGGGGACAGACTGTAAATCTGCTGCGTATCGCTTCGATGGTTCGAATCCGTCCTCCCCCACCAAGTGTTGTGGTCTATTTAGATGCCACACCGAAAAGCCTTGAGAAATCAAGGCTTTTCGCATTTTTTACCCCAATTTTTCAAGTTGCAATTTCATAGATGCCAACGACCTACAAGGTGGATTCGAACCACCGAAACAAAATATAAAGGGCAGATTCAGTGATTTTTTATCGCTAAATCTGCCCTTTTTCTATTTATTTTTTCTCTTTCAATCTTGCTTTTGCTTCTTCAACGGTTTCTCCGTCTTTAGTGAGGTAAGCATCAACGAACTTATCTTCAAGCTTGGTGTAACCACCGACAACACCTTGCTCGATTTTTTTGTAGCCATCAACTACACCTTTCTCAATTTTCTTGTAACCGCCGGTTACTGCTTCGGCGATTTTTTCATTTGCCTTTACAATTTTTGATTTAGCCATATCTGTATATTTTCCTCCAATCAAATTGATTCCGAGAAGCAGCACAACAATCCATACTGCTGTTCCGGTAAAAATGTTAAGTAATAATATTTCCGCCGCATCCATACCCGGAAAAGACACGAGCATCGATCTTTGCATTGTGTAAATAGAAACGCACGCATCAGCAAGCGATATATTACGGAGTGTCTTTAATGCCGACGAAGCGGAACGCCTTGCTTTTACCATACCGATAATTGCAATGGTTATTTTAGTGAATGTGTATGCGGCAATGGTAATCATTACAATTTCGTGAAA
>JAZNMX010000039.1:0-22871 GCA_045579965.1 Faecousia sp.
GAGGGTGTTAGAGCAGATATACAGCGCCAGCAACCGCCAGAAATCCATAGGAATTTCGCCGTCAAAATAACCATCCACCATACCGGATGCAAAGGCGGGTGCAGCTTGGGCGCACCAAACGATCCGGTTAAATTCCTCCCAGGGATCGCCAAAATCATCCCGGTCAAAGTCAATAATGGTCAGTACGCCGTTATGATCTATCATCATGTTGCCGATGTGGTAGTCACCGTGCTGATAGCTCTGGGGTCTGCCATGCAACAGATGGCGGTTTTCCGCGATGTATTGCAAGAACGCCTCGCCACCGCTTTCATACTTCAGTTCACAGTTTTCATACATGGCAATCTTACGATCAATCTTGGCGTTGAATCGAGTTTCCCAGTCCGGTGCATCCTCCGGGGCCGGGATGGTGTGGATCTTGGCAAGGATCCGCCCCGCATTCAATCCGTATCGGTATTGTGCATCCGCATCCATTGACATGATGGTTTCTTCCGCATCCTCGCCATCAATCCAGCTTTGGATAGAGTACACCCCTTCCTCGCAAGTGCCGAACTCAATAGGCTGGCACATAGGGATCCCCAACTGTGCCACTTCGCTCATCTTCTCGTATTCTCGGCGTTTGCGCTCCAGCCGATCTATGGAAGAAATACGAAGCAGATACTTCTCACCGTATGCGGTGACCGCGCAGTATTTTTGATCTCCCGACCAGCCTTTGTCAATCGGAGTTTTGCTGATGATATTCTGATAGATGTACATAATTTTACCTCAAAACATGAACACATTCGCCACCGCGTTTTCGCCAAACTGGCGAACTGCCATTCGGTACATTGCCCTTGCATGGATCCGATCATGCCAAATAAAACGGCGCAATACCTTCCGTAGTGTCCAGCTTTCGCCATAACTACCCTCAATCACTAGATTTTCAAGGAAGTCCGGCTTTACCTCCAGTGCTTCAAAACCCCTGCGGCGGCAATCCAGGATTGTCCCTTCGTTGTCGGCGTCCACATCAATTTCAGCAAAATAGTATTCGTTGACGTTCTTGGTGTGGGTATACATTTCCGTCGCCGTTCTGGGCACCTGCCCATAGAAAGTACTTCGGATCGGTGCATCTCTTTTATCCTTATCCGGTATTGATTCGTACAACTTCAAAAAATCTTCCGCCGACTTTAGTGCCAGTGCTTTAAGCTCCAGATATTCTGCCATTGTAAGCGGCTCTTGTTCAGCAGCAAACAGCACATCCGAATCCGCATCGCAGATCTGCAAGTCGCATGATGCGTCCTGGACGATCTCTATGGCAATGTCTTCGGGGACGCATTCGCCCTTCCATCGCAAGTAGCTGCATGCCTCCGCCACCATCTTCTCCATGGCGATTTCTTTACTTTCACCACGTGCATAGGCACCAGGTAAGTTCACGGCATACAGCAATGTGTCATTCCCATTATGTTCCCATACGCACTGAATCTTCATAACAATATCCTCCGGAGCTTGTCCACAATAAGCATGATCGTATTTTCCACAGGTAGCCACCTTAATGAATGCAAAAATGGCGCAAGCCATATGCCTGCGCCTTCACAAGTATGGTAACCCAACACTATCTATCACCGGTTCGACATACTAGGAGCGAGGCAATATGATTTGCGGTTCTCACACATAATAAAGTTCATCATTGGGCCTCCTCCTTCCATAAATTATGTGATTATTATAGTATTGGAAGGGTTATTTGTCAAATGCAATCAACATTATACAAACAGCCCATGCCGGTTCATGCATGGGCTGCTGTGGTTTTTTTGACATACAATCATTTTGGTTTTGTGTAACGATTGAGCAGTTGTGTACACACTTTTTTGTACACTTCTCGCTCGGCTTCTAATTTAATGATTTTGGCATTTGTTGCATCCACCGACTCATGCGGAGAATCGCTAATTGCCTTCGATGTTCCCGGCATAGGAACACCCAGCGCACAGCAAACACCTGTGTTGATTCTCGCCATCTCATCCTCTGAACAGGTTCGAATATAATTGCCGATTTTTTCTTGGGGTACCGTCTGGATGTTTTCGCAAAGGGCGGTTGATGGCATTTTGCATTGGATCGCTACATGTGTCGGCGTAGGCTTTTTCTCTTGGCTCGTCAGCGGAATGACGGTAACATGCGATGAGTATCGGTTGGCGTTATCGTTCGAGATAATGATACACGGTCTGCCTGAGCGGTAGCCAAACTCGTTTGTATGCCCCATATCGTCAATATAGTGTATTTCTCCGCGCGAGAAGTCTCTATATGGTTTTTCTTCAATATAAGGAATCATAACTACTCCTCCCCTTATCCCAAATAACTGGTCACGACATCAAGCCTCGCATGCCCAAGCATTTTAGACACAGCTTGCATGGCTCTTTTGTCGTAGATGATACCGGCACGCTCTCCACGGCAGATGTACTGCTCCGGCCGCGGAATCTCCTCTACCGGTCGCATCAACCGCTGATAGAGGTCTTGGGCATAAGCTCGACGCCAGGTATGCACAGGTGCGTATTTGGGAATGCGCGGAAAAATCAGCTTGTCTCCTCTGGCAGCCGCTTGCTCTGCCAATTCAAGCGGCAAATCATTCAAAGCAATGACAAATCTTTCTCGCCCCCCTTTGCCTTGGCGAACATGGATAATTACATTGCCTTGAGCGCTACGGTAAACATCCGACACACGGAGCTGTGCCACTTCATGCCTTCTCAATCCACAGGCACGGCAAAATGCTTCTAACAAATAATGTTTCTTTGAATCATAGTGCCCTACGTATGCATTTCTGCGATGTTGTGTAACATTCCTGCGCCGCCGTTTGGGCAGCCTAATGCCAAAATCGCACATAGAGCATTGATACAATTTGGCCAATGCCGCAGCCTCGGCGCGGACAGTCCAAGCACTCAGACCTTGCTGGATCCTTAGACGCAAATATGTGCCTACATACTGCCTGGCAATATCCAAATCAGCACATCCATACTCCCTGCGTACCCATTTCAAGAAACGGCAACAGGCAGCAATATAGTTAGACAATGTACAACCGGAGTAGATCTTGCCCCTGGCTGGCTTTCCGTTGTTTCTCAACTTGTCTTTATGTTTGGATTGATTGAATGCGCACATGCCAAGCATTCTCTCAACACACAAACGAATCAGGCTTTTCTTTTTCATATTAAATACCTCCTGTTTTATCTCCGGCAATTGACCCTGCCGGTGGGCCCTTTTGTTAAACTAAGCCGTGATTTTTCCAGGTTCCCGTTCCTGTGCTAATAATGGGCAAAACACGCTACCGCTTTGCCATCCCATGCGTTATCTGGTTATTTCCCCGTTTTTCTCTGGTTCAACACACAGATATGCTCTTTTTCCTTGCTGGCCTGCATTTTGCAGACCGGCATTGCCATCTTCGGCATTGCATGTTCCCGCTACACAACAATGCCTCTGACAACTCCTTTGGGCGCAACTGTTCTCAGCTTGTGCCCTGGACCGCAGCCCAATTCATCTCACTCCCTTGTTCAGTAATTTGTTCTAACCTTAGTATGTAAAATCCATAATTCGGACAGCAAAAAACCTCGCTTACCGCAGTTTAGCGACAAGCGAGGTTTTTATTTACGCCGTGAATTGCACACGGAAAACATCGATCCTCTCAAAAACCTTTATATTCAAACAGAGTAGTGCAACACACAAAATATGCCTAATTTCGACATTCTGCAGTCCATTTTCGCCCATTTTTGGGGGTCTAAAATCTCACGGACATAGAATCATCGTGTTTTATCGTCTCAAAATGTTCGATATTTTCCGATATCGTTGGACAATTCCGAACTTTTTCGAGCAAGAATGTGGCGAACCGGGGGACATTTTGATTTTTCGCTCTTCTCTAATCCTGGCCCGCGGCGAGCATAACTAATATGAGAGCTCTCAACCGACAACCACCATAACATCCAAAAAGAGGTTAAAAAATGAATCAGAACACATCACCACAACCCGGCATCGTAACGATCCGGGAGGCCGTGCAGCGCGCCCAGCGCGAGGGCATGCCCATCTCCGAAAACGCTCTGCGCAACTGGATCAAATCCGGCGCTATCCCTGTGCGGATGGCAGGCAACCGTGCACTGCTGTATTATCCACATCTCGTCAATTATCTGCGCTACAGCGCAGACGGAAAGGAGGTGGCCACACCATGACTTTGTCTGATGTTCTTTCCCGTCTCCCCGATTACCGTAGGCATAACGGGCAATATATGGCGTATTGTCCGGCCCACGATGATCGGCATCGCAGTTTATCCATTGCCGAAAGCGATGACGGTCGCATTTTCCTGTATTGTCATGCAGGTTGCAGTGTAAAAAATATCATTGCCGCGTTGGATCTTGAATGGAGGTGAGAAGTCCAATGACCTTATATGATATTCTTTCTCGCCTCCCTGATTATCGTGGGCGCAACGGGCAATATATGGCGTATTGTCCGGCCCACGATGATCAACATCGAAGTTTGTCCGTTTCCGAAGGCGATGACGGTCGCATTCTGTTGCATTGTCAGGCTGGCTGCAGTTTTGAAAATGTACTTGCCGCATCAGGCCTCGAGATGAGCGATTTGTTTCCCGCCCGCGAGCCCACAGCCAAAAATAAACCCAATGAGATTACCGCAACCTATCCATATTTTGATCAAGCCGGTCAACTGATTGCGGAAAAAGTTCGTAGCATCAAATATCCCAAAGGTATATGGCGTCGTCCTGACGGCAAGGGCGGCTGGATCTATAACCGGCAGGGTGTCCCCCATACGCTGTATGTGGCTGGCTCTTTGGCAAGTAACAGCATTTTGATTGCAGAGGGCGAGAAAGACTGCAACAGTCTGCACGCACTGGGATTCGACGCAGTGTCAGGGATGGACGGTGCCGGCCCCGGCAAATGGAAACCTGAATATACGAAGCAGCTCGAAGGGAAAAATGTCTGCATTTTTGCAGACAACGATGATGTAGGCCTCGCATTTGCACAGGAAACTGCTAATGCTCTGTATGACACCGTGGCTAGTTTGCAGTTGTTCGACCTGCGCACTGTTTGGCCCGAAATCCCGGAAAAAAGTGATATTACAGATCTCATTGAGCATTTTGGGGCAGACGACGCATTGGACAAAATTGCCGCTCTGATCACAGACACTCCGCAGTGGAAGCCGTCCAAAGAGAACATTAAAGAAAACGCTTCAGACGAGCCCGAACTAATCTGTGCTGAGGATGTTCTTTACGAACCTCCTCGCTGGTTGATTCGTCCATACCTCCAAAAAGGCAAAGGGACGCTGATTCAAGCCGATGGTGGTACCGGAAAAACTGTTTTTGCTTGTGGTCTTGCAGCCGCCGTCACATCTGGACAGCCGATTCTTGGCATCCCTGTGGAAGACCCAGGCTATGTAATCGTGGCAACCACAGAAGACGACCTTCCTATCATCCGTGGACGTATTGAGGCCAATGGTGGTGATATTTCCAAGGTTCGCTTCATTAAAAACGGTTACAATCTTACCTTCTCCAGCCCTTTGATTGAACGTTTTATCCAACAAGTACATGCAAAGATGATTATCTTTGATCCATTTCAAGCGTTTCTCGGATCTAAAATTGATATGTTTCGGGCAAACGAGACACGTCCTGTGCTTGCTCAGCTATTTGAGGTATGCAAGCGTCATGATTGCGCTTGTGTAATTATTTGCCATACGGGTAAAAACACGTTGGGAAAATCTGCAGTTAATCTGTCATTGGGTAGCGTTGACATTCCCGCTGCGTGTCGGAGCATCTTGCATGTTGTTGAATGCCCGGATAATAAGGACGAACGCATTGTATTCCATATCAAAAGCTCCAATGATCGCAAGGGAAAAAGCATCATATATAGCATTGGCGATTACGGCAACTCCCAGTGGTTAGAACTTAGCGATCTATCCCTGGAAGACGTCCGCATCCAGCAGACTCGCAAAGAGACTGGTATCCCCTATGAGCACGAACCTCTTGTGCAATTATTTAATCAATTGATTACGGATCATCCAGGCGGCGGGTTTTGGTCGTACGCTGAGCTTTCCGAACTCGGTGCCAAAATTCTCGGCTTCCCACCGTTTGCAAACATCGGTGATTTGCGGAAACGCCTCGACGGCGCACTTGCCCGGGAACTGCAAAAGCGCGACGGTTTGATTGTAACTCACTCTCAACGTGGTTCTCACAATGTTCGCGGTATTCGGATAGTGCGCTATAGAGAACCAAACTGCTACCAAACCAAAATTACCGAGGCGTAACCACATAATTACAGAATCATAATGTTACTAATTAACTTGGATTAACCTTATTAACCAACTAATAACCATCAGGGTTAATCAAGTTAATTAGTAACACAAGGTTTTTATGCTCAACCATAGTTAACAGCAACGCTCTTTATGAAGCATATAACATGGTTTTTTGTTGGCAAAGCGGTCCTGCAATCACAATAACAATGCAAGCCATTTCAGACGCACGGAGAACTCAATATGCAGTGCGTCCAGCAAAGGAGGAATAATTATGGCTACAATTGAGAAGCATCAAAACAAATCCGGCATCACATACCGGATCACCGTTTCATGCGGTTGCGACTCGTCCGGTAAACGGATCCGTCGCCGCACCACATTCCGACCGCCGCCGGGCATGACGCCGAAGCAGGCAGAAAAAGCAGCTCAGCGGGCAGCTGCCGATTTTGAGCGGTCCATCGAATTGGGTTATTTGCTGGATAACAGCCAAAGCTTTGCGGAATATGCCGACTATGCATTGGCTATCAAAGAACGTAGCGGCATCAAGATTCGCACCTTGGAGCGTTACCAGGAGCTTATGGTACGCATCAACGAGGCCATCGGTCATATCAAATTGACTGATCTGCGGCCGCAACATCTAAATGCTTTTTACAACGCACTTAGCAAATCCGGTGTGCGTCTAAGCAAGGGACATGCCATCGCAAACATAGACTTGGTTGCATGGCTCAAGGAACGTAAAATGTCCCGCGCTGCGCTGGCAAGGCGTGCTGGAATTAGCGCAGTAACCGTCAGTGCTGCCGCAAACGGACAATCCGTATCTGCTGCCACCGCCAATGCAATTGCGGAAGCCATGGGCCAGAAACCTCAAGAGGTGTTTGACATTACATTTAATTCGCAACCGCTCTCCCCTAAAACTGTACTGGAGTACCACCGTCTGGTCCATACCATCCTGGAATTGGCAGAAAAAGAGATGCTGGTCCCCTACAACGCAGCGGAGAAGGCTACCTCTCCCAGGTACAATCGCCCTGAGCCCAACTATTTTCAGCCAGAAACCATAAGCGCAATTTTGGAAGCCGCAGAGCGGGAACCATTCCGTTGGTGCGTTTTGGTTCACCTTATTAGCGTCACCGGATGCCGCCGCGGTGAACTTGCCGCCATCAAATGGGAGAAAATCGATTTTGAAAACAGGACCGTATGTATTGACCGCGGCTTGGTATCCAGCAAAACAAAAGGACTATATGAAGAGTATACCAAAACCCGTGGCAGGCGAACACTCAAACTCCCGCAAGAAACGATCGATCTGCTGAAACAACTTCGTGCAGACCAATTGCAGCGGCAATTAGCTTGTGGAGACCGTTGGCAACATACCGACTACGTTTTTACCGGCGAGTTTGGCGGCCCCATTCACCCCGATTCTATTACCGGCTGGCTAAACGACTTTTCCAAGCGGCACGGATTGCCTCATGTTAATCCCCACGCGTTTAGGCATTCTGTAGCAAGTATACTCCTCGCAAACGGAACAGATCTTTTAACCACGGCCAGGCACCTAGGGCACGCCGACCCAAGCACAACTGGAGATATCTACGGACACCTCATCGAGGAAGCAAAAGTCAAGGCCTCTGATTGTATTGCAGATGTGGTCCTGCATAAAAAAGGATAAAGATGCTACGCCAATATGCATGAATCCACATTCTTCCAAAGGACACTTGCAAATCAGGATCACCCTTCTTCGGTGATCCTGATTATTTTTTGACTCTCCCTTGCACACATCGACATAATCAGTATATATAGGCGTGATACACTCTGCTTGTGTAAATATAAAGTGATACTGGCGCTATTTTTTACAGGAGATATCGGCACAACCTTTCAGTATGTTGAAAACTGCAGATAATTCTGATATAATTTACTTATCTGTAAGAACAGCATAGAATGGAGGATTCAAATGAGGCTGCCGAGTATGTGTTTTATTATGAACAAGATTTCTGATCTATCTGAAAATGCTGCATTAAAAATGCCCAACAGTATCGTCGAGCTACGTAAACACGTTAATATGTTGGTAATTGATGATAATGAGTTTATGCCGGAAGCATATCTTAAAGCTAACGGGTATCAAATTCATCACAAAACTGATATTGATACCATTAAAGATGTTGAACCTTACGATATCATTCTTTGTGATATCTCTGGAGTTGGCAAAAAACTAGGCTACGCCAAGGAAGGTGCCTTCATTATTCGAGAGATCCACGCTAACTATCCTAACAAACGAATTATTGCTTATACTTCCTATACATACGACCCCGCTTATAACCAGTTCTTTTCTTTAGCAGACTTTGTCGCTCCAAAGGATTTTGGTATTGATGACTGGATTGATGCCTTAGATGACCAAGTTAAGAAATCCATTGATCCTGTCAACCAGTGGAAGAAGATTCGCGACTATTTATTGGAAAACGAAATCTCAACATTGACGATTGCTAAAATTGAAGACAAATTTGTTGCCGCCGTAAATAAAAAAGACTTTGGCAAACTTAAAAGCTATGTTGAGGGCAAAGACTCAAAGCTGAACTCAATCGTAACCGACTTTTTGTCATCTTTGTGTGCTAAACTCATTCTTGGCATGATAGGGGGCGCGTAAAATGCCTTTACTTCCGTACATAAATTCAGAAAACGAACTTGTTGATGGCGCCTATTTTCATCTTCTTCCGTTTTGTAAAAGGAATTGCTCGAATGGAAAATGTAAAATGCATTATGATTCCCTCAAGGATGCCTCTGCCGGTAGTTACTGTTGTCCATACGGCCTTGCTTCTTATGTGTATACATCTCCAGAAGGGAGAATTATTTTCACCGGACTCCGTATAAAGGGAGTGTATGACAAAAAGAAAGCTAAAGTAACAGAAGCCACCGAGTATGTATATAATCCTGTCATCGATGAAAGTGCCTGTAGTTCAATAGCTCATGAAATTGCAGTGACATTATGGGAAAAACGAAACCTTGAGACAAAGCTTGAAGCCATCAGAGACTTGCTCCATGATGCACGGTCCTTAAACGGTCAAATTAAGAACTCCATAGATTTGCTTTGGGAAATGAACTTTGACGAAGAAGCCATTGACTATGATACCATGATTGAAACACTAAAAAATGCACACGTAAGTAGTTTCATGATATCAAACAGGTTTTCTTATTTTGACTCTGTTTTGAATCCGACCTTAGCCACTAGCAGCCCTTATCCTGCTGTTATTTTTAAGAAATTTGACAAAATGCGTAAACTGTTAAAAGGTTATTTGCGCAAAAATGTTTGGATTTCAATTGATTCACCTACGCAGAGCGACTATAGGTATAACATCTACCCCACTTTTGAAACATTGCTGTTTATCATCCTAGAAAATGCAATTAAGTATTCACCGAAGAACAAGCCAGTTGAAGTATTATTTGACGAGCGCGATCATTTGTTGGATGTCACAATCAAATCAATTGGACCATATTGTGATGAGAACGAAATTGTACATCTTTGCGATAAAGGTTTTCGCGGTGAAAATGCTAGGATTGCATACGAATCAGGACAAGGCTTTGGTCTGAATTTCGCTAAAAAGATTTGTTCTGCACACAATATCGGTCTATCTTTTCAAAGCGTTTATCTAAATAAAGACCACGGTGTCAAATACGGTACCTTCTATGTTCGAATGCGCTTTGACAACAGTCTTGATAATCCCTGCTGATGCCCAACCTAACACATTACTCCTGCGATAAAGATCACATTGTTATCAAGAAATACCCTTCTCCACGTCCGTTTTTTGTCCTCATTTTTGCCTCATTGACCCAAAACTGACCCAAAATGCAAAACGCCGTCCTTGGGAAAGACGGCAAAAAGTTAGAAAAACACCGGATTTCGTGATGAAATCCGGTGTTTTTATGGTTGCGGAGGCAGGACTCGAACCTACGACCTCCGGGTTATGAGCCCGACGAGCTTCCAACTGCTCTACTCCGCGATATGGAAGGGGCACATTCCGTGCTTGGGTATTGTAGCATACCTTGCCCGGTTTGTCAACCTCTTTTTCCTGCAGTACAGCATACCCAATCTTCTCTCTATTTATTCGCTATCCCTCTTCGCAATCTTCCAATGCGCAGCGCAGTTTCCCCAATGCCCGCTTTTCAATGCGGGATACGTAGCTGCGGCTGATACCCAACTCCTGCGCTACCTCCCACTGCCGCTTTGGGGGTGTGCCCAGCAGCCCATACCGCATGACAATGACCTGCCTTTCCTGCTCCGTCAGCCCCGATTCCACCGCCTTGCGCACCTGCACCAGTCGCTGCCGGGTGCTGATGGTTTCCAGCAAATCGCTGTCATCGCTGACCACATCCATCAGCGACAGCGCCGCCCCGTCCGTACCCGTTTCGATATAATCGGACAGCGATACATCCTGGCTGGATTTCTTCTGGCTGCGAAAATGCATCAGGATTTCATTTTCCACACATCGGGCGGCGTAGGTCGCCAGACGGGCCCCCTTGCTACTGTCAAAGGTGGTAATCCCCTTAATGAGTCCGATGGTGCCGATGGAGATTAAATCCTCCTGGTCAGACGTCTGGGCGTAGTATTTCTTCATAATGTGGGCAACCAGCCGCAGATTCCTTTCAATCAGTACATTTCTCGCCTCCATGTCCCCCTGGGCACAACGCTGCAAATAGTATTGCTCCTCCTGGGCCGTCAAGGGCTTGGGAAAGCTGCCCGAGGACAGTTGCAGGGAGTACAGTAAGCCGCTGAGCATCAGCCATACAGCCGCAAGCATATCAGACACCTCCTGCCAATAGCCTATTGCCCGCAACTCGTCCATATTCCCCAGATTTCCCATCGCCGGAATCCCCTTGACTTGTCCCTCAAATTATGGTAAATTACCCATTGTTCCTTGTATCACCCGTAGTTTACCGGAGGATTTATGCGGCTGGATTTTATGTTCTTTTTCAACAGCATTCTGCTGGGCGTGGGCCTTGCCATGGACGCCTTTTCCGTATCCCTGGCCAACGGTCTTCACGAGCCGAACATGCCCAAGCGAAAAATGGGACTGATTGCCTCGGTTTTCGGCGTGTTCCAGGGAATGATGCCCTTAATCGGCTGGGTATGCATCCGCACGGTGGTTCAGTATTTCAAGGCGTTTGAGGTCTTAATTCCCTGGATTGCCCTTGGTCTTCTGGCGTTCATCGGCACAAAAATGCTTCTTGATGCCATCAAATGCGGCGATTGTGAGGAGTGCCGCCAAAAGCTCACCGTTCCTGCCCTGCTGCTGCAAGGCGTGGCTACTTCCATCGACGCCCTTTCCGTGGGCTTCACCATTGCCCATTACGATACCCTCCCGGCGATTCTGGCCGCCGTACTGATTTGCGTGGTGACCTTTTTCATTTGCCTCGCCGGCATCGCCATCGGCAAGACCATGGGTACCCGCCTTGCGGGAAAAGCCGGCATCTTCGGCGGTATTCTTCTGATTTTCATTGGCATAGAAATCTTCATCACCAGCTTCTTTTAAGTGTAAAAGCCGTCGGGAAAACCCGACGGCTTTTTTATAGGGTAATGGCTTCCTCTACCAAAATAGCGGTATCCGGATATGTCTTGATAAGCTTCTCCCGGAACACCGACATGGTATCCTCCAAACCGAAGGAGAGTAAAATGTAGTCTCCCACCTTGGCAATCAGCAGGCGATCCGGCCAGCTGCACAGCCATTGGGTATCCTGAATGTTCTGGCGCCATGCCTCCACCAGGGCTTTCTCATCTGCGCTGATACGAACCGCGCAGGCGGTGAAAATATGGCTGTTCATCATATGCACCAGGGATGCGCCCTCGGCCAGATACTCCATCCGGTCCTCCGGCACCAGATACCGGGCGGCAAGCTCCTCAGTATTGGCCATGTTCAGAGCGCCGGGGGCATCGTCTACCGGCTGCTCCATGGCACCGCCGCAGGCGGCAAACCGTTGAGCCTCGTCATAGCTTGCCCAGACATTGGACAGGAGGGACACCGCCGTCAGTTCTCCCAGATTCACAGATGCCTCCGTTTGGGCAGGCTGACCCTTCTGGCAGCCCAGCAAAAGCAGGCAAATCAAGCTCAAGGCAAGGATTCTTTTCATCACACAACCTCCATAATTGGGTATCTTTTCCTCCAGTATAGCATAAATTCTGCCCGTTTGCACCTATCTTTATGCCGATATTGGTTTTTTTGCCGGTTTCGGGGAAATCTAGGCAAAAAGGAGGAATGAATATGGCAATATCCTGCGGGCGCACTGTGGTGCTGTATCTGATCCTGCTTGTGGTGATTCGGCTCATGGGTAAGCGGCAAATCGGGGAAATGGAGGCATCGGAATTTGTGTTGACCATGATGGTAGCCAATCTCGCCACCATTCCTATGGAGGATACGGAACTGCCCATATCCCACGCAATTGTGCCCATTTTGACCATTATGGCGCTGGAGCTTGCTTTTTCGTACCTTTGCCTGCGGTCCGTAAAACTGCGGCGAATCCTCTGCGGCAAGCCGGTGATTCTCATTGAAAACGGGAAAATTTTGAGGGAGAATCTTCGCAAAACCCGGGTCAGCCTGGACGAACTGACGGAGCTTCTCCGGGGCAAGGATATTCTGTCCGTGGATACGGTGCAGTACGCCATTTTGGAAACCAACGGGAATCTATCCGTATTTCCCTATCCCCAGTTTGAGCCGGCAGCTGCTCAAACCGCAGGGATTCCCGTCCCCAGGCAGAATCTGCCCTATACCATCATTGCCGACGGCTGGCTTTACAAAGAAAACTTGAAGCTGATGGGCAGAGATGAGCGCTGGCTGCAAAAGGAGCTGACTCGCCACCACGCCACCAGGGAAACCACCCTGCTTTTGACCCTGGACCACGGGGGTAAGGTGCTTTTTATTCCCATGGAGAAAAAATAGAAGCAGCACCCCGATGGGGGTGCTGCTTGAGCGTGTCAAAACCATTTGCGCAGTAGCGCCCAAGGCTCCCCTGTGTAAGGGGAGGCTTTCAGGTGCTGCTAAAATTACATATTCGCTTTAATCGTGGAAATGAGAATATCTCCTGCAACCACCCGGTCCTCCGCTGCGAAACCCTCGGCAAAATTGTCGGAATACAGCACCTGGGCGTTGGGGGGGAATTCCTCGTCACCCTCCCACACCAAAAGACGCATTCGGTAATTGCCGATTAAAGTAAATTCATAACCGGCGTCGCCGTGGCCAACCGGCAATGCCCTCATTGTTTCGCAGGCAGCACGGAATGCCGCCAGCCGGGTGCCGAAGGTAAAGGCAGCCCGGGTCAGCACCCGGCCGGTATAGGGCTTGATATACATTTCCCCCCAGGGCATTTCCCGGAAGGTTTTCCACTCCCCCAAATCTGCCACCTGTTTGCTTTCCAGCAGGTAGCGCAGCAGGAAGGTCTGGCATGCCAGGGGCGGAACTGGGCCGCCATCTGCTCCACGAATGGCATAATCCGGATGGGAAATGGCGAATTCCCGTCCCAATAGGTTTACATAAAATTCCTTCCCGTCCCATTTCACATCCGGCAGCCGGGCCGTGGCAGTCTGGGTATCCATTTGCCGGAACATCCCCTCGTAATAGGAAAAGGGCACTTCTTCTTTATTATTTTCTACCACCATGTTATCCCTCCTGACGGCTGCTGGGGAACAAGCGGGCATCGGTATGGGGAATGAAGCAGGCCGCCACGAAGCTGTCCATATAGCCGGGGTAAGTGGAGAGCTCCAGGTAGGTCATGTTTGCCCCCACCTCGGCGCATTTCTCCTCCGCCTCCTTGCTGAGCACCATGGCATAGGCACCGGTGAGGGAGGAATTTCCGATATAGTGGAATTTCTCCAGCTCCACATCGGGCAGCATTCCGATGTTTACCGCATTTTTCATATTGATACCGGAGCCGATGCCGCCGGCAACATAAACCTTTTCAATCATATCCACCGTCATATCCACGCTCTGGAGCAATGTATCAATGGCGGAGAAAATCGCGCCCTTGGCACGGATGAAGTTGTCGATATCCACCTCGTTGATGGATACCTCCCGGCCGGTTTCCGTTTCCTCGGGGGTTGCCAGAATGTAGCGACCCATACCGTGGGCATCCCGGGCGACGCGCTTTCCCTCCCGGACGAACAAGCCCTTGGCATTGATGATACCGCAGCGGTACAGCTCGGAAATGATATCAATAATGCCGCTGCCGCAGATGCCCACACACTTCTGCCCCGCGTCACCCACAATGGTGAGGGTGGGCTCCATGGTGGCGCTGTCAATGGTGCAGGCCTCCACCGCGCCGTCGGTGGCACGCATGCCGCAGGAAATGTCGCCACCCTCAAAGGCCGGCCCGGCAGAGCAGGCGCAGCTCATGAGAAAATCCCGGTTTCCGAATACCAGCTCGCCGTTGGTACCCAGGTCGATAAACAGGCTCATTTCCTCCTTGTCCCAGAAGCAGGCAGCCAGCGTACCGGCGGGAATATCGCCGCCCACATAAGAGCCGATATTGGGAGCAAGTACCACCGGCGCCATGGGATTGGCAGGCAGGTTCAAATCCCCAGCAGTCAGCCCCTGCCAGCCAAAGAAGCTGGGTATGTAGGGTTCCATTCGTACCGGCTCTGCATCCACCCCCACAAACAGATGGTTCATGGTGGTATTGGCAGCTACACACAGCCGCAGAATGCTGGTTTTGGCAATGCCGGCAGCTTTGCACAGGCTGCCAATAATGGGGTTCAGGGTTTCCTTGATAATGGCATCCTGGAGCTTCTTTCTGCCACCGGGACGGCCCTGCTCAATGATGCGGTTGATGACATCTGCGCCGTAGCGAATCTGTCCGTTGCCGGAAGAACCCTTTGCCAGCAGCTTTCCGGTTGCGAGATCCGTCAGCACCATGGTTACGGTGGTGGTGCCGATATCAATGGCGCACCCAACCATCCAGGTATCCGCGGGGTCAGAAATTTCCATGCAGCGGAAAACCTCACCCTCCTGAATGCCCTTAACGGCTACTGTAAAATCGTGGGCCCGGAGAGTCTGGGCCAGCTTTACCATCACGCAGAAAGGAATCTCCACCGTATCTACCCCGGCAGCCTCCTGAATCGCCCAGGTAAGCCGCTCCACATCGGGCATGGTATCGTCTAAGGTGGGCTCTGCCATCGTTACCACATAGCAGCGGTAGTCGTTGCCAAAGTCAATACCGCTGGCCTTCAGGTTTTCCTGGCAGGCTTCAAAAATCGCCAGCTCCTCGGGGGAGGACAAATCGGCAGTTTTCATCCGGGACTGATAGGCGCTGGCAATATCGGGCACGAAAACGGTGCAATCCCCCACCACGGTGCAATTGCAGCTTAACCGCCAGCCGGCGTCAAACTCTTCCTGGGTGATATGACGGCTAGGAATGGCAGACACTTCTCCTTCCAGCAGCTTCACCCGGCACTTGCCGCAGGAGCCGTTACCGGAGCAGGGGGCATCAATGGCCACATTGGCCCGGCGGGCCAGCTCCAGCAGATTGTCTCCTGCATTGCAATCCACGGTAACAGAAGCAGCGCCCTCTATTTGAAAAATCACCTTCGGCATACAAAGTCCTCATTTCCTGTAATTTTGCTTATTATACCATGAAGCGTAAGCAAAATGGTATAATACAGCCATATTTTCCGGTTCCCGGAGAAACCGGGGAGGAAAATGGCGATAACATGGTATAATAACTGCTTTTGCAGTTATTATACCACAGCTTTTTCCCCATGTCCAGTAGCGGCATTTCCCCTGACAGCATTACTTGCACTTTATGCTGATTTGCGCTATAATGGTTTTATCGGGAGGTAGAAACTATGGAACTTCAGCAATTAAAGTACTTCAAAGCAGTGGCCGCCATCGGCAAAATTTCCGATGCGGCAGAGGCGCTGTTTATTTCCGCGCCGGCGCTGAGCACATCCATTTCCCGGCTGGAAAAGGAGCTGGGCGTCAAGCTCTTTGACCGCACCAGCAACCGGATCACCCTCAACGCCCAGGGCCAGATTTTTCTGAAGCATGTCAACGAGATTTTCGCCAATCTTGAAAATGCCCGGCAGGAGCTGCAGCAAAGCCTGTTTCAGCAAGGTCCTCACATTTCCCTTTTGAGTGTGAATTCCATGATGTGGGTCAATCTTATCGCCGCCTTTACCTCGGAATTTCCCCAGTACACCCTGTCCTGCTCCACCACTTCCCACGACGGCCTTTCCGAAAACGGATTTTCCGCCCAGCATCATTTCCTTTTGGCCTATGAATGCGAGATCCCAGCTGTCTACGCCGATAAATTGGACAGCATCTATTTGTTCCGGTCCAGGCCTATGGTTATGCTTCACAAGGATCATCCTCTGGCGCAAAAGAAGGAAATAGACACCCGGGATCTGGCAGGGGAACGGCTTATGCTGTCCATGCCCGGCTCTTCCTTACATGAGCGGGTTAAGGAGATTTTCGAGCTTCATAATCTCCCCTTCCCAACCGATAATTTTCTGTCCTTCGCAGTCCGCCAGAAAACCGTAGCGGGGAACAACGGCATTTCCTTCTTTTCCGAGCACCCCGGTGCGGTCACCCATCCGGACATTCGCTATATCCCTTTAACCGACCCCTTTGCCCCCTGGGACGCCCGGCTGTACTGGCGCAGAGATCGCGCCCTTACCCGGCATGAAGCAGCCTTCCGGGATTTTACGCAGCAATTCTACCGGGACGCGCATTAAGTCTAAGTTATGCACGGATAAACACCTGCTAATTGTTCCTTTCTCCCGCCGGTGGTATACTGGATTGGAAAAAAGAGAAAGGGGTTTTTCCGGGATGTCACTGAAAAAGATAAGGTCGGACTATAAATGGGTCATATTGGTGGTCTGCTTTTTGATGGAATTTATCTGCCTGGGCTTTTGCAGCAGTAATATGGGTCTGTATACTGCACCGGTCACCGATGCGCTGGGTATTGATCGGGCCGTATATTCCCTGTCCGGCAGCATCCGCTATATCGCTCAGGTTCTGGTAGCATTGTCCTTCGGTACGCTGGTTAACCGCTTTGGCGTGAAAAAGATGGTCTTTGTAGGTCTGTGTTCTTTAATCGGCGCCACATTACTTCGGGCCACCGGCGCCCACTTCCTGCATTTCTACCTGGCTGGTGCCCTCCACGGCATTGGCGTTGTGTTCGTAGGCAGTAACATGGCTGGCACCATCGTACGCCGGTGGTTCCACCAGGATGTGGGACGGTATACTGGTATCGTCATGTCCGCCAACGGCATCGGTGGCGCCATTGCTGCCCAGATTATCACACCCATTATCAACAACGGCGAAACCTTCGGCTACCGCAAGGCATACCTGCTGTCTGCTGTGATTGCTTTGGCGATCAGCGCGGTCATTCTGGTTTTCCTTCGGGACAACGCTCAGAATGCCCCTATTGTTGCCGGCAGCAGAAAAAAGAAAGCCCGGGGGGCACTTTGGACCGGTATCGAATATGATGTTGCCAAAAGAAAGCCTTACTTCTACATTGTCGCTGCTTTGGTCTTCCTCACCGGCATCAGCCTGCAAAGCATCGGCAGCATCACCATCGTGTACATGACAGATTTGGGCATATCCCCCGCCTTTGTCGCTGCCACAGCAACGGTAGCTTCTCTGACCCTTACCTGCTCAAAGCTGCTCATTGGCATCACCTATGACAAAAAGGGTCTGCGTTTCACCCTTCTGATGTGCCAATTCGCGGGGCTCGCCACCTTCGTGCTGAAGGGGCTGCTGACAAATTCGACCTTGGGCTTGGTGATGGCTATGACCGCCACCATTCTTTCCAGCATTGCGCTTCCCCTGGAGACAGTGATGATTCCCCTGCTGACCAACGATCTGTTCGGCTACAGCTCCTACGACAAGGTCCTGGGTATTTTTGTGGCAATGAACTCCCTGGGTCTATGCCTGGGCTCTCCTGTGGGAGATTTGATCCGCAATGCTGTGGGAAGCTACCGACCCTGTTTCTGGCTTTTCAGCATCGTTCTGGTAATGGTAATCGTGAGCTTCCAGTTTGTTCTCCGGGCCGCAGGCAAAGATAAAGCCGCCCTTCTGGCAGAAGAAACGGTATAATCCCCATAAAAATTGCCCCACAGCACTTTCGTGCTGTGGGGTATTAAAGTTACATTACATCAGAGGCTCCAGAGCCAGAACGGGGTGGTTCTTCTCCGTCAGATACGCCATCAGTTCCTCGCAATCGCAGGTAACGGTCTCGTCGGCAATCATGTCGGTGAAGTTTTCGATGCCGTACAGCTCCTGGGCGGTCTTGTTCAGCCGCTCGCCTACATCGTCCTTCAGTTCCTTGGGCATCCAGACAATTCTCTGGAGGCCGCCCTCGGCGCTGACGAATTTCTTGGAGCTGATGAAGTGACGGCCGTGGCCCATGTAGCCGGGGGTCTGGACACCGCCGCCGGTGCAGCTTGCCAGCTCACCGAAGGTCATGCCCGCAGGGGTCATGCCCTTGTATTCCCGGTTGACTACGATGACACCGTTGCTCACCGGCTCAATGCCACAGATACACTCGAAGCAGCCGCAGGAGGTCATGGGGTCTTCCAGAATGGAGTACAGGGTAACCGTCTCCACCGCGCCGTGGGTAGCATCGGCAATGGCCTTGTCAACAGATGCGAACCGGCCGGTGCGCTCGTCGGTGCAGCCTTCCTTGAAGATGGGCTGGCAGGGGCCGTTGGGATCCAGTTCGTTGGTTGCCTTGGCATCCAGCCAGGAAACCGCGCCGCACAGACCCAGCCGCTCGGGGGTAACCACGCAGCAGTGGGCGGGAGCGAAGGACTGGCAGAGGATGCAGGTGTAGTAACGGTCTACGGACTCGTCGGTCATGGATGCCAGACGGTCATCTCTCTGGGCATACCGGGGCATAGCCACTGTATCCCGGAATTCACCTGCCTTGACGGCATCGGTAATCAGGGTAATCTGGCACTTGTCCACAACGGCGTCAAACTCGTTCATAATCATGACGTACAGCACTTCAGCGAAGTCCTTCATCCGCAGACCGGCCTCAAAGGCACTGTTGCTGACACGGACACGGACCTGGTTGCGCTGACCGGTGTGCATAACACCTTCCATGTAGTTGAACCATGCGTGGAATTTCCGCTCGATAACGGATTCAAAGTCCACCTGCATCTTTTTGCCGGCAACTTCCACATAGGTAACCAGCGCCAGCTCCGCAGCTTCGTCCAGGTCGGGGCCGACCACGGTGATCTTGTGATCCTCCACTTCGGAAAGCTCTTTCATTACCACCAGCTCCGCAGTGGGGTTCTTGCCGGAGTAGAACTCATTGTGCATATCTGCCTTACGGATAATTTCACCCTCGAAGGCAGCGGCAAAGGCCACGGGAATGGGCAGCTCGGTGGTCTTAATCTTAATGGAGCGCAGCTCCAGAGACTTCTTCACGGTCTCATTGTGGTCGCAGACGGATTCCAGCGCACCGGGTACCTGATTCTCGCCCAGGTCGATATCCACCACTACGGGGAAGCCCAGGGCGATGGCGCCGGCACCGGCGGATACCACAACGGCGTCAATGGCACCGAAGGTGTTGACAAAAGCGGGCACTCTCAGCTTGGTGTACTCCAGCAGACCTGCCAAATTGCCGGGCTGAACGTTACCGAAAATCAGAGCGGCACGGACAGCGACGGTAACCACATGAATAACAGAAGTCACATCGTGACCCAGAGGAATCACCCGGAATTCCAGACCCATCTTCACGCCGCCTTCTGCGCACTGCTCAATCACATCGCCAACCATAAAGGTCATGATACCCTTGGACTGATAGTCCTTGACAACCTTGACCACATCGGCGGCATTTTCTGCCTTGCCCAGCACAACGGCAACGCCGGGGATATCACCGGTAACCAGGGGCACACCCAGGGAGCGGATAATGGGGTCGGGAACAAAGCCGATGCCGGACTCATTGGCGTAGGGCTCTGCGCCATCGATGTACTTCAGGCCTTCCAGAATTTCCGCACCAACCGCGGTGGCAAGACCGGCATTCAAGGCCTGCCCCAGGTCCTCCTGGTTGGTAATCAGACTCTTCAGCACGCCAACGCAAGCGGTCAGGTCGCCCAGGGTCTTGACCTTAACGCCGGTGGCAGCATAAATGGTGGGGAAGAAATACGCGGTATCAGGAAACGCAATGGGCTTGTCTGCGCCGTATTTGGCAATGGCATCGTTGACTGCGCCCTCGGTCAAACCGGCAACCGCATTGGAGCCGCCATAGATCAGATCGGTTAATACACTCATGGATAATTCCTCCCTATTTTATTACAATATTTTATATTAAGCCATGTGGCTGAATATACAAACTCAGTTTCCTCTTTTGAAGTTCGGCAATCGGTCTGCCGTTTCCCGGCTGACCTTTACCTCTCGATAGGTGCGTTCGTTTTTGGTTACCAGTTTTCCCTCAGCAAAGGTCTGGGTCAAAATCAAATTGCCAACTTCATCGTAGGTGTTTTCGATACGGGCCACCTCCGCGCCGCTCACCGTGCTGACCGTGCAGATGAGACGGTCATTCTTGTCGTAGGTCAGTACCGTAGTCATGTAACCCGCTTCGCTACGCCCCTCACTTCCGGTGTCCGTTTCGGTATATGTATAGCTGGTGCGTGTCACTGCAGGTTTATCCTGATCCTCATAGCTGGTCTTTGTCTCCTCCGAGAGTTTTCTGCCCCGGGCATCGTAGGTACAGGTGGTCTCCATCCTCAACAACGTGATACCACTTGTAACCTCGCTGGTTTGACTGACCAGAAGGCCCTTCTCATTGTAGATGATGGTCATCATCACAGCACCGGGTTGCTCCATAACAACAGTGCAATTGCTGTAAACCAGTTTTGCGTTTATGCCCGTATCCACACCGGGGAGAACTTCTTCCAGAGTTGCAGAAAAGCTCTCCTTTGTCTGCCAACCCTCCTCAAAGACATACACATATTTTCCCGCAGGAAGCCCCACTTCGTCACCGGGAGTAACTGTTATGCTCTCCGGAATATAAATCGTGACCGTTTCTTCTGCCTTGCAGGCAGATAACGGCAAGAGCATCACGGTTACTAAAAATGCACAAAGAAGTTTTTTCATAGGTATCCTCCTTTTCTGCAAACAGCGGCGGAAAATCGTCAACAGAAGGCGAATAAATGCAAAGTGGCTGGGAGGGAGTCTTCCCTCCCAGCCATAAAACGCGGGGATTTCGCTTCGACTACAATCGCTTTTCGTTACCGAGCATAATCAGGATGTGTCAGTTGACCACCAGAGTTGGTAACGAATTGTTCGCGAGCACTGCTCGCTTACAGATCCAGATAGCTGTCGGAGTACAGCACGTGGTTCTTGAAGATGTCGCAGGACTTGATGGTCTCCATCAGCCGCAGGTCGTTGGGGTTCACGATAGCGGAGGTCAGACCCTGCATCATGCACATGGCAACCAGAGCGGAGTCCATGATGGGACGGACGTTCTTGGGTGCGCCGTTAGAGTTGTTGGACAGACCGCCGGTGGACTTCAGGCCCTTGTCGGAGAACATCTTGATAGCCTCCAGAACTTCCATCTGCTTGTCCTGCATGCCCTTAACAACCAGGAACAGGGGGTCGAACCACAGGTCGTCAGAGGACATACCCAGGCCCAGTCCACGCTCCAGCATATTGTCGCAGTGGACCATACGCTCTTCGTTGTCCTTTGCAATGCCGTCAGCGGAGCACAGTGCGATACAGATGGCGTCGTTGGCAGCAGCCAGATCGATGTAGCCGATACGGGAGCCGGCGTCAGCGGAGTTGACGATGGGCTTGCCGTTGGAACGGTTGTAGACCTTGATACCAGCCTCGATGGCCTTCATGTTGGCGGTGTCCAGTGCCAGAGGAACGTTGTTGAAGTTCTCCTGCAGCAGCTTGACAGCCCACATCATACGCTCGGGACCGTCCTTCTCAGCAGGTCCGATGTTGACGTCCAGGTAGGTAGCGCCGGCCTTGATCTGAGCAGCAGCACGCTCCAGAATGGGAGCGGGATCGCGCTCGTCCATAGCCTTGCGGATAGCGGGAGCGATGCAGTGGATGCGCTCGCCGATGGTGACGAAGGTCTTGGACTCGGGGTTGTGGCCCTTGTACTTGACGCCCATATCGACCACCTCGATCTTGGGAACGCGGGTCTGCAGCAGTTCCTCGAAGGACAGCTCCTTGACCTCTTCCTGAACGGTGCCAGCCTTGGCAGCGCGCTCAGCCTCAGCAGCCTTAACGCCTGCTTCGTATTCCTTATCCTTCATGTACTTGGGCAGCTGGACAGCTTCCAGAGGACCGACAACGACGTTCCACTCAGGCAGCTTCTCCTGGATCTCGCCCTTCATGACGGCGACCTTACCGGGGATGATCAGGGTGCGGTTCTTGATCTTGTTAGCGATGTCCAGCTCGTCAAAGGTCTTCTTGATGGTGGAGGAAGACAGCTTGCCGGCGGCCCATGCAGTCAGAACGGACATGCCGGATGCGTCGGTGATGATCAGGTTGACAGGCTGGCCGGAGCGCTCCAGTTCGCCGGAGACCAGGAAGTAGGTCAGAGCGAAGTCGACAGTCAGAGCGCAGGGGCTGTTCTCGTCGGCGCCGTTCAGGGGGTAGATCTTGGCTTCCACCTTCATGGGCTTCTGAGGATCGGTG
>JAZNMX010000040.1:0-31243 GCA_045579965.1 Faecousia sp.
TTCGTAATGCAGTGCGGACTTTGCTTTTACTTGATGCCGAATCTCTTATTGAAACGGTCCACGCGTCCACCGGTGTCAACCAGCTTCTGCTTGCCGGTATAGAAAGGGTGGCACTTGGAACAGATTTCAACACGGATATCCTTCTTGGTGGAACCAGTTGTAAAAACATTGCCACAAGCACAACGGATGGTGGTCTGTTCGTAGTTGGGATGGATGCCTTCTCTCATTTTGTTCACCTCTTTCTGATCATGTAAAAGGGCGCAATAGCCCTAAGCAATCTTAATCGCCCGAGTATCATAACATATTCGGCAACAGAATGCAAGCATTTTTTTCAGTTTTTTTCAAAACCTTAAAATGCCCAGTTGCCGTTACGGAAAATGGGGACCACTTTGCCGTCTGCGCAGCAAGCGTCAATGTTCATACTGTCACAACCGATCATGAAGTCCACATGGATCATGGAGTCGTTGATGCCCAGCTCACGGCACTCGTCCAGGGTCTTATTGTGGTGATCCCGAATGGTGTCGGCAAAGCCGGCGCCCACCGCCAAATGGCAGGCGGCATTTTCATCAAACAGGGTTTCGTAGAACAGTAGGCCGCTCTGGGCAATGGGGCTTGCCTGGGGTACCAGAGCGCATTCACCCAAATAGGCCGCGCCCTCGTCCATGGTCAGCATGGTGTTCAACAGTTCTTCGCCCTTTTCCGCCTTTGCTTCCACAGCCTTGCCGTTTTCAAAGCGGATAGAGAAGTTCTCAATCAGCTGACCCTGGTAGCTCAGAGGCTTGGTGGAGTAGACAATGCCCTCTGCCTTTCCTCTCATGGGAGAGATAAAGCATTCCTCGGAGGGAATGTTGGGGTTAAAGGCAATGTTCTGCCGGCTGATTTCCTTGCCGCCGCAGAAAATAGCCTCAGGAATCATGCCCACCGTCAAATCCGTGCCGTTGGCAGCGGTGTAGTGGAGAGATTCAATGTGCAAATCGTTCAGATAAGCGCAGCGCTTCTGCAGGTCCTCGTTGTGGTCTTTCCAAGCGCCGATGGGGTCATCGGTGACCCGGGAGGTAAAGAGGATCGCCTCCCACAGCTTTTCGATGGCCTGGCTGGTCCGCATACCGGGGAACACCTTCTTCGCCCAGGCTTTACCGGGAACTGCGGCAATGCACCACTGCTGCATACCGTCCCGACGGTCGATATAGGGCTTGAGAATGGGATAGGTCTTCTTTCTGGCCTTGGTAATCTTCTCCATGTTCATGCCCTTCAGACCATCGGGGTCTTCGGACACCAGATGAATCCGGCAGGGCAGCGTCTGGCAGTAATGCTCCTGACGGGCCTTGATCCACTCGGGAATGTCGCTCATAGTCTTTACAGACTGGTAGCGGTTGTGAATCTTCCCCAGAGGCTGGTAGTTCCAATGAACGGTAACCTCACGGGCCTTGGCCTTGTAGCACTCCTCCACAACCAGCTGGACAAACTCCGGCTGATCCAAGTCGGCAAACACCAGCACATCCTGGCCCTTTTGCACATTGACGCCGCACCGGGCAATCAGCTTGGCATATTCCCGCAAAACTGTTTTTTTCATAAGATTCTCTCCTTATTGCGTAAATTTCCTTTATACTAACAGATTTTATTTCACCCGTCAATGGTTCTTGCTTTCTTTTTCCCCTTGGGGTATAATAACGAAAACAACCGGAAAGGCGGATTCTTATGCTGACGAAGCAGCAGTTTCACGCATTGCTTGCCAACTCCCCCCTGTTTCTCGACGGCGCAACCGGCAGCAACCTGCAAAAGCAGGGCATGCCCCGGGGCTGCTGCACGGAGCAGTGGATTCTGAATAACCCTCAGCCCCTGCTGGATTTGCAGCGGCAATATGCCCAAAGCGGCTCACAGATTCTCTACGCCCCCACCTTCCAGGCCCAACCCATCGCTCTGGCTCGGGTAGGTCTTGAAAAACAGACGGAGCAAATCAACGCCCGGCTGGCAGCGCTGACCCGGTCTGCTGCGCCGGACTGTCTGGTAGCCGGCGACATCACCACCCTCGCCGCCTTCCTGGAAAGCTGGAACTCAGACAATTTCGACACCATGGTGGAAAACTACCGCCGGCAGATTCGGGGCTTAATTGACGGCGGTGTGGACCTGCTGGCTGCGGAAACGCTGCTGTACCCCCTGGAAGCAGAGGCGATTCTCACCGCTGCCGAATTGGAGGGTGCAGGTGCAGTCATTTACACCTTCACCATGCAGCCCGACGGCGCTTTCTTCTCCGGACGGGATGCAGGTCCCGTACTTGCGGAGCTGGAGCTATCCGGCGCTGCCGCCGTGGGCTTCAACTGCGTAGCTGCCGATTCTATGACGCCCTCTCTGGTAAGCAAG
This sequence comes from Faecousia sp., assembly GCA_045579965.1. Taxonomy (GTDB): domain Bacteria; phylum Bacillota; class Clostridia; order Oscillospirales; family Oscillospiraceae; genus Faecousia. Next base: position 2,362 of record JAZNMX010000040.1, read on the forward strand.
CTGCGACGGTATGTAAAAGGGCCGCTGGTCTGCAAGCCCAACGCCGGCGAACCGGCGGTGGGTGCAGACGGAATCCCCGCCTACAGCCTGGACCCTCAGGGTTTTGGGGAAATTCTCCGCCAATGCCACCAAAACGGCGCGCAAATCCTGGGCGGCTGCTGCGGCACAACCCCGGAGCACATCGCAAAATCCGTTATGAATATTCGCTGATTACCGGGCTGCCGACACAGCCCGGCAGCTTTTTACCCTTTTCGACAAATTTTCATTGCCAAGCGGAATTCTTTTTGATAGAATATTCTTGTTATGGAAAGAAACACTAGATTGTATGTCAGCCGCAAAAATGTGCTGACATGGCTGATGGCACTTTGCCTGGTCGGCTCGGCAGTGGCCCGCATTGCAATTCCCTGTTTGAAAGGGTCGGGGAATCCGCAGGAAGTGTGGAGTCAAATCGTTCTGCCGGTAGCAGCCACCCTGCTTTATGTGCTCATCGTACTCATTAACGGCAAGGAAATGTTTTATAAGACCGCCATTCCCATTTGGATGCTGGCAATTTACTATGCCATTCGTCCCCATACCGTGGTTGGCGACAGCGGTTTTGTGCTGAGTCTTTACTGCATCTGCCTGCTGTTTTTCGCTTCTCTCTACACGGTCATCACCTGCGGAAAGCTGCGGTTCGCCTGGCTTCTGGTTCCGACCATGCTGGCGCCTCTGGCAGCCATCGCCTATCTGGGGCATTCCCTGCTGGTATCCGGCATGCCCTTGAACAATGTCATTTGGAGCATTCTGCCGGATGCGCTTCTGTTTGTCGGTATTTTACTGCTGACCCTCGCCATTCGGGTGCATGCCGACGGACAGTACCACCCCACCTGGGGCGACCGCTCTGACGGACGGAAAATTCGCACTCTGGCGCCCATGGCGCAAATCACCGCCTACTTCCAGGTAGAGCGCAACACCTGCTCCAACCTGTTTGAGGAGTCCTTTGAGATTACCCACATCGACCGCTACATCCGCCAAAAGCGGAAAGAAGGTCTGACCGATTTCGGCATCACCCATGTGCTGCTGGCCGCCTATGTCCGGGGCATTGCCAAGTACCCCCAGCTGAATCGGTTCATCTCCGGCCAAAAGGTGTACTCCCGGGGCAACGACATTCAGTACTGCATGGTAATCAAAAAAGAGATGTCTGTGGAATCCCCCGACACCTCTATTAAAGTCCACCTGACCCCTTACGACACCGCTGAGGATGTCTACCACAAGCTCAATGCCGCTGTCAGCAGCGTCAAGGCTACCCAGGAGTTGGATTCCAGTATTGACAATCTGATCATGTATCTGAACATGATCCCCAGCGTGGTTTTAAAATTCGTGGTGTGGCTGCTGAAGCTGCTGGATTACTTTGGCCTGCTGCCCAAGTTCCTGCTGGAATTAAGCCCCTTCCACGGAAGTTTGTTCTTTACCTCCATGGGCTCTCTGGGTATTCCCCCCATTTATCACCATCTGTACGACTTCGGCAATCTCCCCTGCTTTGGCGCTTTCGGCTGCAAACGCCGGGCGCTGGAGGTTCAGGAGGACGGCACTGTGGTCGCGCGGAAGTATATTGATGTGAAGTTTGTCCTGGACGAGCGGATTGTTGACGGCTATTACTATGCCACCTTCTTCAAGCACTACCGCCGGCTGCTGGCTCACCCTGAAGTGCTGGACAATCCTCCCGAGGAAGTTATTTCCGATATTGATTGATGAAAAATAATATCATAGAACACCTGCCGGACAATCATCCCTGGCAGAAACAGATTCATTACTTTGACGTCATCGACTCTACCAACAACTATGCCAAAGCCCTGGCTATGGAGGGTGTGCCCCACGGCACGGTGATTATTGCCGACCGGCAAACCGGTGGCCGGGGCCGTTTGGGCCGCAGCTTCCATTCCCCCGGCGGCTTGGGCATCTATATGAGCGTTATTTTGCGCTATCCCGGTTCTGCAGAAAAACTGATGCACCTGACCTGCGCCATGGCAGTTGCCATGTGCGACGCGGTAGAGCTGTCTGTGGGTTTGCGTCCCGGCATTAAGTGGACCAACGATTTGGTCTGCGAAAAGCGAAAGCTGGCAGGTATTCTGACCGAGCTGGTAACCCTGCCGGAGGAAACCGCCGCCATTGTGGGCATCGGTATCAACTGCAATCACACGCCCGAAGATTTCCCCTCTGAAATCCGCAGCTTTGCAGGCTCCCTTTCCATGGCAACCGGCGAGCCGGTAGACAGAGCGCGGCTGGCATCTTACATGATTCGTGCCGTTTACGATACCGACAAGTATCTGTTTGACTGCCGGGAGGAGCTGCTGCAATCTTACAAGGAAAACTGCATCACTCTTGGGCAGGAGGTTTCTCTGGTTCGGGGTGAGGAAATCCGCCATGGGCAAGCCACGGACATTGCTGAAGACGGCAGTCTTCTGGTAAAGCTTTCCGACGGAACTTTGGAAACTGTCAGTTCCGGGGAAGTGAGTATCCGGGGCATGTATGGGTATGTCTGACAAAAAACAGGGTTGCATTTTTCTTCCCCGTTGGGTATACTGTAGGTAGACCACTAAATTAGAAACGGAGGAATCATTCTATGAAGGCTGTGAATGTGATTATTAAGGTCGTGGTTGCTCTGGCTGCCATTGCCGGTCTTGTGTATCTGGCCGCTACCTATGGCGACAAGATTGTTGCATGGGCCAAGAAGCTGATGAATCAGTGCTGTTGCTGCTGCGACGGCGACGAGTGCTGCTGCACCTGCGAGTGCTGCGAGGAAGATGCGGAGCTGACCGAAGAGGTCATCGAAGAAGCTGCAGAGGCAGCCGAGCAGGATTTTGAAGGCTAATCGCAAACATATGAAACAGCCCTGCACCTTTTCGGTGCAGGGCTGTTGTTTATTGGGTGAGAATGTGAATCAGCATCTGGACACATGTTTCCATATCCTCTACCGGCACATATTCAAATCTGCCGTGGTAGTTTGCACCGCCGGTGCAAAGATTGGGGCAAGGCAGGCCCTCATAGGACAGCCGCGCGCCGTCGGTACCGCCCCGAATGGGTACTTCCCGGGGCTCCATACCGGCCGCGATCATCGCCTTTTTCGCCCGGTCCACAATGTGCATACAGGGCAAAATGCACTGCTTCATGTTAAAGTAGCTGTCACGAAGGGCAATCTCTACCGTTCCTTCTCCGTATTTCTGGTTCATAAAGTCCGCAGCGGCGCTCATCAGCGCCTTCTTCTCCTGGAATTTATCCAGATCATGATCGCGGATAATGTAGCGCAATGTGGTTTTTTCCACCTCACCGGCCATATCCGTCAAATGGATAAAGCCCTCATACCCCTCCGTTGCCTCCGGCCGCTGGTGCAGCGGCAGCAGGCTCTGGAATTCCATGGCAAGATACTGGGAGTTTACCATTTTGTCCTTGGCAGCGCCGGGATGGATATTCAGCCCATGGAAGGTTACTGTTGCGCCGGCTGCATTGAAGTTTTCATACTCAATTTCGCCAAGGGTGCCGCCGTCAGCGGTATAGGCAAAGTCTGCGCCAAAGCCCTTCACATCAAACAAATCCGCACCCCGGCCGATTTCTTCATCGGGGGTAAAGCCGATTTTCAAGGTAGCGTGGTTCATCCTGGTCTTCAGCAGGAACTCCGCCGCGGTCAGAATCTCCGCAATGCCGGCTTTATCATCAGCACCCAGCAGGGTGGTTCCGTCGGTGACAATCAGGTGCTTGCCCCGGTGGGCAGCCAATGCAGGATAATCCTTTTCCCTCAGCCAGATGTCCTTCTCCGGATTTAAGCAGATGTCATTTCCGTCGTAGCTTACGATTTTCGCCCGGATATCGGCACCGGAGGCATCGGGAGAGGTGTCCATGTGGGCAATCAGGCCAATGGTGGGCAGCTTGGGGTCACCGGGCACAGTGCCGTAAACATAGCCATGCTCGTCCATGCAGGCATCTACAATGCCCATTTCCTGCATTTCCGCCACCAAAGCCGCACCCAACAGCTTCTGCTTATCGGTAGAGGGGCAGGTTTCGCTCATTTCGTCAGACTGGGTATCGAAGGACACATACTTTAAAAAGCGTTCCGTTACATTCATTGTCATTTCTCCTAATGGAAAGAGCCGCCGTAGGCTGCGGCGGCTCTTGCAGTTTTTCTTACTTGGCGGCGTTGACCAGCTCAGCGGTATCCTGAGCAATCATCAGCTCTTCGTTGGTGGGAACAACCCAAACCTGAACTTTGGAATCGGGGGTGGAAATCAGCATTTCCTTGCCCCGCTTGCTGTTGAGCTCGGGGTCAATCTTAACGCCCATGAAGCTCAGGTACTCACAGACAGCGGCACGAACTGCGATATCGTTTTCGCCTACACCGGCGGTGAAGGTCAGAACATCGATGCCGTTCAGAGCAGCGGCATAAGCGCCCACATACTTGGCAACCTCGTAGCAGAACTTGTCCCGTGCCAGAGCGCAGTTTTCGTCGCCCTTCTTTGCGCCGTCTTCCAGATCCCGGAAGTCGGAAGAAACACCGGACAGAGCCAGCATGCCGGACTTCTTGTTCAGCATGTTCAGGCAATCGTCCACGCTCATGCCGTACTTGTTGCAGATAAACTGCACCACGCAGGCATCAATATCGCCGGAGCGAGTGCCCATGGGCACACCGGCCAGAGGAGACAGACCCATGGTGGTATCCTGGCACTTACCGTCCTTAATGGCGGACATGGAAGAACCGTTGCCCAGGTGGCAGTTGACCATCTTGAACTCAGTCTTGCCAACCAGCTCAGCGGTACGGCGGGCAACATACTTGTGGGAGGTGCCGTGGAAGCCGTAGCGGCGGATGGAATCGTTTTCGTAGTACTCGGTGGGGATTGCGTAGCGGTAAGCCTTGGGAGGCATGGTCATGTGGAAAGCGGTATCGAACACGGCAACCTGGGGAGTCTTGGGCATAACAGCCTGGCAGGCACGGATGCCCATCAGGTTTGCGGGGTTGTGCAGGGGGCCCAGGGGGATGCACTTTTCGATGGCAGAAATGACAGTATCGTCAATGATGCAGGATGCGAAGAACTCCATACCGCCGTGCAGAACCCGGTGACCAACAGCATCAATCTCGTCAACAGACTTGATCACGCCGTACTGCGCGTCAACCAGAATCTCCAGAACAGCCTGAATGGCCTCGCTGTGGGTGGGCATGGGGATATCCTTAACCACCTTATCCTCGCCTACCTTGTGAGTCAGACGGCCGTCAATGTAGATACGCTCGCACAGACCCTTTGCGGATACATCGCCGGTTTCGGGGTTCATCAGCTGATACTTCAGGGAAGAGCTGCCGGCATTGATAACCAGAACATTCATGGGAATTGCCTCCTAAAAATAATAGTTTCATTTTTTGCAGTTTGTGATATGATATCCATAGCTAGAGCTATTCTATCTCATTTCCCAGGATTTCTCAACCCCTGAAAGGAAAATTTTTTACAAAAGGAGGGCTTTTTTTGAAAATCGTCGGTATCATCTGCGAATATAACCCCTTTCACCTGGGTCACCAAAAACAGCTAAGCTGGATTCGCAGTCAGTTTCCCGAGCCTTGCGCCATTGTGTGCCTGATGAGCGGAAACTTCGTCCAGCGGGGACATCCTGCCGTTTTTCACAAGGCTCTCCGGGCGGAGGCGGCGCTCCGGTGCGGTGCTGACCTGGTTCTGGAGCTGCCCACCACGGTTTCCCTCTCCTCGGCAGAGGGTTTTGCCGCCGGGGGTGTGAAGATTCTTTCTCCTTTCTGCGATTATCTGTGCTTCGGTACGGAAACCGGGACTGCCGAGTCTCTTATGACCACCGCCCAGGCGCTGCTGACACCGGAATTCTCACAAGCGCTGCGGCAGCAGCTGGAAACGGGCATATCCTTCCCTGCCGCCCGGCAGGCGGCTCTGAAAACCATGGGCTGCGACGGTAGCCTCCTGGAAAATCCCAACGATATTCTGGCAGTGGAATACTGCAAGGCCATCCTTTCCCAGAATAGCCCCATGCAGCCCCTGCCCCTTTGCCGGGAGGGCAGCTACCACGAAGAAGCCCCCGACCCTGCCAATCCCTCTGCCACCGCTCTGCGCCGATTGATTGAAAACCATGCCGATTGGTGGGATTACGCCCCCAAGGAAGCGGTTGCCGTAATGGAAAACGGCAGGGTGCATAGCTTGTCCGCAGGAGAAATGGCAATATTATGTAAACTCAGAAGCATGACCGATGCGGAATTTGAAGCCCTCCCCTACGGTTCAGAAGGTCTGTGGCGGAAATTCATGCATGCGTGCCGGAGCCAGGACAGCCTGGAAAACATTCTCACCGCCACCAAATCCAAGCGCTACACCCGCACCCGGCTGGACCGGATGGCCATGTGCGCCTATCTTGGAATCACCCAAACTCTTTTGGATTCCCCTGCCCCCTATGTTCGGGTGCTGGGTTTGCGGGATACCGGCCGGGAGGTTCTGAAAAAAGCCCGGCAGACCGGCACCTTCCTCCATGTGGGCGAAAGCACCGACCACCCTTACTGGCTGTTGGAGCAGAAATGGGCAGACCTTTATGGCCTATTTGCTGCAGACGGTGCAGAACCCGCCGGCTCCGAACCGAAACAGCGAATTTCCATTCTATAAAAAACCGTGCCGAAACCGACACGGTTTTCTTATTCTCCCATGACTTCCTTGCGATATCGGGCAATGCCCTTTTCCAGCAGAGTCATGGCCCGGTCTAAATCCTCTGTCTTCAGCACATAAGCAATGCGCACTTCGTTTACGCCCTTGCCCGGAGTTTCGTAGAACGGCGCACCGGGGGCAAACATTACCGTATCACCGCTGTCATCAAATTTCTCCAGCAGCCACCGCTGGAATTTGTCCGCATCGTCTACCGGCAAGCCTGCCATTAAGTAAAACGCGCCCATGGGCTCCTGAACCTGAACCCCGGGGATTTTTTCCAAACGGGAAACCACCAAATCCCGGCGCCGGCGGTATTTTTCCTTACAGGCCCGGAAAAAACCGGAATCCACCGTATACAACGCCGCAGCGCCAACCTGGTCAATGGTTGCCACAGACAGACGGGATTGACAGAATTTTAATAGCGCCTGCTGCAATTCCTTATTTCGGGTAATGACGCAGCCCACCCGGGCGCCGCAGGCGGAAAACCGCTTGGAAACCGAGTCGATAATCACAAGATTCTCGTCAATATCCCGGAAGCTGCCCATAGTCGGAACACCGGCAGCTTCCTCATAGCAAAACTCCCGATACACCTCGTCGCAAATTAAGAATAAATCATGCTTCTTTGCGATATCCGCAATCATCCGCATTTCTTCCCGTGTTAGCACCACACCGGTGGGATTGCCGGGGTTGGTAATGAGAATGGCCCGGGTATTTTTGGTAATCAGACTTTCAATCCGCTTTCGGTCTGCATACCGGTAGCCCTCCTCCGGGTAAGTCGGCAGAGCGCGGATTCGTCCGCCGGCAGCATGAACAAAGGTGGTGTAGTTGGGATAATAGGGTTCGGGAACAATCACCTCCGTATAGGGGTCCAGAATGCTCAGGCAGGTCAGCAGCAGCGCCTCACTGCCGCCGGTAGTAATCAGCACATCGCCGGGCTCTAAGGAAACACCGATGGATTCATAATACCGCCGCACACTCTCAATCAGCACCGGCATACCCGGGGACGGGGCATAAGCCAATGTATCGTTTCGGAAGCTGTGAACCGCTTCATAAAAGGCCTCCGGGGTTTTCAAATCCGGCTGACCGATGTTCAAATGGTATATTTTCTTACCCTGGCTTTCGGCTTTCACCGCCAGCGGGTGGAATTTTCGCATAGGTGAGGGTTCGCACCGATTTGCGTTGATGGATACTTTCATGTTGCCTCCTTGTATACTCCTTCGTAAGGGTTCGCAGCACTGGGCTGAGTATCGCCAGCGCAATCAAATTGGGAATTGCCATCAGCCCGTTTACGGTTTCTGACAGAAGCCAGACTGTTCCGGTTTTCAGCACCGCTCCTGCCACCACCGTAACCGCCTGCAATAAAACAAATTTCCGCCAGCAATCCGCACCAAACAGATACTGGGCGCACCGGGCGCCATACAGCCCCCAGCCAAGAACCGTGGCAAAGGCAAAGCAGCACAGCGCTGCCGCAAGCACCACCGCCACCCACTGCCCGCAAACAGCAGAGAAAGCCTGGGTGGTCAAGGCCGCCCCCACATCCACCCCATAGGGAATGGGTACGCCGCTGACCAAAATCACCAGCGCCGTCATGGTGCAAATTACGATGGTATCGAGAAAAACCTCCATAATGCCCATCAGCCCCTGCTGGGCGGGGTGGTCCACCTCTGCACCGGCGTGGGCGATGGACGCCGTTCCCATGCCGGCTTCATTGGTGAAAACCCCTCTGGACACGCCAATGCGCAGGGTACAGAGCAGCGAACCCACCGCACCGCCGGTAACCGCCCGGGGCGAAAATGCACCTGCCACGATGGCGTGGAACGCCCCGGGGATGGCCTGAAACCTAGCAATCAGCACAGCAAGTCCCAACAGCAAATAAACCGCCGCCGCAAAGGGCACCAGCCGCTCGGCAATTTGCCCGATCCGTTTCGCACCGCCCAACAGCATAGCACCGATGAGAATTGCCATGGCGATTCCCAGAACCAGATTGCTCCCGGGGGGCATAGTCCCCCCCAGTGCATCCACTGCCTGTTCAATACCGGTAATCACCGCATTGATTTGCGTCGCGTTCCCAACGCCAAAAGCGGCAACCACACCAAAAAAGCTGTAAAGTGCCGCCAGAAAATGCCACCGTTTTCCCATACCCCGGGAAATCATGTACATAGGGCCGCCTACATACTCCTGCCCCTGCCGGACACGGAAGTGAACCGCCAGGGTGGCCTCGGCATATTTGGTCGCCATGCCCAGCACCGCGCAAATCCACATCCAGAAAATCGCCCCGGGCCCGCCAAGGGCCAACGCGCCGGCCACACCGGCGATATTCCCCGTACCCACCGTAGCCGCCAAAGCGGTACACAGGGCCTGGTAGGGGCTGACACCGCCGGTTTTTCCGGTTTCCTTTCCGGTCAGCTTGGAAAGAAAGTTCCGCAACGCCTTGGAAAACAGCCGGATTTGCACAAAACCCGTGGAAATGCTAATAAAAAAACCCACGCCCAGAATCAGCACCAGCGCAGGTACGCCCCATACAAAACCGTTTAATTTCTCGAGAAATTCCACCATAAGCAGCTCCTATTTTACCACAAAATGTCCCACCGGGCAAACCAAAAAGCAGCCCCATACCGAAGCTGCTTTTGTGCATCATTTATTCCCATTTTCCCCATATTTCGGGGCAATATCCAACCGTTGCCTTTTTCCCGTTGCGGACAATGGGAGTTTTCATCAGCATTGGATTGTCGAAGACCTTGTCTTCCTTGGCTCTCGGGTCTTCCATATATTTCATAAGGGTAATATCCGGGTCTTTGCTGTCCCAGTCAATGAGCTTGTCAATCCCGCCTACGGCGGCAAGAACGCTGTCAAACTCCCGCCCGGACATGCCATACCGTTTTAAATCAATGGCCTGGAAAGAAATCCGCCGCTCCTTGAAATACCGCTCTGCTTTCTTGGTGTCAAAGCATTTGCTTTTTCCGAAAATCTGAATGTTCAATACCTTACCTCCATCAGACACAGCCCCTGAGCCGGCACAAGAAAGCCTGCCTCTTCCCGTTTGCCGCCAAACAGCTTAGGGATACTTTCCGGTGTCCGTTCTCCTCTGCCAACCTCAATCAGTGTACCAGTCAGAATCCGCACCATGTTGTACAAAAAGCCGTTCCCCGTAAAGGAAAACACCAGCTCTTCCCCCTTGCAGACGATGGAAATTTCATCGATCCGGCGCACCGTGGATTTTTTCTTTCCCCGGTTGGCGCAGAAAGCGGAAAAATCGTGCTCGCCCAGCAAAAACCGGGCCGCTTTCTCCATTTGGGCAAGGTCCAGCCGATCCGGCAATACATACACATACCGCTTTTCAAAGACGCAGGGCTTTTCGCTGTTCCACAGCCGATAGACATAGGTCTTGGCTTTGGCATTCAGCCGGGCATGAAACCGGGGCGATACCTCTTCACAGGAATATATGCCGATGTCCTCCGGCAAATACCGGCGAAGCTGCTGTAAAATCTCATCGCAGGGCAGATCGCTCCCGGTATGGAAATTGGCAATCTGGTGCTTAGCGTGGGCACCGGCGTCGGTGCGGCCGCTGCCGGACAAGGCAATCTCCTCTCCCAGCATACGGGAAAGGACGGTTTCCAGCTTCCCCTGGAGGGTATTGTCCACCCCGCTGAGCCGCTGCCAGCCCCGGTATTTGGTTCCGTCGTAGCAAATATCAAGCCGCAGATTCCTCATAATTCTCCAATTCCTTCCGTGCCTCCTGCTCGCTGTCGGCAGAAAACAAAAAGTTTCCTTTCCGGTCATATACCTGAATATGTCCCATCACATTTCGCAGAGAATACATTTCCATCACCCTTTCCTGGTTTCTGGCTGTATTCTACCGCGACTTTCGTCCAATAAACCGGACTTTATCCTATAACCTCGTAGCCTGCGTCAGTAATGGCTTTCTTCAGCGCTGCCACGTCTGCAGTGCCAGTGACGGTTACATTCTTTGCCTGCAGATCCACCACCGCGTCCTGAGTGCCGGGGACAGCCTTGCAGGCCTTTTCCACCGCCGCCTTGCAGTGGGGGCACATCATGCCTTCTACCAAAATTACCGTTTTCATATCCGTTGCCTCCTGAATGATTTCCTTTTTTTCTTCCTGCTTTTCCGGGCGGAACCGCCGCAGCCGCAGGGCATTGCTTACCACAAATACAGAGCTTAAACTCATCGCCGCCGCACCCAGCATGGGGCTCAAATGAATTCCAATGGGCACCAGCACTCCGGCAGCGATGGGAATTCCCAGACAGTTATAGAAAAACGCCCAAAACAGATTCTGCCGGATATTGCGGACGGTTGCCTTGCTCAGGCGAATGGCGTTGGATACACCCATTAAGGTGGCGCCCATCAGCACCACATCTGCCGATTCCATGGCAATGTCTGTACCGGCACCGATGGCCATACCCACTTCCGCGGTGACCAATGCCGGGGCATCGTTAATGCCGTCGCCCACCATCAGCACCTTTCTTCCCTCTGTCTGAAGCTGCTTCACAGCCGATGCCTTTTCCGTGGGCAGAACATCCGCAAGAACCCGGTCAATCCCCGCCTGGTTTGCAATAGCGGCGGCGGTATTTTGATTGTCACCGGTGAGCATCACCACCTGCAGCCCCTGCTTTTTCAGAGCTGCCACGGCATCCTTAGAATCCGGCTTCAGCACATCCGCTACGGCAATGGCGCCATAATATTTCTTGGTTTCATCGGCAAAGTACAGCAGAGTTTTCCCCTGGCTTTCCAATTCGGGGTAAGAAGGGACGGATATCCCCTGCTCCTCCATCAGCCTTCGGTTGCCGCCAAAGCAGCGGATGCTTTCCAACACAGCGGCAATGCCTCTGCCGGGCAGGATTTCAAAGTCCTCTGCAGACGGTAAGGTCAGATTCTCCGCCTTTTGGCAAATTGCCTTGGCAAAGGGGTGCTGAGAGGGCGTTTCCAGAGCTACCGCTACTGTCAGCAGCTCCTTTTCGGAAATATCATTGGGGAACAAGTCCGTCACAGCGGGTTTGCCGGTGGTCAGTGTACCGGTCTTATCCAGCACCACGGTATCGATTCGGTGCAAATGCTCCAGGGCAGCGCCGTTTTTGAACAGCACACCCAGGGATGCGCCCTTGCCCGTGCCGACCATAATCGCCACCGGTGTGGCAAGTCCCAGGGCGCATGGGCAGGAAATGACCAGAACGGAAATGGCCGTGGTCAGCGCAAATTCCAAACTTTCTCCCAACAGCAGCCATACAATAAAGGCCACTGCCGCAATGCCCATTACCACCGGAACAAACACGCCGGCAATGGTGTCGGCCAGACGGGCAATGGGAGCCTTGGAGCCGCCCGCCTCCTCCACCAACCGAATCACCTGATTGAGGGTGGTATCCTCTCCGATTTTGTCCGCCCTGAGCTTTAAGAAGCCCTCCAGATTGATAGAAGCGGCACGGACAACGCTTCCCGGCTCAACCTCCACAGGAACACTTTCGCCTGTCAAGGCGCTTTGGTCCACAGAACCCCGGCCCTCCAGAACTGTCCCGTCTACACCAATCCGCTCACCGGGGCGCACCAAAACCGTATCCCCTACCCGGACCTCACTGGCAGGAACGGTTACTTCCTGCCCATCACGCAGCACCGTAACGGTCTCCGGGCGCAAATCCATCAGCGCTCGGATCGCATCTCCGGTTTTGCCCTTGGCCCGGGTCTCCAGAAACTTTCCCAGAGTAATCAGGGTCAGAATCATGGCAGCGGATTCAAAATAGAGGTTTTTGCTGTAGAATTCCACAGTCGTCCAATCCCCGTGGCCCATGGCGTAGCCCATGCGAAGCAGGGCTGCCACGCCGTAAATTAAGGATGCCCCGGAGCCCACGGCAATCAGCGAATCCATATTGGGACTGCGATGCCACAGTGCTTTGAAGCCTCTGGAAAAATACACCCGGTTGAGAAATACCGGCGGCAGTGTCAGCAAAAACTGCACCAGCGCCGCCACCAGGGCATTTTCCTTTCCGTGATACCAGTGTGGCAGCGGAAGTCCGGCCATGTGCCCCATGGTAAAATACATCAAAACCAGCAAAAATACAAAAGACCCAATGAGCCGCTTTTTCATTTCTTTCAGCGGATCGTCCTGGGTTTTTTCCGGAAGCTTTCCCCTTCCTGTGGGCGCTGCGCCGTAGCCGGCCTTTTCCACCGCCTGGACGATTTGGGAAATCACTTCCTCCGACCGGCACTGCACCACCATGGTGCCGCCCATCAGATTCACCTCTGCCCGCTCCACACCGGGAACAGACTGGGTGACTTTCTCCACCCTGGCAGAGCAGGCCGCGCAGGTCATGCCGGTCACTGTAAACTTCTGCTTCATGGTCTTCCCCTCCTGAGTGATTTGTTGACAAAAATTCAGTCTTATGGTATTATTCTACCACGGGTTTGGAAAAACGCAAGCCTTTACACCCCAACTTTTGAATCTGGAAAACAAGGAGTTTTCATGATGAATATTAAAATTATTTCCGACAGCACCTGTGACCTGTCCCCTGAAATGCTGGCACAGCTGGATGTTTCTCTGGCGCGGCTGACGGTTGTCAAGGGCGATGAGCAGTTTGTAGACGGGGAAACCATCACCCCTGCAGATATTTTTGCCCATGTGGCTGCCGGCGGCGATTTGTGCTCCACCTCTGCCTACAGCGTAGGTCAGTATGTGGATCTGTTCGGTCAGTATGCCGACAAGTATGACGGCATTATTCATATTAACATCAGTTCCCATTTCTCTTCCTGCCATCAGAACGCCTGCATTGCCGCAGAAGATTTCCCCAACGTCCGGGTAGTGGATTCCAAGAACCTGTCCACCGGTCAGGGCCTTGTAGTGCTGGAGGCATGTCGTCTGGCAAAGGAGCTGGATGACCTGGACGAGATTGTAGAAAAGCTGAACGAACTGACCTCCCGGGTAGAAGCCAGTTTCCTGCTGGATCAGCTGAAGTACATGGTCAAGGGCGGCCGTTGCTCTTCTGCCGCTGCGCTGGGCGCCAATCTTTTGAATCTGAAGCCCTGCATTGAGGTTCGGGACGGCAAAATGTCCGTGGTGAAGAAGTACCGCGGCAGCTACGCCAAGTGCCTGGCTAGCTATGTCAAGGACCGGCTGGCAGACCGGGAAGATATTTCCCGGAAGGAGCTGTTCCTTACCTACACGCCTGTTGATGACGAATGCCTTGCTGCCGTTAAGGAGGCAATCGATGCCCACGGCAATTTTGAAACCGTCTATGAAACCACCGCCGGCTGCACCGTTTCCTGCCACTGCGGCCCCGGCACGCTGGGCGTTCTGTTCGTCAGAAAGTAAAATACGCGCAAAAAGACACCTGCTTCGGCAGGTGTCTTTTTTTATGTTTCATCTTCCGATTCCATTTCCAGCAGCAGCTTCCTGTCCTGCTTGGAGGATAAATCCAGCTTTTCGTACATATCCGGGCGGCGCTGTCTGGTTCTGCGCAAGGACTGTTTCCGCCGCCAAAGGCGCACCTTTTCATGATTGCCGGAAGTTAAAATCTCCGGAATTTCTCTGCCATGCCAAACCGCGGGGCGAGTATACTGGGGATATTCCAGAAGCCCGTTAAAATGGCTTTCATCTTCAAAACACTCCGGGTCCGCCAAAACTCCCGGCACCATGCGGCACACCGCATCCGTTACCGCCATGGCGGCAATTTCACCGCCGGTGAGGACGAAATCTCCCAAAGAAATTTCCTCGTCCACACATTCGTCAATGAACCGCTGGTCAATACCCTCATAATGACCGCAGACCAAAATCAGGTTCTCCAGCTTGCTTAGACGAATGGCATCGGCTTGCTTGAAGGTGTGTCCGCAGGGGGACAGATACACCGTATGCACCGGCCCTGCCGCCTCCTCGCAGATGGCTCCCCAGCACCGGTACAACGGGTCCGCCGTCATCACCGCGCCCCGGCCGCCGCCATAGGGGTAATCATCCACCTGGTTTTGCTTATTGGCGGTATAGTCCCGAATTTGGTGGGCCTCAATGCGAATAAAGCCACGCTCCTGGGCCCGACCCAGAATACTGTCGCTGAGCACATCGGTTACGGACTCGGGAAACAGCGTCATAATATCAATTCTCATCGCTGCGCATACCCTCGATCAGATTGACCTCCATGGTTTCCTTTTCCATATCGGTATTCAAAACAAACGCCCGGACAGCAGGAATCATATACTCATGCTCTCCCCGAACCACATAGACCTTGTTGCCGGGATAATCCAGCACATCTGCGATTTTCCCCAGAAACTGACCCTGGCAGTAAACCTTTACGCCAATCAGCTCCGCAGCAAAAATCACGCTTTCATCGATGTCCTCCCGGTAAAGCTCCAGAGTCTTGCCCCTGAGTGACTGGGCAGCCTCCATGGTATCCACACCGGACAGCTTCACCAGATTGCAGGTCTTCTGCACCCGGCACTGCTCGATTCTATATTCCTCGCCGCCGATCCGGCAGCGGTCAAATTCACACAAATCCTCCGGCGAATCCAGCCAAGGCAGCACCTTAACCTCGCCCCGCACCCCGTGGGTGGTGACGATTTCGCCTGCTTCAATAAAAGGAAGTTTCATACTTATCCTCCGTTTCCGGACGGAAACGAGAAATGCGTGACGCATTTCGCCACGCATACCCGCTTTCCCATCAGTCTACGATTTCCACTGCTACCTTTTCGCCGGTGCGAATGGCAACAGTTTTTACGATGGTACGGATCTCCTTGGCGATCCGACCCTGGCGGCCGATCACCTTGCCCATGTCGCCTTCGGCAACACGCAGCTCCAGAACCTTACCCTCTTCACCGTCGATTTCGGTGACGGTTACGGATTCCGGATCGTCCACCAGATTCTTTGCCATATACAGCAAAAGTTCTTTCATTGCGCTTTCTCCTTCCGGGAGCTTACAGCACGCCGGCCTTCTTCAGCAGACCGCGAACAGTGTCAGTGGGCTGAGCGCCGTTCTTGATCCAAGCCTGAGCCTTTTCAGCGTCAACAGTGATGTTGCCGCTCTCCAGCAGGGGGTTGTAGGTGCCGATTTCCTCGATGCAGCGGCCGTCACGGGGGCTGCGGGCATCAGCAACAACAATCCGATAGAAAGGAGCCTTCTTTGCGCCCATTCTTCTCAGTCTGATTTTAACCATGGGTTTCACCTCCAAATTTTTTCTTTCGTATATATCGCAAAGCAATTTGCTTTCAGCGAACACTTTTTGTCCGGTTAGAAACCGGGGAAGCCACCGAAGCCGCCAAGGCCGCGCATGCGCTTCATTTTCTTTCCTGCGCCAGGACCGGAGAACTGCTTGATCATGGCTCTCATCTGCTCAAAGGACTTTAAGAGCTTGTTCACATCCTCCACCTTCACACCGGCACCGGCGGCAATCCGCTTTTTCCGGGAGGCGGCGATGATGGCGGGATTTTCCCGCTCCTTGGGGGTCATGCTGAGGATAATCGCCTCGGTGCGTACCATGGCCTTTTCATCCACCTGGACATTTTTCAGCCCTGCGCCGCCGGGCATCTGGGCCAGAATGTCCTGCATGGAGCCCATGCTCCTGAGCTGCACCAGCTGGTCGTAAAAATCCTGGAGCGTGAAGCGGTTGGCCTTGAGGCGCTCCTCCATCTCGGCAGCCTTTTTCTCATCAAAGGCCTTTTCCGCCTTTTCAATCAGGCTCAGCACATCGCCCATGCCTAAAATTCGGGAGGCCATCCGGTCGGGGTGGAAGGGCTCGATATCCTCCAGCTTTTCGCCCATGCCGGCAAACTTAATGGGTTTACCGGTAACCGCGCGGACGGACAGCGCCGCACCGCCTCTGGCATCGCCATCCAGCTTGGACAGCATAACGGAATCGATATCCAGCCATTCATTGAAGCTCTGAGCGGCGTTCACCGCATCCTGGCCGGTCATGGCATCCACCACCAGCATGATTTCATCGGGCTGAACGGTGGCCTTGATGTTTTTCAGTTCTTCCATCAGCTGCTCGTCCACATGCAGCCGGCCGGCGGTATCCAAAAATACCATATCGTGACCGTGCTGGGTGGCGTAGCTGACTGCTTCTTTTGCAATCTGCACCGGGTCAATCTGACCCTTTTCAAACACAGGAATCCCCAGCTTTTCACCGCAGACCTTCAGCTGGGTAATGGCGGCGGGCCGGTAGATATCGCAGGCAACCAGCAGCGGATTTCTTCCCTGCCGCTTCATGTAGCCTGCCAGCTTGCTGCCGTTGGTGGTTTTACCTGCACCCTGCAGACCTACCAGCATCACAACGGTAGGACCTTTGGGATTGACGGTAATATGCTTCAGGTCGCTGCCCATGAGGGCAGTGAGTTCCTCGTTGACAATTTTCACAATCATTTGTGCAGGGGTCAGCGACTCCAACACATCGGTGCCTACGCACCGCTCGGTTACGGATTTTACAAAATCCTTCACCACTTTATAGCTGACATCCGCCTCCAAAAGCGCCATGCGGATTTCCCGCATAGCCTCCTTGACATCCGCTTCTTTTAAGCGGCCCTTGCCACGGAGCTTTTTGAAGGTGGCGGCAATTTTTTCAGTTAAGCCCTCAAACGCCATAGTTTACTCCTTCAGGCTCTGTGCCGCCCCGGCAATCTCTCGGGCAAGACGGCTTACTTCCTCGTTTTCGGTTTCCTCCAGCTGGCGGACAGCCACTAAAATCCGTTCGATTTGCTTTCGGTTTTCAAGCCCCCGGCTGACACAGCCGATATTCTCCTCCATTTTCCGCAACAGCGCCTCGCTGCGGGCGAGGTTGTCACACACCGCCTGGCGGCTGACACCCAGCATTTCGCCGATTTCCCCAAGGGAGAGGTCTTGATTGTATCGCATGTCAAAGCAGTCCCGTTGCCGTTGGGTCAGCAGACCGCCGTAGTAATCCAGCAGCAAGCTCATATGGAGCGCATCCATGGGTTTCACCCTCTTGTCAAGTGATTCTGCTTTACAGCCTTGGGTATTGTAGCACAGCGGTTGCCCCTTGTCAAGTACTTTTACTGAACAGCCTGGAGAAAAATGCAAAACGCTCCTGCGGCGTGCAGGAGCGTTTATTCATCGGTAAATTCAATAATGTCATTGGGCGTGCATTTGAGAACCGTACACAGCTTTTCCAGTGTGTTCATGGTGATGGATTTATTGCGCCGGAGATTGGTGATCGTATAGGCACTGAACCCATTTTTATAGATCAGGGTATAGGTAGTAACCCCGCGATCTTTCATAGTTTTCCATAAGGGGTCATAGGAAATCATTCATGCACCACCCTTTCAAGAAGTAGTGCATATATTATCTACAAAAAATTGGCTCTTGAATATTAGCAAATATTTGCCTATACTGTACTTACACACATGAACGCACTGGAGGTAATGTTATGCAATGGATAGAAACAGACCCCATTCCGGAAGAATGCAAAAACTGTACCGAAGAAGATTGCTACAACTTCGATACAGCCGGAAAGCGATGGATGCCATCCAGAGAGGACGCCCTGCTGGCACGGCGCAGACTCATGATTCGTGCGATTCAGCGCCTACTGCGAAAGATCGCAGCAATTGACCAAGAATTACAAAACATAGACTAGCCCGGGGCGATCATCTCACCCAATTTCATACCATCTGGAAAGCTCCCGGACGGCCACAAAGCCCAGGCGCTCATACAGCCCCACCGCCTTATGATTCTCCGCTGCCACCTCCACCGCTGCCGTTTCTCCTGCAAGGGATGCCAAAGCCACAACTACCTCCCGGCCGCCCCCGGGCATGAGAGATGCCACCACACGGATTTTCCCTGTCTCAACTCTGCCAATGCCAATCAGCGAGCCTGCCCGGTGGACAAAATAGCCGTCACCGGACTGCAGCATGCGCTTGCCCTCTTCTGCGTCCATCCAGGCGCTGTTGGGAACAGCCTTCATTTTTTCATTGTAAATACGGGTAAACTCCCCAAGCGTGTGCTCCTGCACCGGAAACAGGCAGGCATCCGTCCGGGGAAGTGTGTCGGTGTTGCAGCGCATTTCCACCATAGCCGTATGGTAAGGATACTTCGCAAGCCCCGCATGCCCGGTGGCGTAGATTTTCTCCGCGCCGCACATCCGGCAAAACGCCCGGCACTCTTCCACCATTTTCTCAAAATCAGACACACTTTGCAGCCGCACATAGGCCTTCTGCGTATAGGGAATCTCCCGGAGAATCAATGTTGCCACGCCGTTTTCCGTATCAAAAACGGGAATATTCTTCATAATATCAACTCCTGCCGCTATTTTATCACTTTCCCTACCCGGGTGCAAGGCATTTTCCACCGGAATCTTTGGTGCAAATTGAACAACCGATTTCTCGCATTGCGGCAGCGGTATATGTACACTTGCCGATTTTACTGGAAATGTTAGGATTTTTCTCAGATTCGACTTGATTTTCCCTGGGAAATCGGTATAATATTCCCGAACTTGCTGAAGAAAGGAGGTCCATCTGATGAAAAAGATTATTTGCAAGAAGGAGTACGACACAGAAACCGCTACCCTGATCAAGAAGTACACCTACGGCTACTACGGCGATCCCGCCGGCTACGAAGAGATTCTGTTCCAGACTCCTGCCGGATTGTACTTCCTGTATGTTCAGGGCGGTGAAACCTCTCCCTACCCCTGCGAGGACATTCTGCGTCTGGCAAAGACCAAAGTGAACGAGTGGCTGGACACCCATTGATTCCTACATAAAAGGCGGCTGAATTTATCAGCCGCCTTTTTTCTTGACAAAAGTGGTATGATGGAAGTAGAAAATCGGAAAACCCGAGGGATCTTTATGTTACGAAAAATCATTGCTATGGTAGCGCTTTGCCTAATGCTTACCGGCTGCACGCCGCCGGAGAAGCCCGCACAAATTGCCGCCACCACCCTGCCGGTATACGAATTCACCCTGCGGCTGTGTCAGGGAACAGACCTGACCGTTTCCCGTCTGGTAACCGAGAGCGTATCCTGCCTGCATGACTACACCTTAAACGTGGGGCAGGTTCGTGCCGCCCGGGGCGCGGAGCTGGTTGTGCTTTCCGGCGGCGGTCTGGAAGACTTTATGGCGGATATTTTAAAGGACAAGCCGGTAATCGACAGCTCTGTGGGCATTCCCCTCTTGGAATGCAGCGAAGCGCATGACCACGACCATCACCACCACGAAGCCGACAACCACTTCTGGCTCTCCCCCCGGAACGCTGCCATGATGGCGACAAACATCTGCCAGGGGCTTACCCAACAGTACAGCGAATATTCAACGGTTTTCGCTGAGAATCTGAAGACACTTCTGGGCGATATTCTGGCTGTGGAGGATTACGCCAAGACCCAGCTTGAAAACCTCTCCTGCCGGGAGCTGATTACCTTCCACGACGGTTTTTCCTATCTGGCTGACGCCTTTGACCTCACCATTCTGAAGGCGATGGAAGAAGAATCCGGCAGCGAGGCCTCAGCCTCGGAGCTGAAGGAACTGATTACTCTGGTCAGAACCCACCGGCTGAGCGCCGTCTTCACGGAAACCAACGGCAGCACCGCTGCCGCCGGCATAATCAGCGCCGAAACCGGAACCGCCATTTTTGCTTTGGATATGGCCATGTCCGGCGACAGCTGGTTTACCGCCATGTATCACAACATCGACACGTTAAAGGAGGCACTGGGATGAGAACCTCACTTCACGGCACCGGATGCGGCGATTCCTGCTGCCTTCGGGTGGAAAATCTTTCGGTGCAGATTGGAAGCGAGCAGATTCTGAAGGATGTGAATCTGCATGTCCATTGCGGAGAATTGGTTGCCCTGATCGGCCCCAACGGCGCAGGCAAATCCACTCTTTTGAAGGCCATTCTTGGTCAGCAGGAGCACAGCGGCACAATCGTCTTCTCCGCTCCCGGTCAGCGGGGCAGAAAGCCTCTCATCGGCTATGTGCCCCAGAGCCCCAGCTTTGATGCCGGCGACCCGGTAACGGTAGCAGACCTTTTTTCCTGCTGCATGAGCCGCCGCCCGGCGTTCTTGGGCCACAGCAAATCTATGCGGGAGAAGATTGCCGAGTGCCTGGACCGGGTTCACGGCACAGACTTAATTGACAAGCGGGTGGGTACCCTCTCCGGCGGTGAGCTGCAGCGGGTGCTGCTGGCTCTGGCTCTAGAGCCCATTCCCAACATTCTCATTTTGGATGAACCTTTGTCCGGTGTGGATGTGGAGGGTATGCTGACCCTTATGGATATGCTGGACGAAATCCGCGACACCTACGACCTCTCCGTCTTGATGACCACCCACGATTTTTCCATGCTGGACCGGTATGCCGACCAGGTGGCCCTGATTTCCCACGGCATTGCCGCCCTGGGCACACCCCGGCAAATTCTGGAAAGTGCAGAATTTGAAGCGGTCTTTGCCCGGAAAGGAGGCAGTCTATGAGCCTTTGGTACGCAATCTGTGACGCCACCGGACTGGAAATGCTCCAATGGGACTTTATGAAAAATGCGTTGCTGGCAATTTTGCTGATGGCCCCTCTTTTCGGTATTATGTCAACCATGGTGATTACCGGCAAAATGAGCTTTTTCTCCGATGCCTTGGGTCACTCCGCTTTTACCGGCAT
Source organism: Faecousia sp. (assembly GCA_045579965.1). Classification (GTDB taxonomy): domain Bacteria; phylum Bacillota; class Clostridia; order Oscillospirales; family Oscillospiraceae; genus Faecousia. Next base: position 23,612 of record JAZNMX010000040.1, read on the forward strand.
CGCCATCGGCACCATTTGCGGCATTGCCGCACCGGTGTGGGCGGCGGTTACCTTCAGCGTGGTATTTGCCCTGCTGTTTGCTTTTGTCCGCAGCCGCAGCAACCATGCGGCAGACACCCTGATCGGTGTTTTTTCCAGTACTGCGGTTGCCCTGGGCATTTTTGCCGCCACCTTGGACGGCGGCAGCTTCACCAAGTACAACCAATATCTCATTGGCGACATTCTTTCCGTCACGAAAGCAGAAATCGGCGCGCTGGCTTTGCTGCTGGCAGCGGTAGCCATCTTCTGGATCTTCTTTTCCAATAAGCTGACCTTGACCGCCATTCACCCCCAGCTGGCCTCCTCCCGGGGGATCCGGGTGGGCCTTGCCCAGACCGGCTTTACCGTTGCCATCGCGGTAACGGTGACCCTGACCATTTCCAGCGTGGGACTGCTGATTCTGAATTCTCTGATGGTTCTGCCTGCCGCCGCTGCCCGGAATGTGGCGAAAAACTGGAAGCAGTATCACCTGTTCTCCGTTTTGTTCGCCTTAATTGCCGGCATCACCGGTTTGACCCTTTCTTACTATCTGGATAATTCCACCGGTGCGGCCATTTGTCTGACTCTGGCGCTGCTTTTCATCGTCAGCTTTTGCCTGCGCAGGAGGTGCCGGTAATGGATCATGCAAGCATTCAAGTCATCGCCCGAATGAAAAGCGATTTTCCCACCAAGTTTGGCATTCCCCGGCAAAGCGGACTTGTGGAGCAGCTCCGCTCCACCATTGTTTTTGAACCGGAGTTTCGCAACCCCGATGCCCTCCGGGGCATCGAAGGCTACTCCCATCTGTGGCTGATCTGGCAATTTTCCGAGGCTGTCCGTCAGGATTGGTCGCCCACTGTCCGTCCGCCCCGTCTTGGTGGCAATACCCGGATGGGTGTTTTCGCCACCCGCTCCCCTTTCCGCCCCAACGCCTTGGGTCTTTCCAGCGTGCGGCTTCTGGGCGTGGAGCACACCAAGGACCTGGGTACGGTGCTCCATGTAGGCGGGGCTGACCTGATGGACGGAACGCCGATTTTTGACATTAAGCCCTACATTCCCTACGGCGACTGCCACACCGATGCCACCGGCGGCTTGACGGACACGGCAGCGGATTTTCTGCTGAAGGTGGAATTCCCCCAGGAGCTCCTTTCTCTCCTGCCGGAAGACAAGCGGGAAGCCGCTGTGGGCGTACTGTCCCACGACCCACGCCCCTCCTATCAGCGCACGCCGGAGCGGATTTACGGCATTCGCTTTGCCGGCTTTGACATCCGCTTTCAGGTGGAAGGCGATACCCTTAGGGTAATTGCCGTAGAACCGGAATAACAGAAAATCGGGAACGGAATCGTTCCCGATTTTATTTTGGAAATTCCTCCAAATCCAGGTCCACGAAGGGATATACCCGCTCCCAGCCGGCTTCCGTCTTGCGGTAGCTTGCCCGGTGGTGGCTGAGAAGCCGGACAATGTCATATACATCAATCCAGATTTCCGAATTGCACTCTTTCTGGCTTTCGTCAAACACCAGCTCCATACCAAAATGGAGATGAACGGTTTCGATATTGTTCACATTTTCCTTGTCGGAATAGCCGGTTCTTCCCATAAAACCAATCAGCTGTCCCGCTTCAACCACATCCCCAACCTGCAAACCGTCGGCAAAGGGATGGTCTTTTTGCAGATGGGCATAGTAGTAATAGCGCTTAGAATCTGCGGAGCGGATTCCAACCCGCCAGCCGCCGTACCGGTTCCAGCCCATGGCCTCCACAATGCCGCCCTCCACCGCCACGATGGGCGTGCCAAGGCTTCCCATGAGATCATTGCCCAGATGCTTTCTTTGAAAGCCGAAGGAACGGCTGACGCCGAAATCGTCACAATGGCTGTAGCCGTAACCGGCGGCAACGGGGGAAAAGGCCTTCAGCCCGTACCGGGTTTTCCACTGCCCATCCACCTCGATGGCATAGCTGCCCACCAGGCCGCCCAGGGCTCCGGAAAACGCCTGGTGGTAATAATCGTAGTATTTTGCGCTTGCGCCCAGCTTCTCCAGAGGATTTGCCCCGCCCTTCAGGTCGGCAACCGCCTTTTTCACCGAAGACAAGCCGCATTTGCCACCGGTGCGGCAAGCCGCCAGCGCCAAAGCATCGATCCAGGAAATGTGGTTTTCCTGCTCCGCTGTGGCAATATCCTGATCCATGGCGTACTGCAGCGATTCATAGCCCACCTGAAAATCCACCCATCGGATCGGCTCTGCCGATACCGGTATCACCGCCAGACACACCAGCAGCAAAAGCAAAAAAATCCGCCGTTTCATCTCCCTCACCTCTCGGTTAGGTTGTGAAACGGCAGAAAAACCATGCGCGCCAATTACTGGAGGTTTTTCACCACATCCTCGGCAATGCGGTAAATATCCTCCATGGTATTCATGGACGAAATCTGGTTTTTATAGTAGCTGCTGTGGGAAACACCCCGTAAGTACCAGGCAAAATGCTTTCTGGCTTCCAAACACGCGATATGCTCCCCGTGGTCCTGCTCCGACAGCCGGAACTGCTCCACCGCCACCTGGATTCGTTCTTTCAAATTGGGGCGCAGAAAGCCTTCCTTTCCCTCCAGCGCGGCCTTGGCTTCTGCAAACACCCATGGGTCACCAAAAGCACTGCGGCCGATCATAATCCCGTCCGCGCCGGTTCTTTTCAGACATTTTACCGCCGCCTCGCCGCCGGTAATATCCCCGTTGGCAATGACGGGAATAGACAAATTCCGCTTAACTTTGGTAATCATATCCCAGTCCGCTGTGCCGGAATAGAGCATGCTCCGGGTTCTGGCATGGACACTGACCATTGCCGCGCCGTTGTCCTCCATTCGCTTGGTAAAATCCAGGACATTGACAGAGCCCTTATCCCAGCCCAGGCGGCATTTCACCGTTACCGGGACAGAAACCGCCTTGCTCACCGCCGCCACGATTTCCCCTGCCAGCTCCGGCGTGCGCATCAGACCGCAGCCATCTCCGGAATTGGCAATCTTGGGCATGGGGCAGCCCATGTTGATGTCCAGAAAATCGCAGCCGGAAATCTCCAGCGCCAAAACCGCCGCCTGAGCCATAATGGCAGGGTCGTTGCCGAAAATCTGAGCGCCGCAGAGGCTGCCTTCGTTCTTTTTCAGCAGCGCCGCACTTTTTTTATCCTGATATACCAGCGCCCGGGAAGAAACCATCTCCGTAACGGTGATATTCGCCCCCAGACGGGCACAAATCGTGCGGAATGCCCAATCTGTCACCCCCGCCATAGGGGCGAGAATAATGGGCTTATCCACCTGCAAATTTCCGATGCGCATAACATTCTCTCTTTCTTGGTTTTTTGCAAATTCAAAAAATGCTGGAAATCAGCCATAAAACTGCCGTCATCCCCGCACCCATACAGCTCCAGCCAACACAGCCCAGCCACCGGTGCTTCTTGTTTTCCCGGGCAGACCCACGAATGACCTGCTTTGCCTGCTTCAGAAGCATTTCATCCGTTACATTTTTGGTATCCTCCCGCAGGATAAAGATTGCCTGCTCAAACAGCTTCGGGTCCGGAGAATGGACCACAATCACCTGTCTGGAGATTCCTTTTACCATAAATTACCGCCTCCTTTGGCGGTAGTATGCCCGGAAAAATTTGGTTTCATTCGTCCCTGGGCCGCTTATAGCGCCCCTTAGGCTCCCATTCCGGCAGGGGCAGGCGCTGCATGGCACCAAAAACGCGTTCCTTCAAATCGGGATAGGTGGCGCTGAGACTGTAGACCAGCTGCTTGACTTCCTCCCGCTTGGTATGCTTGTCCGCCGGACACCGATTGGTAAGCACCGGCAAGGCGTTGCGGGTGGCGAAATTGTCCACGGTTTTTTCGTGTACATACAGCATGGGTCGAATCTGGGTTACGCCCATTCGGTCCAAATCCGTTACCGGCTGGAAGCAGCTGATGCGCCCTTCGTACAAAAGGGACATCAGAAAGGTTTCCACCGCGTCGTCAAAATGATGCCCCAAGGCAATCTTCCGGATTCCCCGGTCCAGAATGGCCTGGTTCAGCGCCCCCCGGCGCATTTTTGCGCACATGGAGCAGGGGTTCTTTTCCTGCCGGTGGTCAAAAATAATGGGTCCGATTTGGGTTTCCACCCGGGTGTAGGGAACCTGCAGCGCGTCGCAAAATTCCGCGATTTGGCTGTAGTCCATACCCAGTCCCATATCAATAGTAATCGCCTCCAGCGAAAAGTCGGAGTATTGCCGCAGGCCCGCCAGAACCTGCAACAGCACTAGTGAATCCTTTCCTCCGGACACGCCCACCGCAATTTTATCACCGGGCTGTATCATTTGATAGTCCTCCACGCACCGGCGTACAAGACCCATAAGCTTCTGCATTTCGGGAATTCCTCCTGATTGAAAGATAAATTCGCAAGTGAGCATTTGCAAGCATTTGCGAGGAAATAAGCGAATTTGGAAGTTTCCTTTGGATTTCGGAAAATTTTCCGAAAAATCGATTGACAATTGATTTTCTTTGTGATATAAGAATCAAGCGATTTGCAGTCATTGTACTGCAAAGTACGATGTTTGTCAAAATATTTTACCTATTGGAGGAACCCATAATGTCCACTACTCTTTTGAAGAAAGAGACCTTGGAGCGCAAGTGGTATGTTATCGACGCTGCCGGTAAGCCTCTGGGCCGTACCGCTGTTACCGTCGCAAACCTGCTGCGGGGCAAGCACAAGGTTGATTTCACCCCCAACGTTGACTGTGGCGACTACGTAATCGTCATCAACACCGACAAGGCTATCCTGACCGGCAACAAGCTGGATCAGAAGACCTACTACCGCGTTTCCGGTTGGATTGGCGGCTTGAAGGAGACCAAGGCTCGCATCATGATGGACAATCGCTCCGATTACGCCATGGAGCTGGCCGTCAAGGGCATGCTGCCCAAGAACAGCATTGGCCGCAATGCTATGACCCGTCTGCACCTGTACAAGGGCGCCGAGCATCCCCATGCTGCCCAGCAGCCTGCTGCTTGGACCTTGGACTAATTGGAGGTAACTGACTATGTACGAGAGCAAGAAGAAGTATTTTTACGGCACCGGCCGCCGCAAGTCCAGCGTCGCCCGCGTTCGCGTGTACGAGAACGGCACCGGCTCCATCATTATCAACGGTCGTGACATCAACGACTACTTCGGTCTGGACACCCTGAAGCTGATCGTCAATCAGCCCCTGGTTGCCGCCGATGTGGTTGGCAAGGTCGATGTGGTCTGCACTGTTGCAGGCGGCGGCGTTTCCGGCCAGGCCGGCGCAATCCGCCACGGCATTTCCCGTGCTCTGCTGCTGCTCAACCCCGAGTACCGCCCCACTCTGAAGGCTGCCGGTTTCCTGACCCGCGACCCCAGAATGAAGGAAAGAAAGAAGTACGGCTTGAAGGCTGCCCGTCGCGCACCTCAGTTCTCCAAGAGATAATCAATACTTTTGGATTTTCAGTCCCGGAAGTCACTACGGCTTTCGGGACTTTTTTCGAACTGATGTGCGGTCCTCGCGGCATAGCCGCTGCGGTTGACGCTAAAAACATGCCCCCGGCATGTTTTCTTCACGCGCCAACAGTTCTCCAAGAGATAATTTACTTCTCCCACGAACATTCAAAAACCCAGAAACCGCTTTTGGTTTCTGGGTTTTTCTTTCTGGATTTCTTTTGCCCCAACTGTGGCAGCCGTTGCCGAAAGAAGATGCCCTGCCGGATGGCAGGGCATCTTTTATGATAGGATTAGATGAAGCGCTTGCGGTTGATCACCAGAGCTGCCATAGCAGTGACGCACAGCAGAGTCAGTACGATCACCATGGGCTGGAAGGTATCACCGGTGGGAGGCACGGGAGTGCCGCCAGAAGTGGTAACGGTGTAGAAGTTTACGGGGAAGGAAGTAGAAGCATAGCTCAGCTTGGAAGCGGAGAGGGTGTTGTACTCGTTGTAGGTACCCATGTAGTACTCTTCACCGTTGACCTTGGTAGTCAGAGTCTTGTACTCGGTGTTCCATGCGAAGACGGCAGAAGGCTCAGAAGCCAGACGGATATTGACATAGCTGCCGCTCTGGTAGATGTCAATGTAGGTCTTGGTGCCATCCTTGGTGAAGTAGATGTAGTAGCCGCCGGTGGTCTCTTCCAGGAACACATCCACTGCGTCTGCAACATTCTCAGTGGTCTCCAGGTAGTACTCCTTGTTGGCGGTATTGCCGGTGATGAACAGGGTCTTGGACAGCTTGCCCTGGTACATACCAAACTTGAAGCCGGTACCGGCTACAGGAGCCGTAACGACAGTGGTAGTGGTGGTAACAGGAGTGCTGGGAGTAGTTGCGGGAGTGCTGGGAGTGGTTGCAGGAGTGCTGGGAGTGGTTGCAGGAGTGGTTGCACTGGGAGTGCTGGGGGTAGTTGCGGGGGTGCTGGGGGTGGTGGGAGTAGTGCTGCCCGCGCCTACCAGATACAGGCTAAATGCGCTGGGATACTTATCAGCGTAGGCACCGGTAGCGGTGGTTTCCTTGTAACCGCGGAACTTGTTTTCGGAATCCGCATTGCTTGCCAGACGGGTGGTATCGCTGCCAGTGCCCTTGAAGATGAACTTGCCGTTGTCGAATGTCACATCCCACTGGTAGTCGCCTTCCTTGATGCCGTTGGTATTGCCGCTCTTGGGGGCAATCTTAACGCCGTTGGCATCGGTGAGAGTAACCTTGCCGCCGCTGACCTTGATGGTCCAAACAGCGCCCTTGGCATCGGTAACCTTGTTGCCGGATACGATGGGCTGAACAGCGCTAACCCAGGTGCCGTCCAGCACGCCGAGGGCATAGCCGGAGTCAACAACCAGAACATACTGGCCGTCCACCAGCTGACTGATGGAGGTGATCAGAGTGGCATCGCCTGCAGCGGGAGCGCTGGGAGTGGTTGCAGGAGTGCTGGGAGTGGTTGCGGGAGTGTTGGGGGTAGTTGCAGGGGTGCTGGGAGTGGTTGCGGGGGTGCTGGGAGTGGTGGGAGTGGTGCTGCCCGCGCCTACCAGATACAGGCTGAATGCGCTGGGATATGTATCAGCATGCTCGCCGGTAGCGGTGGATTCCTTATAGGCACGGAACTTGTTGCCGTACTGTGCATCCGAATTGCTTGCCAGACGGGTGGTATCGCTGCCAGTGCCCTTGAAGATGAACTTGCCGTTGTCGAAAGTCACATCCCACTGGTAGTCACCTGCCTGGATGCCGTTGGTATTGCCGCTCTTGGGAGCAATCTTCGTGCCGTTGGCATCGGTGAGGGTAACCTTGCCGCCGGTAACCTTGATGGTCCAAACAGCGCCCTTGGCATCGGTTACCTTGTTGCCGGAAACAACGGGCTGAACAGCGGTAATCCAGCTGCCGTCCAGAACTCCGGGAGCATAGCCGGTGTCAACAACCAGAACATACTGTCCGTCAACCAGCTGATCAATAGAGGTGATCAGAGTGGCATCGCCTGCAGCAGGAGCGCTGGGAGTGGTAGCAGTGGTGGGTGCCTGGGTAGGTGCCTGAGTGGGTGCGGTGGTTGCAGTGGTGGGTGCAGGACCCTGGGTGCCGGTGGTGGGGGCAGGACCCTCAGTGCCGGTGGTGGG
>JAZNMX010000041.1:0-9374 GCA_045579965.1 Faecousia sp.
CGAGTCAGTCCTGCTACACTAAAACGAAACCTGGCGTTGATTAACGCCAGGCCTCGTAAGGTTCTTAAATTCGTTTCAGCACAACACCTTTGGGATCTTGAGCTTCAAAAAGTGTTGCACTTAGTTTGACAAATCACTTGCAAGGAATCGAACCGGAGGTTCGATTTCGGGGAGCGACCCGACCGCCGCCGGGGGCGGGGAGAGGGAGGGGAGCGAGTGGCAGCGGTCGGCAAGATGCAAGCATGCAACGCCATGCGCAGCAGCTGCCGGGTACCGCAACAGGGCACCGGCACCATACTGAGTGTTCATAACGGATTTGATCGTCGTGGATACTCGATTTGTTATTTATCCTGCCCGTCTGGGATCTGCGGCAGAAGCTCTAGCCGCATCATATATTCCAACAAAGACTTGCTTAGGTATTCCTTTGAAACGAAGGGGTTTTCTTCGGGCGGCGCAGCGACAAAAAGGTCACAGGCAAGGGCATCCGGCTGACGCTTTCGTATTCTATTTACTGCTGTGCAGTGTCCACAAAACACCTGGAACAACTTTTTCTTATTAAGGCCATAGTGCTGATGAAAATGTGCGCAGTTTTTGCAATGATTGTTTTCCATATTTTTCACCTCACTCATATTATAGAGTTTATTGCTCTAAAAGTCAATAGAGTTTTATGCTCTATGATATGCTACTCACGAGGTGGTTTTATGAACTATACAGAGAGAATCCGGGCGTTGCGTGAAGACAATGATATGACACAGACAAAGGTTGCGCTTCTACTGAAAGTTGGTCAAAAAACATACTCAGACTATGAATTGGGAAGAACCAGAATTCCGGTAGATAGCCTAATTGTTCTGGCAAAGTTATATAATGTGAGTATGGATTATATTTGCGGCGTCAGTGACATGCGCAAACCATTTCCTTGCAAGCAAAAATAAATATTGGTAGTCAACACTTCTGCATAAATCCCATAAAACAACTCGTACCAAACAAAAAGATGACCCCGTCGGGGTCGTCTTTTTTATCGGCTTAAGAATATCTTAATTTGCTCCCCGTGGCAGGATTTGCTATAATTTTGCTATCTTTAGAAAAAAGAGGGAATTACCATGGAGCTTTGGACACCCCAGCATATTCGCACCTTGCTGCCGTCGCTGGCGGTTATGCTGGTAATTGGGCTGGTGCTGCGTTTAACCCTGGGAGGCAAATCTTTTAAGATTCGCATGATTCCTGTTCAGGTGATCGCGGTTGCTTTGCTGCTGCTGGAAATCGGCAAGCAGGCGGTATCCTTCTCCCGGGGATATGACCTTTACCACATTCCGCTGCACTTTTGCTCGCTCTTTATTTTCGCCATGCCTGCTATGGCATTTTACCGGGGAAAGCACCAAAAACAGGTGTTCGGCGTCACCTCCGCGCTGTGTGGCTCGGTGTTTTTGCTGATGCTGATTTATCCCAATCTGATTTACGGATCATGGAACATTGAGGGCTTTTTCAGGGATTATCTGGATTTCCATACGGTAGCCTTTCACAATCTGGTGATGCTGGCCTTTGTGCTGATTGTGGCGCTGAATCTGCACACCCCCGGGGAAACAGGAGAACACAAGGCGGTTATTCTGTTTATGCTTGGTTTCTGTGCGGTTTCTGCTGCCATGGCCCAGATTCTCAAAACCAATTTCGCTAACTTCTATCAGTGCAATATTCCGCCTTTGGAGCAGGTGCGGCTCTCTCTGGGAGAGATCATTGGGGCTGTACCTACCCAACTGCTGTATATCCTGATTGTGTCGGCGCTGAATGTATTCTTTGTACTGGGAGTCTATCAGCTGTTCCGCCTTTTGGCAAGACTGCTGGCACTTCCCCAAAAACAAGAGGCATAAGAAAACTCCGAACCTACGAAAGTGGGTTCGGAGTTCTTTTGTTTTACTTTTCCTTTGCCCTGATCTTATTCAGCTTTGCGTTGAGGTCCAGCAGCTCTTCCTTGGTGAAGTTAACATTCATCATGCCCATCATGCCGGTCAGACGCAGCAGGGTGAAGCCGCCCATCATCTGCATAATGCCATCGGTGATTTCAAAGCCCATGGCCTTATTGTCGCCGCCGCCCATAGCGCCCTTGATCTTCAGGAACAGACCGCCCAGAAGCAGCTTGCCCCGCATAGTGGCCATGATGTCACTCATCTTGGAGTTCAGGGACAGATAGCCCTCCGGCTCGGTGATGTCGAACCAGTTGAGAATAGCGCCCTTTTCTCTCAGGCGGTAGCTCTCGTTGGGGGTTTCTACCTTGCAGATCACAGAGGTGTCCTTCAGTTCGCCGGCCACAGCAACCAGAGTGGTTTCTCCTGCGTTGGGAACGTCGAAGTAGAAGAAGGGCAGACCGTTGTGATTCTGCATACCCAGGGACTTGCCGTTGGCGAACAGCTCTACAGTGGGTTGGTTGGAGTAGACGGTGACCTTGGTCACGTCCTCCACCCGGTCAACATACCGCTTGCCGCACAGGTGCACCATGGGCTCGGGGTTGAGCCATGCCTTGTAGGCATAGAAGGAGTCCTTCTTATACTTCCGGTCGAAGGTCATCAGACCCTTGTGGTTCTGGCCGTTCTCGCCGCCCTCGGCACGGGCATCTGCGCCGAAATCGTACATGTTCCACACATGGGTTGCCCACAGATAGGGGCGTGCGTCGATGCACTTAATCAGTTCCTCGTGGTAGTAGGCCTGGTATTCCTCGGTATAGTCGCCCTGCATGGGTTTGGAGGTGTGCCAGTTCAGCGCCTCACAGCCGTACTCAGAAATGCCGATGGGCAGTTGGGGATGCATGGCGTGGAACTTATCGAACCAGGGGCCGTTCATGGAGGTGTCACCGCCGTACCAGCCGAAGTAGTGGTTGTAGGAAACGGTGTCGGGGATGGTAACATACTCTGCGTCCATGGGGCACATGGAAACCACAGCCATGGTGGTCAGACGGGTCTTGTCCATTTCGTGGCACAGGTTGTTGAGGATGTGGTGGTTCTCAATCAAATCCGGGTCGGTTTCGCCCTTCATGGTAATTTCGTTGGAAAGACCCCAAACCACTATGCTGGGGTGGTTGTAGTTCTGGATAATCAGCTCTTTCATCTGACTGACGGTATTTTCACGGCCGCCGGGCAGGTGCTGAGAGATATAGGGGATCTCTGCCCAGATTACCAGACCGGCTTCGTCGCACAGGTCGTAGAAATACTGGTCGTGCTGGTAGTGGGCAAGACGGATGGTAGTTGCGCCCATCTCGCAGATGAAGGCGATGTCTTCTTCGTGGTGTTCTTTCAGCAGAGCGTTGCCGATGCCCCAGCGGTCCTGGTGACGGCTGACACCACGCAGGGGGTAAGCTTCGCCGTTGAGGATAAAGCCCTTGTCAGGGTCGATGGCAAAGCTGCGGCAGCCAAAACGGGTGGTAACGGTGTCCAGAACCTTGCCGTCTTCCTCCAGAGTCACCTTGGCGGTGTACAGATAGGGGTCCTTGCGGCCGTTCCACAGGTGGGCATTTTGAATGGTGAAGTTTGCCTTGGTGTCGGTGCCGGTAGCGGTGGCAACCTCCTTACCCTCGGCATCCAGCAGGGTGTAGGTCAGCGTCTGACCCAGTTTGCCGTTGGTCACATAAACTTCCACTTCCACATCGGCAGCGCTGCCGTTGACGGTGGGAGTGACCTTGATGCCGGGGCCGCCGTAGTAGTCCAAATCAAAGTGGGATTCGGACACACCGATGATGTTTATATCCCGGTACAGACCGCCGTAGAAGGTGAAGTCTGCCATCTGGGGGTAAACAAAGTCGTTGGGGGCGTTGTCCACGGTGATGACCAGCATGGATTCATAGCTGAGCTCCTCGGTGATGTCGCAGCGCCAGGTGGAGTAGCCGCCGTCGTGGTTGGCAAGCTTCTTGCCGTTTACATACAGGTCTGCAGAGGAGTTTGCGCCCTGAATCTCGATATAGTACCGGTCAGCCTCCGGCAGGTCATCCTTGGAAAGCACTCTGGCGTAGGTGGCGGTGCCGCGGAAATAATCATTGCCACCGTCCTGTCCGTCAATGGCGTTCCAGCTGTGGGGCAGGTTGACGAAATTCCACTTGCTGTCAATAGCAGAGGGGATTTCCACAGTCTCCTTGGTGAAAGCCCATTTGCGGTTGATGTTGGTAATGGTTCTCATGAATTGGCTCCTTTATTGAAAATTTGGTAATTTATCATTTAAATACCCGTATAGCCGCACAGCAGCTTCAGGGTATTGTAAACGCCGTCGATATGGCTGCGCTCATAGCCGTGGCTGGCGTAAACGCCGGCACCGATCAGTCCGTGGCGGATATCCACACCGCTGCGCAGCGTAGCTTCCACATCGGAGCCGTAGTAGGGGTAGACATCTACCGCATAGTCGGCTTCCACAGCTTTGGCTGCGCTGATCAGCTTGCCCACAACTTCATAGCTGTAAGGTCCGCCGGAATCCTTGGCGCAGATGCTGACCTGCCGCTCGGTGCATTGCAGTCCGTCGCCAACGCAGCCCATGTCCACGGAAATCGCTTCCGTTACACCGGCAGGCACCGAGGCGCTGCCGCCGTGACCCACTTCTTCGTATACCGTAATGTGGACATAGGTGCGGCGGGCAAGGGTAGCGCCGGTATCGTGCAGATACTTGGCATAGCCCAGCAGAATGCCCACCGAAAGCTTGTCATCTAAAAAGCGGCTCTTCAGGTAGCCGCTGGCGGTGCGGCGGGTACGGGGCTCAAAGCAGACAATATCGCCTACCTCGATACCTAAGTTTCTGGCATCGTCGGCAGAGGATACATTTTCGTCCAGCACCACTTCCATGGCGCTCCAGTCCCGCTTGGCAGAGCTGTAGTCGCCGTTGACATGTACGGAGGCGTTGCAAAGCTGCAGCGTGCCGTCGATGACCTTGCCGTTTCGGGTATAGACCCAGACGTTTTCTGCCTCTGCGTTGTTGGCATTCATGCCGCCCAGAGCAGTCAGCTTCAGCCGGCCGTTGCCCTTGATTTGGCAGACCATGCCGCCCAGGGTATCGGCGTGGGCCTCCAGCAGGAGGGCATCCTGGGTGTTATCACCACCCAAATCCACCAGAACGCCGCCCTTTTCGGTGATTCTGGTGTCAAAGTCCAGCTTTTCGAAGGCGTCTTTCACCCATTCGGCAGCCTTGGCGGTGAAGCCGGAGGGAGAGTCGATGGCCAGCAGGGTAGCGGTTTGCTCCCAAGCGTATTCTGCATACATCCGTTCAATCATGGTATTGTCCTCCCAGAACAAGATAGTGCCACACACCGCCAACTTCCCGGAGGAAGTAATTCAGGCGGATGGTTGGCCACGAGGTGGCAGCGGGAATGCCCACAGCTTCCGCACCGCAATCCCCGGCAAACAGACCGGCCCGGAACAGGTGATACTCGCTGGATAGAACACCCACGGTATCCGGCCGCGCACCGGTTTTTTCAGCAATCAGCGCCAGGGAAAAGGATAAGTTTTCCCAGGTGGAAGTAGACTGACTTTCCAGCCACAGCCGGCTGTCGGCAATGCCCAGCTTGGTAAGCTCCCGGCGCATACATTCGGCCTCGCTGATGGCTTCGTCCTCACCCTGTCCGCCGGACAATACCGCAACGGTATCGGGGTGGGCGGATAAGTAATCGTAAGCGGTATGAATGCGGTCGCTTAAGGAGAGGGAAGGGGCGGTGCCGTTGACCTTTGCGCCCAGTACGATGATGTAGTCGCAAGGTGTTTGCGGATTTCCCCGGCTGGCGTGAAGAATAAAGCCCTCTGTGATGGCAAACACCGCCAGCCCCGCACACAGACACCCGGTAAGCACCAGATTCAAAACCTTGGCGGCGGTGAAGTAACGCCGCTTTAAAAGCGCAATGGCAAAATAGCAGGCGATTACGCCGGCAATGGCAAAGCAAATCAGCCCCAGAAAGCCGTGTCCGTGGACAGCCCCGTAAAGCAGCGCGCCCGCTGCCGCAAAACCGGCGGGAATCAGCCATTTCAGGGCAGAGAAAGTCAGTAATTTCATATCTCCTCCGGGGAAACGCAAAATAATCCATTTAAGATTCTATCATAATCTGAAAGAAAATACAAGCCGTTCCCGAGAGAACGGCTTGTAAATTCACAGAATATTTAAGATTGAGCCGGTTAAACTTCCTTGCTCTTGGAAGCGATTTCCGCCAGGCATTTTGCGATAAAGGCATCGGGGGTCATAGCGCCCAGATCGTCGCCCTTGCGGGTACGGACGGAAACGGTGCCGTTTTCCATATCCCGGTCGCCAACCACCAGCATATAGGGAATCTTCTGCAGCTGGGCTTCCCGGATCTTATAGCCCAGCTTTTCGCTGCGGCAGTCGCTCTGGGCGTGGATGCCTGCGGCGTTCAGCTTGGCAACCAGCTCCTTGGCGTAGTCGTGGGCACGGTCGGTAATGGGCATGACCACAACCTGATCGGGCATCATCCACAGAGGCAGCGCGCCGGCATAACGCTCAATGAGGTAAGCCAGTGTCCGTTCGTAGCAGCCAAGGCTAGTGCGGTGAATGATATAGGGAATCTTCTTCTGGCCGTCGGAGTCGGTGTATTCCATGCCGAACTTCTGAGCCAGCAGCATGTCGATCTGAATGGTAACGATGGTGTCTTCCTTGCCGAATACATTTTTATATTGAATATCCAGCTTGGGGCCGTAGAAGGCGGCTTCGTCGATGCCCACCTGGTATTCCACGCCCAGACGGTCGAGAATCTGCTGCATGGTAGCCTGAGCGGCCTCCCATTGCTCGGCAGTGCCTTCGTACTTGATGCCTGCCTTGGCAGGATCCCACTGGCTGAACCGGAAGGTGCAGTTTTCCAGCATGCCTACGGTATCCAGGCAGTACTTTGCCAATTCCAGACAGCCCTTGAACTCCTCCTCCAGTTGGTCGGGACGGAGCACCAGGTGGCCCTCGGAAATGGTGAACTGGCGGACACGGATCAAGCCGTGCATTTCGCCGGAATCCTCGTTACGGAAGAGGGTAGAGGTCTCGCCCAGACGCATGGGCAGGTCGCGGTAGGAACGGGCCCGGTTCAGATATACCTGATACTGGAAGGGGCAGGTCATGGGGCGCAGAGCAAAGCACTCTTTTTCCTCGTCATAGGGGTCGCCCAGAATGAACATGCCGTCCAGATAGTGATCCCAGTGGCCGGAAATCCGGTAAAGATCCCGCTTTGCCATCAGAGGCGTCTTGGTCAGCAGGTAGCCCCGCTTCTGTTCCTCGTCTTCCACCCAGCGCTGCAGGGTCTGAATCACCCGGGCGCCCTTGGGCAGCAGGATGGGCAGACCCTGACCGATTTCTTCCACGGTGGTGAAGAATTCCAGTTCCCGGCCCAGTTTGTTGTGATCCCGCTTCAGAGCCTCTGCCTGGGCTTCCAGGTAAGCATCCAGCTCATCCTTGCTGGGGAAACCGATGCCGTAGATTCTCTGGAGCATCTTGCGGCTGCTGTCACCCCGCCAGTAAGCGCCGCAGCTCTTGGTCAGCTTGAAGCCGTTGTGGCGGACACGGCCGGTGTGGTCCAGATGGGGACCGGCGCAAAGATCGGTAAATTCGCCCTGGGTGTAGAAGGAGATGACGGCATCCTCGGGCAGGTCGGAAATCAGCTCTACCTTGTAGGGCTCATTCAAAGATTCCATATAGGCGATGGCCTCTGCCCGGGGCTTTTCGCTGCGCTCCAGGCGGATGCGCTCCTTGCAGATTTTCTTCATCTCTGCCTCAATCTTCTCCAGATGCTCGGGGGTGAAGGAGAAGGGAGCGTCAAAGTCGTAGTACCAGCCTTCTTCAATGGCCGGACCGATGGCCAGCTGAACCTCCGGCCACAGCCGCTTCACCGCCTGGGCCATAATGTGGGAGCAGGTGTGCCAGAAGGTCTTGCGGTATTCGGGGTTTTCAAAGGTGTACAAGGTTTCTTCGGACATGAATATTTCCTCCTTTTTAGGGGGTGAAAAAAGAAAATTCCCACCCCTGATCCAATCAGGGGGGGGATACAAAGGTATTCCACGGTTCCACCCTGGTTGTGCTGAAAATACAGCACCACTCATTGACGCGTTAACGGGCGCACCCGACAGACCATTTCCGGTCTGCGGCTCAGGAGTGGTATCGGTCGGGGGAAGGATGCAGAGCCCTCTCACCAGTTAGGCTCTTCTCTGAGCAGCTTGCCACCACCGCATGTCTCCATCATAGCTTTTGTTACCCAAACTATACCATATTATATAAGGAAAGTCAATGGCAAACCGAAAAATTGGTTGCCATAATTCTGAAAAAGGTAAACCAGTCATTTGGTTGCGAATTATGTTACATTATGTAAACAAAAAGTAACAAAATGACTATATATTGTGGGGATTTTAGGGGTTTGACCACATATTTTGTCGTAGAGTTTACATAAAATAAACAATCAAAAACGGCGAAAAGTTCGGCATTTGCCACGAATTTCGGAAAAAGCTTGACTTTTCAGAAAACTTTGTTATAATGTACGCAAGTCGGCGAAAAAGAAACAAATTGTAACCGAATTGATACCGAATTGAAATAACTTTTCAGTCCGGAACATATACTGTTGCGAAAGGAGGTACATTCTATGCTTGAATGCAATCGTTATGTTCGTAAAAAAATTACGTTATTTACCCGTGTGGTAGCACTCCTGTTGCCCATTGTGTGCGTATTTCTGCTGCTGACCCAGACGGCGTTTGCAAAGAATACATATTTGATTAACGACGGTGACCGTGTTGTCATTCACACTACCTATGCAACCGATCCGGCCGATGTGCTGGACGAAGCTGGACTTGAATTGGGCGAGGATGATACCTACACAACGCAGGAAGGCTTGGGAATGAGCGAAATTACAATCCAGCGCAAGCAGATTGTGAGCATTACTTACGGTAGCAAGACCCTGGTGGTTTCCTCCTACGGTGAAACCGTGGAGTCCCTGCTGACCCGGATGAACTTCCATCTGACCAGCGACGATGCCATTTCCCATTCTCTCAGCGCTACGACCTATGACGGTATGACCATTGTCATTTCCCGCACCCTGACCGCTCAGGAGGTTTATACTGTCAGCGTGCCCTATAAAACCAACTACTGCTACGATGCCACTCTGGCAGAGGGCGAGGAGCGGGTTCTGACCCAGGGCGTGGAAGGACAGATTCAGTACACCGCAAGCGTGCTTTATGTGGACGGTGAGGAAGTCAGCCGTACGGTGCTGAGCCAGCAGGTGCTGACCCAGGCTGTGGATGCGCTGATTGCCGTAGGCAGCCGTGTGGAGGATCCGGATTACCAGAAACCCACTGAGCCGAAGCCTACCGAACCCAAGCCCACTGAGCCGAAGCCTACTGAGCCCAAGCCTACCGAGCCCAAACCCACCCCCGCCCGGA
>JAZNMX010000042.1:0-8099 GCA_045579965.1 Faecousia sp.
TTGGGACGACGAGCTGGACAGCATGGGCATTTTCGACACCGCCACCCAGCGGCGCACGGAAAACCTCCAAAAGGCGGAGATCATCCCCGCCGCCGAATGCCTCCCCTGTCTGGCCGACGAGGGCGAGGAAGGGCTGCTGCAGCGCCTGACGGAAACGGTCAAGCGCCTGAAGAAGCGAAAAAATCCCCCCACGGCGCTGATCGGCGAGCTGGAGGCGGACCTGGAGCGCATTTCCTCCGGGCTGCGCTTTACTGCGGCGGACAAATACCTGTCCCTGGCTTACGACAGCTTTTCCACCGGTCTGGAGCATCTCCCCGCCGACGCGGTGTTTGTGATGCTGGAGCCCGCCCGCTGCGAGGAGCGGGCCAAAAACTACGCATGGCAGCTGGGAGAAGACTGCCAGGCCCTGCTGGAGGGGCAGCATCTGGAGGGCAGCATGGTCAGCTTCTTCCGGGAGTGGGAGGAGTGCTGCGACCGGCTGGGCGAGTGGCCCCTGGTCTTTGCCGACAGCTTCCGGGGCAGCAGCTATCCCCTTGCCCCCCGCAGCCTGCTGAACCTCACCGCCAAGCAGCTGCCCAGCTACGGCGGCAGCTTAGACACCGCTGCCGCGGATTTGCAGCATTACAAAAAGCTGGAGTTCGGCTCTCTGGTGCTTTGCGGCAGCCGTCACCGGGCAGAAATTCTCCAGGAAATACTCCGGGAGAAGGGGTTAAGTCCTCTTCTGTGCATCCCCCTGACCACGATGCCCAAGGCCGGTCAAATCCTTCTGGCGGAGGGAACACTGCCTTTCGGCATGGAGTATCCAAATTCCCGGCTGGCCGTTCTGACCGAGGGTCAGTTAACTGCCCGGCAGGAACCCCGTCGCAAACCCAAGAAAACCGCCACCAACCGGCAAAAGCTGAATTCCTTTACGGATTTAACCCCCGGTGATTTGGTGGTTCACGAAAACTACGGCATCGGCCGCTTTGTTGCCATGGAGCAAATCAAGGTGGATGGTGCTGTGAAAGACTATGTCAAAATCGCCTACCAGGGCTCCGATACTCTTTTTGTTCCCGCCACCCAGCTGGATATGGTGAGCAAGTATATTGGCGGTGGCGGCGAGGACGCCAATGTGCGCCTGAACAAAATCGGCTCGGATGCCTGGCAGAAGACCAAGGTCAAAGCCCGCACAGCTGCCAAGGACATGGCTGCCCAGCTGATTCAGCTGTATGCCCAGCGCAAACGCCAGCAGGGCTACGCCTATGCCGCCGATTCCCCCTGGCAGCTGGAATTTGAGGATAATTTCCCCTACCCCGAAACCGATGACCAGCTGCGGTGCATTGCGGAAATCAAGCACGATATGGAGTCCCCCATTCCTATGGACCGGCTTCTGTGCGGTGATGTGGGCTTCGGCAAGACCGAGGTTGCCCTCCGGGCTGTGATGAAAGCGATTATGGACGGCAAGCAGGTGGCCATTTTGGTACCCACCACCGTTCTTGCCCAGCAGCATTATCAAACTTCCGTTGCCCGATTCCGGGGCTTCCCGGTGAACATTGATGTACTCAGCCGTTTCCGCACCCCCACGGAGCAAAAGCGCACACTGCAAAAGCTTCGCAGCGGTGGGGTAGATTTGATCATTGGCACCCACAAGCTGCTACAAAAGGGCGTGGAATTTAAGGATCTGGGTCTTTTGATTGTGGACGAAGAGCAGCGCTTCGGTGTCAGCCACAAGGAGCGGCTGAAGGAAATCTCCCAGGGCGTGGATGTGCTGACTCTGTCAGCGACCCCAATTCCCCGTACCCTTAATATGGCGCTGTCCGGCATTCGGGATATGTCCACCATTGAAGAGCCTCCTGCTGACCGGTATCCGGTGCAGACCTTTGTCATGGAACACAACAATGCCATTTTGGATGATGCTATTCGCCGGGAGGTGGAACGGGGCGGCCAGGTTTACTACCTGCACAACCGGGTGGAGACCATTGACCAATGCGCAGGCGCCCTGCGCCGCCGGATTCCCGGGCTCAGCGTTGCGGTCGCCCACGGTCAAATGGGCGAGGATGCTCTGGGTGATGTGATGCACGCCATGGCAGATGGGGAAATTCAGGTTCTGGTCTGTACCACCATCATCGAAACCGGTCTGGATATCCCCAACGCCAACACCTTAATCATCGAAAATGCCGACCGGTTCGGACTTTCTCAGCTGCACCAGCTCCGGGGACGGGTGGGTCGTTCCACCCGCCATGCCTACGCCTACTTCACCTACAAGCCCAGCAAGAATCTGACGGAAGTGGCGGAAAAGCGGCTGTCTGCCATTCGGGACTTTGCCGAGTTCGGCTCCGGCTTTAAGATTGCCATGCGGGATTTGGAGATTCGTGGCGCAGGCAACCTCTTAGGTGCGGAACAGTCCGGTCACATGATAAGTGTGGGCTACGATATGTATCTGAAATTGCTGGACGAGGCGGTTTTGGAGCAGCGGGGCGAAAAGCCCAAGGAGCCGGATTGCACCGCGGATTTGAACGTCACCGCCAATGTGGATAAGAATTATGTAAACCGCGGCGAGGAGCGAATGGATTTGTACCGCCGCATGGCCGCCATTCGCAGCCAGGAAGATGCGGACGATTTACTGGACGAAATTATCGACCGCTACGGCGACCCGCCCAAGGGCGTGCTGAATCTCATTGACATCGCCCTGCTCCGGGCTCATGCCCGGAGCGCGGGAATTGCGGATATCCGGCAGAAAGCCGGCGATGTGCTCTTTACCCTGACCAATCTGAATTTTGAGGCGGTCAGCGCCCTTTGCGCCGACCCGGACTACACCAAGCGGCTGCAATTTGTGGCCACCGCCAAGCAGCCCACTCTGCGGCTGAAACTGGCCTCCGGTGTGGACAGCCTACGCCAATCCCGGATTTTCATCGACCGTTACCGGAAAATATTGGGTAATTAACGGCTTCTAACCGGTATTTTACAGGGAAATCTCCCAATGGTTACGAATCGTAATTGCTTTTTTCGGAAAATATGGTACAATAGCTGTGTAATTTCCCATTCTACGCACACGCGGCTTGTCCGCTGAAAGATAGGAGAGATTTGTCATTAGCACCGAACGTAATGATGCCGCGCAGCGCAGAACCCCTGCCTCCGGCGCAAACCGACATCCCACCCCGGCCCAACGCCGGCAGGCCGCCGCTGCCAAAAAGCGGCAGGAGAAAATTGCCATCATCAGCCTTTGCTCCGCTGCGGCGGTTCTGCTTCTGGCTCTGGTGATTGTGGTTTCTACCTTGTTCTTTAAACCCCCTACGGATGACGGCTTGATTCTGAAAAATGTATTCGCTGCAGGCGTTAACCTGGGCGGTATGACCAAGGAGCAGGCAAAGCGCGCTCTCCACGAAGCCACCGATGACACCTACAGCCGGCTGGATATGTCTGTTCAGGTTCTGGATTCCACCGTGGCGCTGTCTCCCAAGGACACCGGCGCCCGGCTGGATGTAGACAAGGTGGTTCAGGCCGCCTACGACTACGGCCGTACCGGCTCCCGCAGTGAGCAGCAGCAGGCACAGCAGCAGGTACAGAGCGGCTCGTATACCATCTCCATCCTGCCCTACCTGAGTCTGGACACCACTTACATACAGAGCACTGTCCGGAATCTGGGTATGTCCTACAGTACAACATTGTCCCAGACCCGTTGGGATGTCAAGGGCGACCGCCCCTCTCTGGAGCTTACCGGTGATGTGGACACCTCCACCGTCTTCCAGACCCTGCATATCTATGTGGGCACAGCGGAATACGGTCTGGTTACCGACAAGCTCTATGAGCAGATTCTGGACGCCTATAACATCAACATTTTTGAGGTAATCGGCGAATGTTCCATGGTAGCCCCCACACCGCTGAACTACGAGCAGCTGTTCAACCAGCTTTGCGTAGCTCCGGTGGATGCCACCATCGACCCCGATACCTATGCAGTTACCCCCGAAGTGTATGGCTACGGGTTTACACTGGAGGCTCTGAAGTCCGCTGTGGAAAGCGCTGAGTATGGCAGCGAGGTTACCATCCCGCTGAAATACCTGGCTCCCAGCATAACGGCAGAAATCCTTTCCGGAGATTTGTTCCAGGACATTCTGTCCACCTTCCAGACCACCGTATCTGAAAATGAGGATTGGAACACCAATATGCAGCTTGCCTGCAATGCCATCAACGGTCTGATTATCCGTGCCGGCGAGGAATTCTCCTTCCTTACTGCTCTGGGCGAACTGACCGAGGAGGCAGGCTACCGGATCACCGGCGACCAGGTGGGCAAATTCTTCCGCAATACCTTAGGCGGCGGCATTTCTCAGGTGGCATCTACTCTCTATAACGCGGTCATTCTTTCCGACATAACCGTTACCGAGCGTTACAACCACACCTATGCCCCCTCCTATGTGGGCGCCGGCTTTGATGCATCGGTTCTGGGAAAAGACGAGGACCTGAAGTTTGTCAACAGCACAGAGCTCCCCATTAAGATCCAGGCCGCCATTGTAGACGGCGCACTGAGCATTTCTCTGATTGGCACAGACACCCGGGAATACCGTGTGGAAATCAGCTATGAAATTGTGGAAACTGTTCAGCCCGGAACGCTGTATAACACCATGCTTTCCGACAATCCTGACGGTTACCGCGCCGGGGATGTTCTGATCGAGGGTTTTGCAGGCGTCACCATTCGTACCAAGCTCTCCAAGTATACCAAGGATACTTATGCCTTGATTTCCGAGAACGACCTTGCCGAATCCGAATACGAAAAGCAGGATCAGCTGGTTGTAAAGATCTATACACCTCCCACAACCCCCACAATCCCCTCTGCGCCCCCGACCAACCCCACCACACCCAGCACCACCCCCACAACGCCCTCCGGCTCTACGGAGCCTGATGAGCCTATCCCGCCAATGTTATAATGACAAAAAATCAGCTGTCGAAAGACAGCTGATTTTTTATGATATTGTACGGATATCCAGGTGGTAGTCAATGGTTCCGCCGGTGGTCTGCTCGATATCAATATCGTACACCAGGTCAATAAAGCCGCCCTCCGGTGTCAGATCAAACAGCACCTGACGGGCGCACACGCTGATCATCAGCGCGCCGAACTCCATTTGATACAGCGATTCATGGCGGCTTCCCTGGGTAAAGACCATCTGGGAATGGAGTTTTCCGGTTCGGGTGAGGGTAACCGTCCCCGGCTCTACCCGAAATGTTGTGGTCACTCCGCTGAGGCCCGTCAGCTCGCTTTCCCCATAACTTAAGTCCCAGCCGCCGTCCCGGAAGGTCATGGTACCCTCTGTTACCAGCTCAATGTCCTCCGGCTCCTGCTCTGCGTAGGATTGGCGCCCCCGGATTGAAAGCATTACGGGATACGTCATTGGGCAGCCTCCAGCGCCAGCTCCAACAGCCGGTCAATGAGCGCGCTGCCGGGAATTCCGCTGGCAGCAAACAGCTTTGGGAACATGGAAATGGAGGTAAAGCCGGGCAGGGTGTTGATTTCATTGAACACCACCCGCTGGTCCTCATAGGTTACAAAGAAGTCCACACGGCTCAGGCCCTGGCAGCCAATTGCCCGGTAAATTTTCACCGCCATATCCCGAACCTGCTCCGCTACCTGGTCGTCGATTCTTGCGGGAATGTAGGCAACCGAGGTATCGGTGATATACTTTGCATCATAGTCGTAAAAATCGGCACCGGAGTCAATTTCTCCGCAGATGGATGCCACAGGGCTGTTGTTGCCCATTACGGCAACCTCCACCTCTCGGCCGTGGATAAATTCTTCCACCAGAATCTTTTCATCGTAGGTTCCTGCCTTCAGCAGCGCCGATTGCAGCTGCGCCCGGTCTGTTGCCTTGGAAACGCCTACGGAGGAGCCGGTTCCGGCAGGCTTGACAAACATGGGATATTGGAATCTCCCCTCAAGGCTTTCCAGAATGGCATCCATTCCGGCTTCCAGCTCCGATTCCCGAACCAGTTCCCAGGCAGCCTGGGTCACATGGGCCTGGTCTGCCACCAGCTTGGTCAAGGTCTTATCCATAGCAACCGCAGAAGCGGAAACATGGGGGCCCACATAGGGAATCCCCGCCAGCTGAAGCAGGCCCTGAACGGTACCGTCTTCGCCGTTTTCTCCATGGAGCACCGGGAACACAACATCGATCCATTCCCGAACCACGCAGTCACCTTCAAAGCTCAAAAGGCCCTGACCGCGAACCGGAGAAATGGCAGCGCGCCGGTTTTCCGGACAGTCCATCCACGTGCCGCTGGGCAGCATGGAATAATCCGTTCCGCCGAAACGAATCCAATCGCCGTTTTTGGTAATGCCCACGGGGAAAATATTATACTTTTCCGGATCCAGACAGGACAGCACATATTCGGCAGAGCGCAGGGAAACCTCATGCTCCGGGCTGTCGCCGCCAAACAATACACATACATTCAATTTTTTCACAATATTGCCCTCGTTTCCCTAAATCAGTCTTCCAGCAGGGCTTCGCCCGCACGGTAAATATCGCCGGCGCCCACAGTCAGGATCACATCGCCGGGCTGTGCCAGCTGACGCAGCTTCTGGGTTACCTCCGGCAGCGTTGCACAATATACAGAGCCGGGAATTTCCTTCACCAAATCCCGGGAAGAAATGCCGATGGTGTTGCGTTCCCGGGCAGCATAAATCTCTGCCAGAACCACAACATCCGGCTTTTTCAGCTGCACAACAAAATCGTCAAACAATGCGTGGGTTCGGGTGTAGGTATGGGGCTGAAACGCCACAATCATTCGCTGATAGCCCATGGAACGAACCGCCTCAATGGTGGCGTCCAGTTCACCGGGATGGTGGGCATAGTCATCATACACATCCGCGCCGTGATACTTGCCCTTGAACTCCAGGCGGCGTCCTGCACCCCGGAATGTGGCAAGGCCACATTCTACCGCCTTGCCGTCAATTCCCAGCAGCCACGCCACTGCAGTCGCCGCCAGGGCATTGAACGCATTGTGGTGGCCGTACACCGGCAAATCCAACCGGCAATAGCAACTTCCGTCGCAAATCACATCAAATCTGCGCCAGTCTTCGGAAACATTCACTGCACGAACCCGATTGCATTCTCCAAAGCCGAAGCTGACATATTCCAGGCCTGCCAGGGTATCTACCGTATTCTTGTCATCTCCGTTGGCTAGGATTTGTCCCGCAGCCAACTGAGCAAACTTCCGGAAGGATTTTTGCACATCCTGCAGATCCTTAAAATAATCCAGATGGTCTGCCTCAATGTTCAAAATCACGGACATAGTGGGGAAGAAATTCAGGAAAGAATCGAAATATTCGCAGCTTTCCAAAAGGATGGTATCTCCGTTGCCCACCCGATGACCGGCCTGCAGCAATGGCAGATAACCGCCAATCATCACCGTCGGATCCAGCTGGGCTTCCATCAGAATGTGGGCAACCATGGAAGTGGTTGTGGTTTTTCCATGGGTTCCGGAAATGCAAATAGCATTGCGGTAGGCCTTCATAATGACGCCCCATGCCTGGGCCCGCTCAAAGACCGGAATGCCTGCCGCCCGGGCACTGGCAATCTCGGGATTGTCATTATGTACCGCCGCCGTTCGAATCACACAGTCCGCCCCGCAGATATTTTCTGCCCGATGTCCGATGGCAACCGGAATGCCATGGCTTTCCAGCTCCTCTGTGGAAACCGACGCATTCATATCCGAGCCGGTAACCTGCAGTCCCATGCCTTTCAGTACAAGCCCAAGGGGTCGCATGGAAACGCCGCCGATACCGACCAAATGTACCCGCTTCCCGGGCTGAATATATTGCTGAAGTGCCAGAGTCAAATTCTCCATTATCATCGCAGCTCCAATTAAGTGAATTTCATAAATCAATTTATTATATAACAAATCTGCAAAGTTTACAACTGGAAATTTATATTCCCCTAATTTCATGGGCAAGAAAAACGCAGAATGTCATCAAATATACCATATATTGCAAAAAGAACCTCCACATTTCTGTGGAGGCTTTTGTGTTCGCGTTACCTATTTTCACGGCCAGTCGCCCGGCAACTATCGTCGGCGCAAATGAGCTTAACTTCTGTGTTCGGGATGGGAACAGGTGGACCCTCATCGCAATC
>JAZNMX010000043.1:0-13770 GCA_045579965.1 Faecousia sp.
GTTGTTCCCGTCGTATTTTACCGCAGAGTAGGTATGGATGGCGTTTCTAACCTGCTCACAGCCGGCATTGTTGCACGCAGTGTCGTGATTGTCCGTGTATACGTGGGTCTTGGCTGCGGTAATCACGTAGCCGCAGCTGCAGACCACCGCTGTGGTACAGGTGCCATCCTCTGTGCCGGTATGGCCGGTTTTGTCCAGTTGCGCGCCGCAGCTGCAGGGATGCCAGTGCGTGTCGCCGTCGTGCGCCCACTGAGCAGCGGGGCTGTGGCTTATGGTGAAGATGTATACTTCAGAAATCTCACCGTAGGGCTGACCTTCCACGCTGCCTGCCGCCACAACCGCCTTCATGCGGTAGGTGCCGCCCGCAGCAGGAACCGTATCGGTATAGGTGCCACCGAATTCCTCTGTAAAATAGTATTTGACTTCGCCATACAGCGCCTGGCCAACGGGGGTCTTAGCGCTCTCACCACATTTCCAATCCTCAATGGAGGGCGCTGTGGTGAACCGGTTTGCAACCTTGACTGTCGAGAAGTAGCTGTACTGCGTATTGTTGCCGGCAGCGCTGCCGAAAACCGCAGTCGCGCCGGTGCCGTCCCGGTTCGTGCCAATCCTGGTAAGATAGCCGGATGCGGGCAGGGTGATCGCCGTGCTGGTTAAGTATGCCCTTTCATGCTCGGCGGCGGTAATGGTAACCTCGCCGCCGTTTACGGTAACGGAGGATGCTTGTACTGTCACAATATCAACATTGGCAGAGCTGAACTTGTTCTCAAAGGTATGCTCGCCGCCGTTAATGACCACCGCGCCGGACGCCACAATGCCCCGGCCGGTGTTGGTGTAAACGGAGCCGCCGTTCAGAGTAACCTTCGTGCCGTTGATGGCATAGGTACCGCTGGCGGAGTCTGCGGTAATGCGCAAATCGCCGCCGTCTACCGTAATATTGGTTGCATCAATTCCTCTGTTGCTGGCGTTGTAAGTGTCGAAGTGAATGGTCACATTGCCGCGGCTCTGAACATAGTCCTTTGCAACAATAACCGGGCCCGTTCCGGTGTTCACCGTGATGTTGCCCTTAACGGAAACGCTGCCCTTACTTGCGCTGATGGCATTGCCGCCGTTTCGGATAAATGCAATGTCAGCCGCCTGTTCAATGATGATATTTGCACCGCCCAACAGCCAGCTCCCAACGATGATACCGGAGGACTTGGATGTGATGGTCAGCTTTCCGGGGCCGTCAATGGTGATGGCGTCTCCGGAGGTAGCGCGGCTGCTGATACCAACATTATAGCTATCGGTCGTTGCATCGGTTGCCGTAATGGAGCTGTCCTCCACAACAACCACCTTATTGACGGAGCTTTCCAACGCCAGCACGCCGTACTGACCGCTGCCCTTCAGGGTGGCGTTCTTCAGATACAAGGTGGGAACGCCCCGGTCGTCGTAGGTCAGCTTGACATAGTTGTCCACGGGCGCTTCTCCCGTTACCAAAGTGGCAACGCCATTTGCATCTGTGGTTGCATAAACCGCCGTATTGGTCTTGGAAATGGACAGCGTTACCTTGTTTGCGGTATTTAGAACAACGCTGGCGCTGGGCAGGTTGGTTGGCCAGCCGGTATAATCATAACGGGTGTAGGTGCTGGCCTGCTTGTTAAACACCTCACGGATGGGTCCCAGCACTTCCCTGCCGATCTGCCCGGCTTCTCCGGCTGCCTCCAGTTTCTTCCACGCATCGTTCACAGAAATCTGCATCGGGGTAACATAGCCGCTGCGCATCAAGGCAAAGGTCAGATAGCGATAGGTGTCCGTGCTGTGCGCAAACCCTTCTTCTGAATTGTTGTCCCAGGCCATTTCCCGCAGCTGGTAGTACCGAATCATTTCCGGAGCGGCCACGCCGTAAACTTTGGTGCAGAACTCTTTAACCAGCTGATCCACATCCGCATCGGGATTCCACATCAGCTTGGAGTACAGCCAGAAGGTCAGGGTGTTCTGCTCCCAGACGCTGTCGTCCGTACCGTTATCAATACTGCCCTCGGGGAGCATGCCACGGAAGCCCTTCTCGGCAAAATACTGCATATCCGCCTGCATTTTCTTGCCAATCATCCGCTCAAATTCTTCACTGGCAACAAAGCAGCCGTAATAGGTGTAGACCACCACGTCATCGGTCTTTTCACTCCAGGTTTCCAGCTGACGATGATATGCAATATTGTTGCTGTTATCAAAGCCGGGATAGTCGCCCACCTCCTGGTTCAGGGGGAAGCAGATATTCTCCTGCAGAGGGGCGTAGAGAATGCTGAGATTCTCGTCGATTTCGCAAGCCGGAGGCTCGTTCAGGAACAGGTAGGCAAAGACGTTCACCTTAAGATCGTAGCCTCTGGCTCTCAGTTTCCGGGCCACGGTATTGAAGAAGGTGAAGCTGACAGTAGACAGGTAGTTCTCATCGCCGGGCTGAACAAATTTGCCGGGAGCGTATTCAAAGGGCTGGTCGTCGTAGCCCAGCTGGGGCATGGTATTGGTATCGTTCATGCCGATACCCACCTGGTCCAGATCCAGTCCCTTCTCCCGAATCCGCTCTACATAGGCAATAATAGAGTCTGCCATACAGTCGGAAACGATTCCGTTGGGATCCCACATGTTAATCTGGGCATAGGTGTCGCTTCCAAAGCTCTGGCTGGTCATATACACGCCGTCGGCATTCTGGTTCCAGTAAACCTTGCTTTCTTCCGGCAGGGGCTGACCCTCCGTATGGCCGGGATAGCTGGGGCTGTTGAGTATCCAGTTGCCGATATTGTGACCCTCCAGATAGGTTCCGATACCCAGATTTGCCAGCTTCTCAGTCGTGCCGGAGACGGAATTATTGTTGGCATAGCAGGGAATGTACATCACATTCATCTTGTTCCGGGACTGCTGGGTGTCAAAGTCAGGATCATAGTTATTTGCGCCGGTGCTGCCCAGACCCACGGCGTTCCAGCCACGGACAGAGAAGGGAGATTTCTCGCAGCAGTTATACTTCTTCAGCTGAATATTGGGGTTTTCCTGATACGCAACCTTGCCGGCCCGATGCCACAGCACATCTGCGTTATACTCAATAAAATCATAAACGCCGTTCAGCATGCCCCGGTCTTCCGTGCCGAAGATATACACGGTGTTATCCCGCTTCTGAATGGCAAAGCCGTCGGAGCTGTACTTTCTGCCGTTGGGGCCGGTGAGGGTCTCCAGATAAGTAATTTCCTCGGGGAACATTCCTCTGAGCTGGGTATTTTCTGCATCCGCAGTGGCAATTTCAATATTCAGCTCCAGCTGCCGGGGTGCTTGGGCCGCAATGCGGTCAGGGTTTGTATTGATATACTCCTCATCGGGCACCGCGACGGCAGCGGGATTGGTAGTGGGCAGGAAGAGGGTATCGTCCACCCAAACCGTCCGGGCGGTTGTGGCAGCGGGCAGCGCCAGGCGGAAGAGGAAGCCGTTTCCGGTGGGATCCAGGGCCTCAGGGAAGTAATCGAATTCGTAATATTCCCACTCATCGGACAGGATGAAGGTATGCAAAATCGGCTCGCCGTTTCTGTTCATGGTGAGGTTCAGAGGCGTGCCGTCCTGCTGTGCCTTTGCCCAGAAGCTGACGGTGTAGGGTACGTTAATATCGCTTTCCGCCTTCAGTATACCAAGCGACCACCGCATATACGCGCTCTTGTTGGCCGCAGCGGCAACCTGATAGGACTGATTGCCGGAGTGCTTCTCCACAGTAGTGATCGTGCCGGAGTCCCAGTAATTATAACTGCCAGGAGCCGCAGGGTCGTATTCAAAGGCAGTGTAGTCCCTGCTTGCTGCATGCACCAGCTTGTTGGTGGGTTTTCCGCAATCTACCAAAGAAAGATTGTCAATCCACAGATTTCCCTCGCAGTTTAATCTCACTCTGGAGATGGAATAGTCGGAAACCAGTCCGGAATTGGCAACAAAGTAATAGTTATATTCTTTCCAATCCCCGGAGATTTCCTTGGTGGTGTACAGCGACTTGTTCGCCTCGGTGTCATTCTCAACACGGTCAGATACGATGGCCTGAATCGTGCCGCCGGAAGCATCGCTCTTTGCCCAGAACCGCAGGCGGTACAGATTGCCGGCAGTCATGTTCACGCCCATGGTGTAGGCGGGCTGGGCGCTGCCGGTAATCTTCAGGGAAGTGGCGTCCTGATAGCCCACGGTGTTATCCAGAGCGCTGCCTGCATCCAGAGTCCAGTTCTGTGCAGACCGGAATGTGGTGTTGCCGATGTACTTGACCGCGGTGTTCACATTCACCTGCAGAGGAATCTCCGCCACAAGGTTGCCGTTATCCATGGCGTTGATCACCAGGGGGAAGTTTCGCACCTGACCCGGCGCGATAACCGCTGCCAAACCGCTGACAATTACCCGCTTGCCGGCACCCAGGGTTACCTTGCCCTGGAAGGTGTCGTCGGTATCGGTTTCGCCCCGAATCAGCAGCTGGGGCTCGCCCGCTTTTCTCTCCGCCTGCTGCAGGGTCAAATTCATGGTCTTGTCAGAGGTGTTGTGAAGAACAAGGGTGATGGGATAATAGCCCAGTTCGTCAGCAATGATCGTATCCTCTTTCCAAAGGAACTTCAGCGGGGAAGGATCGCTGGCGTCATCCAGCGTATCAATGGGCATCCATGCGCCGCTGACCAATTCAATATGGTCCTGCAGCTCTTTCGCCGCAAGCTTTTCATAGTAACTTGCGTCCTCAGGCAACAGGATCACTGCGTTTGATTGTCCGTCGATGGTAATAGAGGTTTCAGGTGTCTGAGCCGTCTGTCCCTCTGCTTCCGCGGCACGGGCAACGGTAACCTGAGTGCCGAACAAGCCGAACACCATTACCAGGACCAATACCAAGGATAGCCCTCTCTTGCCAAATTTTCTAAGTTCCATAGTCATCTTCCTTTCTGAATAAACAAAAGAGCATAAACCCCAATTATAACTATATTCACAGTAATTATATGGCAAATGGGCAAAAATGTCAATGAAAACATAGCACTCACGACGCGTGCTTTTAGTCATTTTCAACAAGCCATGCGCAATCGGTTGCATTTTCCTAAAACCCCTTGTTCTACACCCGCGGTTGCTTTTTCGCCGCCGCAATGCTACAATAAATCTACCAATCTTCCTTGGGAAAAGGGGCGTTCCTACCGAGGCCTACCTAGCATGCATGGGCGCATACCTGAACCGGGAAACGGAATACGGTTGGTATCTTTGCCTGGATGGTGATAAAATCGTGGGCGGTTTGGGTGTCATTGAAAACGATTTTCATGACAGACCGGACTTGACCCCCAATGTCTGCGCTGTTTTTACCGAGGAAAACCACCGCTCCCGGGGAATTGCCGGGCATTTGCTGAATATGGCCGTGGAGGATCTGCGGAGCAAAGGTATCTCCCCCGTCTACCTGGTCACCGACCATACCGGTTTCTATGAGCGCTATGGTTGGGAGTTTCTGTGCATGGTGCAGGGCGATGGCGAGCCGGACATGACCAGAATGTACATTCACAGATAATTGGGAGGTAGAATATGAGCAGCACAATCAGAATCATGGTTAGAGAAGACAAGCCCGCCGTTCTGGAAATGATGCGTACCTTTTACGCCTCCCCGGCGGTTTTGAGCAACGGATCGGAGGAAATCTTTTCTAACGATATTGAAAATTGTCTCAATGACAGCCCCTACCTGGAGGGTTTCATCATCGAGGATTCCACCCAAATCCAGGGCTACGCCATGGTTGCCAAAAGCTTTTCCACCGAATTCGGCAAGCCCTGCATCTGGATCGAAGATTTGTACTTGAAGGAGCCGTTCCGGGGCTTCGGGATCGGGGCGCTGTTCTTTGCTTTTATCACCCAACGGTATCCCGATAGCATTTTCCGTCTGGAGGTAGAGCCGGAAAACAGCCGCGCAGTCCGGTTGTACGAAAAATCCGGCTTCGCCGTCCTGCCGTATATGGAAATGAAGAAATAAAATCAGCCGGCACCCGTAACGGATGCCGGCTGTTTACATTGTTCCAAGCCTTCTCCTTGAGGAGATGCCTTTGTAGGGGGCGGCGCCTCGACGCCCCGCATTGTCATTCCGAGTGTTGCAGAGCGCAATGACGGTCTGTACTTCACTTAGCCAAAACAATCTCTATTCCCACAACGCCGTATTTCTTCTGTTCTTCCACAGAATAATACTGCTGCATGTCGGAAGGCTGTGCCTTGTCAATGTCTTCAATGGTATATCCGCATTGCAAAAGCGGCAAGGCTTGATACAGTTCCTCAAAGCTATCAAACCGATGCAATTTCTTAACCGTTGCGCGCATCTTCTCGCCGCTGGAATGGTTTGTAAAGGTGATCAAATCTCCCTCTTGAATTCTCTGCCGCTTTTCGTCAAACAAACGAAGTTCTATAGTCTTTTCCCCGCTTTTAATCATTGCAAAGGGGGCGGGATTCAGCTTCATTTCATGGCAGATTTCTCTGCTTAAACAAACCACGCTTTCCACATGGGCGCAGCGGGGGAACAAATCCGCCGCCTGGGCGCTTTGGAGCCGGTAGCCTTTTTCCTTCAGCAGCGCCACATCCCGCGCCAGAGTTGCCGGGTCGCAGGATACATATACAATCCGCCGGGGCTTCATACGGGCAAGGGCCTCGATGGTATCGGCATTCAGGCCCTTTCGGGGCGGGTCAACCACCGCCACATCCACCCCAACGCCTTTTGCCTCCAGCTCCAGCGCCGCCTGCCCGGCATCGCCGCAGAAAAATTCCGCATTTTTGATACCGTTGCGAATGGCGTTTTCCTTAGCGTCCTCCACCGCCTGGGGAATCACCTCAACGCCAATCACCTTGCCGGCAGCGCCTGCCATAGCCAGGGTAATGGTGCCCACGCCGCAATACAAATCCAAAACCGTATCGGATTTTGTAATCTGGGCCTGGGCAATCGCTGCCTGATACAGCCGCTGAGCCTGGGCGTGATTCACCTGATAAAACGACCGGGGGGACAGCCGAAACTGCAGTCCGCAGAGGGTGTCCTCAATATATCCCGGCCCAAACAGCGTGATAAATTCCTCACCCAGCACGCTGTTGCCCTGCTTTTGATTCACGCTGAGCACCAGGGTGGTAAAGCCGCTGATTTTCCTCAGCCGCTCCACAAGCTCCGGCACATGGGGCAGTTTCCGCCCGTTTACCGCCAGGCAAACCAGAATCTGCCCGCTGACCGCGCCCCGTCGGACATAAATGTGGCGCAGCAACCCCTTGTGGGTCTGCTCATCGTAGACCGTCACCCGGAATTGGTTTACATAATCTATAGTTGCATCCTTCACCCGATCCATTTCGTCGGGCAGGATCAAACAGCCGTGGTTCTCCACTACCTGATGGGTGCCCGCCCGGAAAAAACCGGCAAAGGCCTTGCCGTTTTTCTGGGACACCGGATACTGAGCCTTGTTGCGGTAGCCCTTGCAGGTGGGCGCAGCCAGAATATCCACTTGCTCCAGGCTTTCGCCTCCCAGCCGGTTCAGCGCCTGGCGAACCCGCTCCGCTTTCAGCCGGGCTTCCTCCCGGTAATCCATATGCCAGAAATCGCAGCCGCCGCAAAGCTTGGCAACGGGGCATTGCCGATTCACCCGATGGGGAGATTTCTCCAAAATCGTCACGATTTTTCCCGAAGCCCAGGTTTTTTGCGCCTTTTCGATGCGGATTTGGCATTTTTCCCCCACAATCGCATTGGGCACAAACACAGCGCAGCCCTCAATTTTGGCAATACCCTGCCCCTCGGCAGTATAATCGCAGATGGTTGCCTCGTAAATCTGATTGCGAATCAGCATCGTTGCGCCTCCAGCGTTTTCACAAAGGCGGCCATCCGCTCAAGCCCCAGTTCCAGCCGGGAATCGCTGCAGCAATAGGAAAGGCGGATATGGCCGGGACAGCCGAAGCAGCTGCCGGGCACAGCGGCCACCGCCGCCTCCTGAATCATGCGGGTGCAGAATTCCTCGTCCGTCAACCCGAATTGAGAAATTTCCGGGAAAATATAGAATGCCCCTTTGGGTACGGGATAGGAAAGTCCCATCTGGGTCAAGCCCCGGCAGACAATTTGGCGCCGCCGGGCATAGGTTTCGGCCATCTGCACGGTAGAAACCGTCAGCGCCTCCACGCAGGCGTCCTGCAAAAAGGTGGGCACAGCCGCCACTTCTGCCGCGTGGAGCAGCAGGAGTTTTGCGATGACTTCCGCGCTGCCGCAAAGGTATCCAACCCGCCAGCCGGTCATGGCATAGGGCTTGGAAAAGCTCTGGCACAGCAGAATCTGGTCATAAAGTTCGGCATCCAGACTCAAATCCGGGCATTTTTCCGAAGACAGCCCCTGGTACACATTGTCGCAAATGACAAAAATATCCTTACCCAGCACCGCTTTCTTCACCGCCGCCAAAGACGCATCGCTGAGCACTGCGCCGGTGGGGTTATTGGGGGAGTTGAGAATAATCGCCTTGGTTTTGGGGGTAATGGCCTTGGCAAGGGCTGCCTCGGTCAGTTGAAAGCCATCGGGCTTCATATCCAGCAGCACCGGCACGCCCCCGGCCACGGTGACGATGGTTTCATACAGGGGAAACGCCGGTGTGGGGATAATCACTTCCTCCCCGGGATTCACCGTACCCAAAATCGCAGTAAACAGCGCGCCGGTAGCGCCGGTGGTCACCAGCACATTTTCCTCGCCGCAGGGCATGCCCCGCAGGGTCTCAAAGGCGGCAATCTCCCGGCGCAGCCCCTCCACGCCCTGATTGGGGGCATAGTGGGTGCGGTTTTGGAACAATGCGGTCATCGCCGCCGCTTTAACGGGCTCCGGCGTATCAAAATCCGGCTCCCCAATGGTTAACATAACACAGTCCGGCACGGTCTTTGCCAGATTGGTGTACAGCCGGATTCCGCTGCGGCGGAGGCTGTCCAGATTATGATTGAGTGGTATCATTGAAATTTCTCTGCCAGTTCCTCGAAGAAATCGGCACCTTTCAACAGAATCTTCTCGTCGAAGTCAAAATCGTCGGCATGGAGCGCCGGGCTATCCCCCGTGCCCAGGAAGAAGAACACCCCGGGCAGCGTCCTCTGATACCAGGAAAAGTCCTCGGTAATCATGCTGGGCGCTTCCAGCTCCCGGAAGAAAACCGCGGCGCGCACCTTTTTATACAGCGGCGCAGGATTCATCACCGCAGGATAGCCGTCGTTCATATAGACGGACACTGAGCAGCCGGTGCTCCGCTCGATATCCTTGCCGATGGAAACAATCCCTGCCCGGAGGGAATAAAACACATCATCCTGGAATGCCCGGAGGCTGCCCTCCAGCCGGGTATGGCCGGAAATGGCATTGCACACCGTGCCGCTCTGGAATTTTCCGAATTTCAGCAGGCGGAACACCTTCTTGGGCAGCGCGCCCTCCATGCCCACCACCCGGCGATAGAATTCCGCGCCGGCAGCCATGGCATCCACGCCCTCCCAGGCCTTTGCGATGTGGGCGGACTTTCCGTAGATATCCACCTTCACCTCGCAGGAGCGGCTCATCATCTCATTGCAGCGGCTGGCAATCACCCCCGATTCCAGACCGGGCCACAAATGCAGTCCGAAAATGGCGCAAACGTTGTACTGCTTCAACACGCCGGTGGCGCACAAATCTCTGGCTCCGCCGGTGGTTTCCTCTGCCGGCTGAAACACCAGCAGCACATTGTGAGGAAGGCTTTCCTTCTTGTCCAGCCGACGGGCCAGCTCCAGCAAAATGGCCATGTGTCCGTCGTGACCGCAGGCGTGCATCCGACCGTCATGCCGGGAGCAATATTCTGCCTTGGTCTGCTCCTGAATGGGCAGCGCGTCCATATCGCTGCGGAAGGCGATGGCGCTCTTGGCGCCGAAATCAAACCAGGCACACAGCGCCCCGTCCATGGGAGAAAACACCTGACAGGAAAGCCCCTTCAGGCTGCCCCTCAGGTATTCCAGGGTTTTGGGCAGCGTCCGGTCCAGCTCGGGAATCCGGTGGAGATTGCGCCGGTCTTGCATGATTTGCATGGAAATCGCCTCCTTTATTACGGATTATTATACGGCATTTCCCCGGCTGTGTCAATTTCCCTACTTGTCTTTTTCGGCAAAAGATGATACCATAACAAAAACAAACCGCAAAGGAGCTGCCGCTATGAACGCACAGGAAATCATCGAATACATCCGCACTTCGGAAAAGAAAACCCCGGTGAAGGTCTATGTCTGGGAAAAGACACCGGTTTCTTTCCCCAACTGCCGGGAATTCCCTGCCGGTGAGGGCTGCAAAATCGTTTTCGGCGACTGGAAGGATGTCGCCCCTGTTCTGGAAAGCAACGAATTTGACCATGTGGAGATTGAAAATGACCGCCGCAACTCCGGCGTTCCCCTGCTGGATATGAAGAATGTGCCTGCCCGTATCGAGCCGGGCGCCATCATTCGGGAGCGGGTGGAAATCGGCCAAAACGCAGTGATTATGATGGGCGCGCTGATTAACATCGGCGCTGTCATCGGTGACGGCACCATGATTGACATGGGCGCAACCTTAGGCGGCCGTGCCATCGTTGGCAAAAACTGCCATATCGGCGCCGGTGCCGTTCTGGCAGGCGTTATCGAGCCGGCTTCCGCCACCCCCGTTGTGGTGGAGGATAATGTTATGGTGGGCGCCAACGCGGTGGTCATCGAGGGCTGCCGCATCGGTCACGATGCCGTGGTAGCTGCCGGCGCGGTGGTTGTGAGCGATGTGCCCCCCTGCTCGGTGGTGGCTGGCTGCCCTGCCCGGGTCATCAAAATGAAGGACGAAAAAACCGCCTCCAAGACCGCTTTGGTTTCTGCCCTTCGGGAACTGTAACCATTTTTGGCCTCCGGAATACCATGGAATGAGCGGCAAACCGCTCGAAAAATTCTGGGAGGTAAAGGAATATGTGTAACGGTTTTGGTGGAAACAACTGCTGGTGGATTATCATCCTGGTTCTGTTGTTCTGCTGCTGCGGCAACGGCTGCGGCAACACCTACAGCAACTGCGGCACCGCCTACAACGGCGGCTGCGGCTGCGATCGCTGCTAAGCGAAAAAACGGGCGCCCCAATGGGGGCGCCCAAACTTTTTATTGTTCTATCCGGCTCTCCACCTTGGCAAGAGCATCCTTCATGGCAAGATACACCTGCTCCGGCACCGCGCCGATACAGCGATCTTCATAAGCGTTTACCGCCTCATAAATCCGCATCAGCCGCACGCCCCTTTCATCCTCCCAGCGATAGACGGGAATGGGGTTGAAGTCGGTGATGGTGGTTTTCCCGGTACGCTCATCCTTGGTAATTTCCAAATCCAGCAGTACCGAGTAATCCGTTCCCGCATCCTTGCCGTCCCCGAGAAAATCCCCCAGAGAATAGGCAACAAACATGCCGGTATCTTTGTCAAACCCCATTTTCTGCACATAGTGAGAGTGGGTTCCGATGATGGCATCCGCACCCAGCTTATCCAGAAGCTTCACAATTTTCGTCTGGGTCTTGCTGATTTGGGCGTTGAGTTCGCTGCCCCAATGGAGCATGGCAATCACAATGTCCGGCTGCTGAGCCGCCACCGCATTCATCACCCGGGTAATGCCGGCTTCGTCCACCTTCTGATAGGTGCTGCTGTAGTCGGTGTACAGCAAATTTACGCAGTCCTCGCTGCCGTCAGGCAGACCCCGACCGTCCATACCCTTGGTAAAGGCCACCAACGCAACCCGAACGCCTTGAATCTCCCGAATGAGATAGCCGCCGGATTTCTGGAATTGCTGGCTGTCCTCATAGGTGCCCAGGCTTTGCAGCCCGGCCTCCCGAATGCCCCGAATGGTAGCCTGCAGACCCCGAAGTCCGTTTTCCACAGCCTTGGAGTTGGCGGTCTGCAAAATATCCACACCGGCGTGTTTCAGACTGTCTACCAGCCCCTGGGGAGCGGAAAAATGGGTGCTGCCGTAGGGCTCGCCCATGAGATTCGCCTCGAAATTCAGGATAGCCAAATCTGCGCCGGACAGCACCGGCGTAACATCCAGCAAAATGGAGGAAAAGTCATAATTGCCGCCGGTCAGCCCCGCGGAAACCACGCTGTCTGTGGCAATTACATCGCCGCCGGCCACAAAGTGAATGACGGTATTCTCCTGGATTCCAGTGGACGGCATGGTTTCCGACCCATCGGGGGGGAAGATATCCTCCCAGCTGGGAAGGGTAATCCAGCCCTTTGTCACCGCCGTGGCAAACAAGCCCACCAGTAATACCGCAGCCGCTGCCGCCGTCAGCCAAATCCGGGTCCGACGGGGAAGATACCGCCGCTGCCACCGCCGCTGCTTATTCCGTTGATCTTTCTCGTATGCCATGGCGTCCTCCCCAGATGATTCTTTTTCTATTGTACACCATTTCCCCCGTTTGTACAAGCCCCAATCCGCAGACAGCGGATTTTGTAGGGGCGGGCATTGCCCGTCCGCGGACGACCGATGGTCGCCCCTACAAAGCAAAAAAGCCGCTGTTTTGCAACAGCGGCTTTTTGGATGGGAATTACATATCGAAGGGCTCCATGCCCAGAACGGGGTGGCCAACATTGCCCAGGAACTCCAGCAGCTGCTCGGGATCCTCGGTGCAGACGGTTTCGTCGGCAATCATGTCGGTGAAGTTCTCCACGCCGTACATCTCCAGGGCAGTGGCATCCAGACGCTCGCGGACCTGCTCCTTCAGCTCCTTGGGCATCCAGACGATACGGCCGGGGCCGCCTTCTGCTGCGATGAACTTCTTGGAGAAGATGAACTGCTTGCCGTGGCCCATGAAGCCGGGGGTCTGAACACCGCCGCCGGTCATGGAAGCCATGTCGGAGAAGCTCATGCCCAGGGGAGTCATGCCGGCGTGCTCACGGCAGGTGATGACAACACCCATGGAGCAGGGCTCCACGCCGCAGATACACTCGAAGCAGCCGCAGGAAGTCATGGGATCCTGGAACAGGGAGTACAGCGTTACGTGCTCCAGAGCGCCGTGAGAGTACTTCTCGATGGCCTCGTCCACGTCCTCGTAGCGACCCAGGGCCTCGTCCACGCAGCGCTCCTTGGGAACGATCTGGCAAGGACCGGTGGGATCCAGCTCATTGGTAGCCTTGGCATCCAGCCAGCTAACGGCACCGCACAGACCCAGACGCTCGGGGGTAACGATACATACGTGGCTGGGGGAGAAGGCCTGGCACATGATACAGGTGTAGTAAACGGGAACAGACTCGTCGGTCATGGATCTCAACCGGTCGTCACGCTTCATGAACACCTCGTTGGCAGCGGCCCGCAGAGCCTTGTTCTGCTCGGCATCCACCACGATGGTAACCTGGCACTTGTCCACAACGGCATCAAACTCGCTCTTGACCTTGGCGTACAGAACCTCGCCAATGTGCTTGAAGCGGAAGCCTGCCTCGAAGTCAGCCTTGGAGATACGGACACGGATCATGTCACGCTGACCGGTGTGCATAACACCCTCGATGCAGTTGAGCCATGCGTGGATCTTACGCTCCATAACAGACTCGAAGTCTGCCTGCATAGCCTTGCCGGCAACCTCAACGGTGTAGCTGAGGGAAATCTTGGAGCCAACCTCGATTTCATCCAGCTCGGGGCCGACCACGGTAATCTTGTGGTCTTCCACCTCGGCAGCTTCCTTGGTCTGCACCAGCTCGAAGCAGTCCACACGGGAGCCGTCCACTTCCACCTGCATATCGCCGCGGCGGATGATTTCGCCCTCGAAGGCGGTGGCGTAAGCAACGGGAAT
>JAZNMX010000044.1:0-59892 GCA_045579965.1 Faecousia sp.
AAATGCGGCTCTGGTGGGAAGAAGCGCCCATGGAGCCTGCGTGACGGTGGACAGGGCCGCCGCCGTGGGTCATGTCGGTGCGGTGAGCGCCGTGGCGCTTGACAACACCCTGGTAGCCATGGCCCTTGCTGATGCCGGTAACGTCGATCATGTCGCCGGCAGCGAAGGTGTCAGCCTTGACTTCGTCGCCAACGTTCATGTCAGCAGCGTTATCCAGCTGGAATTCCTTCAGGTACTTCTTGGGGGCAACGCCAGCCTTCTTCAGGTGGCCTGCCTCAGGCTTGCTGAGCTTGGACTCCTTAACGTCGCCAAAGCCGAGCTGTACGGCGGTGTAGCCGTCGGTTTCAACGGTCTTCTTCTGGGTAACGACACAGGGACCGGCTTCCACAACGGTAACCGGGATCACCTTGCCGCTCTCATCGAAGATCTGGGTCATGCCCACTTTCTTGCCGATGATTGCTTTTTGCATTTTTGGTTTTCTCCTTTGTTAGGTTATTGGTTGACAGCCCATTGGGAGGCCGCCAACATGACCCGTCCGCCCGATGCTATAACAGTGCGGGCAGCGGTGAATTCCTATATTATAATGTATAGGAATTACAGCTTTATCTCTATCTCAACACCAGCGGGAAGGTCCAGGCTCATGAGAGCTTCGACAGTCTTCTGGTTGGGGTTGAGGATATCGATCAGTCTCTTGTGGGTTCTGCGCTCGAACTGCTCACGGCTGTCCTTGTACTTGTGAACAGCGCGAAGGATGGTGATAACCTCCTTCTTGGTGGGCAGGGGGATGGGGCCGGAAACAGCTGCGCCGTTGCGTTTTGCGGTCTCCACGATCTTTGCTGCGCTGGAGTCGATCAGCTGGTGGTCGTAGGCCTTCAGCCGAATGCGGATCATTTCCTGGTTTGCCATGGTTTGTTTTCCTCCTTGAATGTAACGTACTCAGTTTGCGTAGTGTCTGGGTACGGTCGAACTGATTTGTTCACGCCGCCGTGCGTATCATTCTGAGCCATGAAAAATGGCCGACGCAAGCCGACCAATCCTCTGCCGCAGCGATATACGCAAGCGCAAACAGAAGCAGTTCAGCCGCCCGATGACCGGACATACTCCGCGGAAGTTACCGTTTTTTAGACGCAATCTCCCGCATCATCGCATTGCGCGCATAATATCCCTACACGCGCTCGATTATCTTACCACTGTTTTCCCGTTTTGTCAAGCAAAATTTTAGAATAATTTACAAAAAAATCTCCGCAATTTCAGTCATTACGGAGATTTTCCTATTTCATTTCCCAGAGCTTTACCTGGCTGGCTTTTTCGTACAGCCGCAGGTAGCTGTCATACCGGCTCTGTTCGATTTCGCCATGCTGAACCGCGCCGGTTACCGCACAGCCCGGTTCTTTCCGGTGGGAGCAGTCATGGAACTGGCATTGCCCGATAAACCTTCCGAAATCCGGAAAAGCGTACTGCAGATTCTCCTTCAGTATCACATCCATCTGGTCGGTATCGAAAGAGGAAAAACCCGGGGTATCTGCCACATAGGTATCCTCCCCCAGCCGGTACAGCTCCACATGGCGGGTGGTATGCCGGCCACGGCCCAGTTTTTCCGAAACCTCGCCGGTAGGCAGCTGCAGCTCCGGGCACAGCTGATTGAGCATACTGCTCTTACCGACACCGGAATTGCCGGTAAAGGCGGTGAGTTTACCCCGGATCAATTCCCGAAGTTCCTCTCTCCCCTCCCCGGTTTCCGCGCTGGTACACAGCACCGTCATACCTGCGTTTCGGTAAATCCGCGCCAGCTCCTCCGCCGGATCCAGATCGCACTTATTGATGCACAGATACACCGGAACACCCTGGTCACCGGCAATGGCGGCCACCCGGTCAATCAGAAAGGGTTCTGTCACCGGATTGACGTTGGCGGCAAAAACCACCAGCGCATCGATATTGGCAACCGCGGGGCGAACGAAACTGTTTTTCCGGGGCAGGACCCGCTCCACCATGCCCTTCCCTTTTTCCACGGTAATTTCCACCATGTCTCCGGTAAGGGGTGTGCAGCCTTCCTTTCGCAAAATGCCCCGGGCCCGGCAGGAAATCAATCCCGCCGGAGTCCGGACATCATAAAATCCGCTGATAGATCTGAGGATTCTGCCAATCTGTTTCTCAGCCATTGGCATTTTCCGTTCCAAAGTCCACATGAATGGTCCACCGAAGATTTCCAATCTCTGCGGTGAATTCCATTTTACCCTTACCGTACAGCACCACTTCGGTAAAGAGCGTGCCAACGGGAATCTGGCGCTCCTCCACCACAGTAATGCCATTATAGATCGTCAGGATATAATCTTCGAGCATGTCGTCCGGAAGCGCAACCTGCACTACCTTGGGGACATAGTCATCGGGCTGCTGGGTTTCCGTGGGCTGGGTGGGTACGGTAACCTCAATCCACTTGGGAATCCGCAGGGTAATCTTTGTGTTGGTGGGGATGACCTTCCGCTTGGTAACGGATTGGTAAATCACCTGTCCCTGAGGCTTGGTGCTTTCCACTTCCACCACTTCTACATTATTGAAGCCGGCGGCCTCCAGCAGCTTCTTTGCCACTTCCACATTCTGGCCAACCAGATCCGGCATGCTGGCAGTTTCCACCTCGGGACCGGTACTGACCGTCAAATAGATGGTCTGGTTTTCCGCAAGGGCTGTTCCGTCTACCGGCTCGGTCTTGATAATCTTGCCGGCAGCTACAGTGGCGTGGCTCTCCCGGCGAATCAAAATCCGGTCCTCGCTGATGCCCTGGGTGTTGGTCAGGAATTTCAGTGCCTGCTCTTCATCCAGATTCACCAGATTTTCCATCACCTTAACAGTAGGCTCCGGTCCGGCGCTGACAACCACCAGCACCTCGCTACCTTTTTCGATCTTCGTATTGGGACGGATTCTCTGTTCCACAATCCGGTCTTTTTCAAACTGGTCGCTGTATATCTTGCTTTCGATTTTCAGAATGTAATCCTTTGCTGTAGCAGCTTCGTTGAAGTCCTTGTTTACCAGATTGGGCACAACCACCAGATTCTGCTCCTGGCCGCCACCGCCGCCACTAAGGAGCATAATCAGGAAAATGCCGATGGCAATGATTGCCACAACGGAACACATGACCACCGCAATGGTTGCCACCTTGCTGCTGCGCTCTTCGTCCTCCACCACTTCTTCCCTGCGGCGGCGCACAGGCTTGGCTGCCGGCTTTTTTCTGGCAGGGGGCGTGCGCCGAACGGGCATTTCTCCGGCCTTTGCTGCCACACGCTCAGCGGTATTCTTGGGAGGTGCGGTTTCTGCGGGCTCTATCTTGCTCTGACTGGCGATTGCCGCGGCGTCATCCAGACCGGTGCTGGGATTGTTGTAATCAAACAGAATGGTGGGGTCCTTGCGGAATTCATCCATATCCTGCAGCATGACCGCAGCGGTTTCATACCGCTTGGCCGGCTCTCTGGAAATCGCCTTGACAATAATCTGCTCCAAGCCGCCGGGAATATTGGGATTCAGAATCGAGGGCATCTGGGGCTTGCCGTTGATATGCTGGATAGCGATTGCCACGGGAGATTCTCCATCGTAGGGAGGACGGCCGGTCATCATCTCGTACATCACAATGCCCAGAGAATAGATGTCGGAACGGTTGTCCACTCTGCCGCCCTTGGCCTGCTCGGGGGAAATATAGTGCACAGAGCCCAGCGCTTCCTTGGTTAGGGTGTTGCTCTTGGACATCACCCGGGCGATACCGAAGTCCGTTACCTTCACAGAGCCGTTTTTCAGCACCATCACATTGTGGGGCTTGATATCCCGGTGGACAATCCCTCTGCTATGGGCGTGATCCAGGGCCTTGCCGATCTGAATGGCGAAATGCAGGGTTTCCTTCCAGTTCAGCACGCCCTTTTTCTCCATATACTGTTTCAGTGTGATGCCGTCAATGAGCTCCATGACAATGTAGTCTGCATCATCGGAGGTAGACACATCATACACCGAAACAATATTCGGGTGAGAAAGCATGGCAACCGCACGGCTCTCCGCATGGAAACGCCGGCGGAAATCCTCATCCTGGGAAAAATCATCCTTCAAAATCTTGATTGCCACCAAACGGTTTAAGCGGTGGCACCGGGCCTTGTACACCACGGCCATGCCGCCGGTACCAAGCACCTCCAATATCTCATAACGGTTGTCCAGCAACCGTCCAATATATTTATCCTTATCCATAAAACGAAACTCCTTTCGTGACGGGTCAGACCTGGGCCAGAATACAGGTCATATTATCCGGCGCACCTCTGTTTTTACCGATGTCCATCAGCCGCTGGCAGGAAAGCTCCTTGTTGACGCCATGGGCAATTTCAAACAGCATTTCCTGGTCATCCATGGTGTTGGACAGTCCGTCGCTGCACAGCAGCAGGAAGTCGCCCCGCTCCATTTCCAAATGGAACACATCGCACTCCACTACCGCTTCCGTGCCTACCGCACGGGTAATGTAATTCTTGCCGGGGTAGGTTCTGGCTTGCTCCGGGGTCAGTTCTCCCCGGTCTACCATCATTTGTACCAGAGAATGGTCGTAAGTAATCCGGCGGATGCCGTTGCGGCTGACATGGTAGGCACGGCTGTCGCCTACATTGACTACGGTCACTTCCCTGCCCCGAATCAGCGCAGCCACCAAGGTGGTGCCCATGCCGGAAAACTCCTCCAGCTGCTGAGACTGGTCATAAACCGTAAAGTTTGCCAGCTTCAAAGCGCTGCGAAGCATTTGCTCTGCCTCGTCGCTGTCCATTCCGCTTACCCAAGTTCTGCGGACTTCCTCCACAAACACTTCCACAGCAAGTGTACTTGCTACATTACCGGACTTGGCGCCGCCCATGCCATCGCAAACGATGCAGAGGGTGGTGTTCTTGTCCAGAGATTCCATTTGGTAAGCATCCTGATTCTGTGTTCTGACACAACCGACATCCGTCATGCCCCAACATTGCATACAAATCCGCTCCTTTCGGGTAAGGGGTTACTCTTTGGTCTCTTTGGTATATTTTCTGCGAAGCTGTCCGCAGGAGGCATCGATATCGCTGCCCAGGGTTCTGCGAACAGTTGCCGTAATTGAGGCCGCTTCCAGGGTTTCCTGAAACAGTGCCACAGCTTTTTTACTGCTGGGCTTCAAGGGGCTCTCCTCCACATGATTGAGTGGAATCAAATTGAAGTGAGCAGGCAGGCCCTTCAGCCTGCGAATCAGTTCCAAAGCATTGTCTTTGGAATCGTTGACGCCG
Organism: Faecousia sp.; assembly: GCA_045579965.1. Taxonomy (GTDB): domain Bacteria; phylum Bacillota; class Clostridia; order Oscillospirales; family Oscillospiraceae; genus Faecousia. The sequence continues at coordinate 5,265 of JAZNMX010000044.1, forward strand.
TCAATCATAGCATATTCAAAGGAAATCCGCCGCTTGGTTGCGTCGTAGTACCGACGGCAGGCATCCAGCAATTCCTGGGTAGGATATGCCCGATTCACCGGCATAATGGTTTGCCGAATGGCATCATTGGGAGCATGGAGGGAAACGGACAGGGTAAGCTGCAGTTTCCGTTTGGCAAGCTCGTCAATCATCGGCACAAGGCCGCAGGTAGAAAGGCTGATATGCCGCATGGAAATGTTCATGCCGTCGGGGCTGTTCACCAGCTCCAGGAATCGCATCACATTGTCAAAATTATCCAGCGGCTCACCAATGCCCATCAGCACAATATGGCTCACCGGCAGACCGGAATCCACTTGGGTAAACAGCACCTGATCCAGCATTTCAAAGGGTTCCAGTCTTCTGACAAAGCCACCCAAAGTGGATGCGCAGAAAGCGCAGCCCATTTTACAGCCAACCTCGGTAGAAATACAAACCGTATTGCCGTAATGGTAGCGCATGAGAACCGTTTCCACACAGTTGCCGTCGGACAGCCGCCACAGATACTTGATCGTCCCATCCTTTTGAGACTCCTGCTTGCGGACAACCTCCGGCGGGCAAATGGGATACTGCTGCTGCAATGTTTCCCGCAGGGGCTTGGGGATATTCCCCATCTGCTCGTAGCTGCGGATTCCCTTGTGCAGCCAGGTATAGATTTGTTTTGCCCGGAAAGCGGGCTGTCCCATTTCCTTCAGCAGCTGGGAAAGCTCCGGCTGGGTCAAAGATTTTAAATTCATAGCTTGCTACTTTCTTTCCATTCGGCAGATAAAAAAGCCGTCTGTGTCATATTCACCGGGCAACAGGCGAAGCATGCCCGAAGAATTCTTTGGGAATACCGCCGGCAGTGGCAGCGGTGTCAATGTAAAGTCCGGATGGTTCTTCAGGAACTTTTCCACCACGCCCTCGTTTTCTCGACGGACCAAGGTGCAGGTTGCGTAAATCAATGTGCCGCCTTTTTTCACCAGCTTGCTCTGGTTTTCCAGAATCGCCAGCTGCAGCTGGGGCAGGTCCTTCATGGTATCCGGGTCCTTGTAGCGGATATCCGGCTTTTTGCGAATGATACCGTAGCCGGAGCAGGGCACATCCACAATTACCGCGTCCGCTCTGCCCTCCATAGCCTGCCAGGGCTGTGATGCATCCCGCTTATCTACTGTAATATTGGAAAAGCCCAGACGCAGCGCGCCCTTTTCAATGAGCTTTGTGCGGTGTTCATGTAAATCCGAGGAGAAGATTTCTCCTTTTCCTCCCATGGCGATAGCAGCGGCAAAGGACTTGCCGCCGGGAGCTGCGCAGCAGTCGACTACCAGCTGCCCATCCCCATTCAGTTGGGCGCAGTCCACCGCCAGTCTGGCAGCGGCATCCTGCACATAAAACAGTCCTTCCCGGAAGCTTTCCAGTGCGTCAATGCTGCCGCTCCCTTCCAGAACAAGGCAGTTATCCATCCAGGAATGCTTGCGGGCGGAAATGCCCTCCTGCTCCAATCGGATAATTAAGGCATCTGCGGTCGTCTTCACGGTGTTGACCTGAATCACCGTTTCCGGTGCTTCATTATTCGCCCGGAGCATTTCTTCCAGCTTTTCCTCCCCCAGATATCCCTTGAACAGCTGAATAAGGCTCTCCGGATGGCTGTACCGGTCGGAAAGGGTCTTCGGCTGCTCCAATTTGCCAAGCTGCCGGGCGCCGTTTCGAAGCACCCCATTGACAAGGGCGGGGGCATTGGGGATGTGCTTGCAGTACTGCTTTGCCAGCGCCACCGACTCATTCACGGCAGCGGCATCCGGAATTTTGTCCAGATACAGCAGCTGATACAGCCCCAAGTGGAGAATATCCCGGACAGCGGGATGCAGATCCCGCAGCTTTCCGGTGAGCAGCTGCTTCAGATAAAAGTCCAGGGCATTGCGGTTTTGCAGTACACCGTAGCATAGCCGGGTAGCCAGCGCCGCATCCCGGCGGTCTAACCGGGCCCGGGCAATATCGGCTTTCAACGCCGCATTGGACCAGGCGCCGTCCTTTCGGCAGGCAATCAGCGAACTCAGCGCAGTTTCTCTTGCTGTCATATCAAATATCCAGCGGGTGACCCCGGAAATAATCCGTGGCATTCATCCGCTTTCCGCCTTCCGCCTGCAGGCTGCGGATCTCCACCGCGCCCTCCCCGCAGGCAACCTTTAAGCCGGTTTTGGTTAACGCCAGAATGGTACCCGGCTGACCGGAGCCCTGGGTTACCACTGTGGCATGGATTTTAAAATTCGTTCCCGCCAGGCAGGCAGTTGCCACCGGCCAGGGATGCAGACCCCGAACCTGATTGTGAACCTGCTGTGCGGTTTTCGTCCAATCAATGGGGCACATGGATTTATCCAGCATGGGTGCGTAGCTGACCTTGGCGTTGTCCTGGGGTGTGGCGGTAACCTCGCCTTCCGAAAGACGGGTCATGGTACTGGTCAGCAATTCTGCCCCCAATACCGCCAACCGGTCCAGCAGTTCCCCAGCGGTTTCATTTTCCCCAATGAGGGTCTTGCGCGTATCAATAATATCTCCGGCATCCATTTCCCGGCACAGATACATGGCGGTAACACCGGATTCTGTGAGGCCGTCCAGCACCGCCCACTGGTAAGGGGCGGAGCCCCGATAGGCAGGCAGCAGACTGGCGTGAATGTTGATGCAGCCCTTTTCCGGAATATCCAACACCCGCTGGGGCAGGATTCGCCCGTAGGCCACCACCGCAATCACATCCGGCTGCAGCGAACGCAGCGTTTCCACATCCGCGTCCTCCCGGAAGCTTTCCGGCTGGTACACGGGAATTCCCGCTGCCAGCGCCGTTTCCTTCACCGGCGATGCCACCAGCTTCATGCCCCGACCTTTCGGCCGGTCCGGCTGGGTATATACCGCCACCACATCCATTTGCTTGTCAAGCAGCGCTTTTAAGCAGGTTGCCGCAATATCCGGCGTACCCATAAATACGATTCTCATGGTTTCCTCCCAACAAAAAGGGAATTACTCCTCGCTTAATTCTTCCAGCTCTTCCTCCGTCAGGAACCGGTCCATCACCTGGGTGTAGACAATGCCGTCCAGATGGTCCAGTTCATGGCAGAAGCACCGGGCAATCAGCTCTTCTCCCTCTGCCTCGTACCAGTTTCCAAACCGGTCCTGGGCGCGAACCTTGGCGTAGTAAGGCCGCCTTACCAGACCGTACCGACCGGGAACACTCAGGCACCCCTCTGCTCCTTCCTGCTCTCCGTCAGTTTCCAGTAACTCGGGATTCACCAGTTCCAAAATTTCGTCGCCGGTATCCACAATCACCGCCCGCCGCAGAATTCCCACCTGGGGAGCGGCAAGACCCACGCCGTTGGCTTCGGCAAGGGTTTCGTGCATATCGTCCAGCAGCTTATGAAGCTTCCGGTCAAATGTTTCCACCGGCTTGCATACCTTATGCAGCGCCGGGTCTTTATCTGTTAAAATCTTTCGTAACCCCATGGTTTTCCTCACTCAATCTTCATATCCGTTGGCATCCACATAGGCGGAAACGCCCCGATTGGCTTTATCCTGGCTGAACTGCCGCAAAAGGGAAGCCAGCAGCTGCCGAAGGGGGCGGTTTAGGCTGCACCGCAGCGTCAGCCGATACCGGAAATGATAGTTAATCTTTGGCACAGCGCAGGGGGCCGGCCCCAGCACCGTGTAATTTTCTTTCGCATATTGGGGCTGCTTTCCCCATTCCAAAAGGCTGTCCCGGAATTTGACAGCACCCCGAATCACCCGGGCCTCCTCCTGGCCGATAAAGGTCACGCTGACCAAATCGCCAAAGGGCGGATATCCCTGGGCCCGTCGCAGCGCCAGTTCCATTTCGTAAAATCCGTCGTAATCCTGCTTCGCTGCCATGGTAATCACCGGATGCTCCGGTACCACGGTCTGAATGATGGCACTGCCCGGGGTCTGTCCCCGACCGGCACGCCCCACCACCTGGGTCAGCATATTGAAGGTATTTTCCGCACCCCGGTAAGAGCCGGAATACAAGCTCATATCAGCATCCAGCACGCCAACCAAGGTTACCTCCGTCAGATTCAAGCCCTTTGCCACCATTTGCGTACCAATCAGCACCGGTACGCGCTCCCTTTGAAAGCGATCCAAAATCGCTTCGTGGGTGTTGGTTGCGGAAACGGTATCGGAGTCCATTCTCTCAATTTCCGTATTGGGGAGCAGGCTTTTTAGTTCTTCCTGCGCCCTTTGCGTACCCATGCCAATGGATTTCAGCGGACCGCCGCAGCTGGGACACCGCTTGGGTGTGGGCTGGGAATGGCCGCAGTAGTGGCACATCAGCCGAGCGTTGGCGCTGTGATAGGTCAGCCTTGCGCTGCAGCGGGGACATTCCGGCGCATCGCCGCATTCCACGCATACCAGCGCCCGGCTGTTGCCCCGGCGGTTGAGAAAGAGAATGGTTTGTTTGCCTTCCTCCTTAGTCTTCCGAATGGCGTCCAGCAAATCGCAGCTGAAGGCGAGGTCATTTCCCTGCTTGACCTCTTCCTTCATATCCACAACCCCCACTTGGGGCAAGGCTTTGCCGTTAAAGCGTTCTTTCAGTTCATACAGGGCATGATGCCCCATTTTGGCGTGGTACATGGTTTCCACCGAGGGGGTTGCAGAACCGAAAAGCACCAGCGCGTTTTCTTTCACACCCCGCCATAGCGCCACCTCTTTGGCGCAGTACCGGGGGCTGTTTTCTGATTTGTAGGAATGCTCCTGCTCCTCATCCAGGATGATGAGACCCAGCCGGTCGCTGGGGGCGAACACCGCCGAGCGGGTACCCACGATGACCCGGGCATCGCCGCTGCGAACCCGTTTCCACTGGTCATACCGTTCACCGGCAGACAAGCTGCTGTGGAGCACTGCCACCTGCTGTCCAAAATGGGCAGCCAGCAGACTTAACAGCTGAGGGGTCAGCGCGATTTCTGGAACGAGAAGCATGGCTGCCCGGTCCTTATTCAGGCAGGCCTCAATCAGTTTCAAATAAACCGCAGTTTTTCCGGAGCCGGTAACGCCGTACAGCAGCGCAGAACCCGGTTTTTCCCGCTGCATCTGCTGGGCAAGCCCTGCAAAGGCTGATTGCTGCTCCCGGTTCAACACCAAGGGCCCGTCCAGCTTTGCCGGACGGATTTCGCTGCAGCGCAAAACCTGCTTTTCTGTCAGTTCCAGATAACCCAAATCTGCCAGTCGCTTGACGGTGGCCGGCTTGGCACCGGTGAAATAGCACAGCTCTTTCACCGCTACGCTGCCTACGGCGCACATCAGCTCCAGGACGCTACGCTGCATCGGTGCCCGCAGGCACTGGGCGGCGTACTCCATGGTCTCTTCCACGCCGGCAGACAAGGTGGCAATCTTTTCTGTTTTATCCTTTAACTGACGGGCAAAATCCGTTTCGTCCACCAGCCACTTTTTCCGGGTCAGATACCGGATGGCGCTCTCCCGGATTTCAGCGTCGGGCACCAACTCCCGCAGAGCCGCAGCGGTTGTTTCTCCGCCGCAATCCAGGAGAAACTGAAGGATTTCCCTTCCCTTCTCCTGGCGGATTTGGGCTTCCTGCCAGGTTCTGCTTTCCGTCAGCCGATAGGTATCTTTGGCGCGAAACCACAGACCTGCCGGCAGCATAGCACGGGCAGCATCGTAGAAGGTGCAAAAGCACCGTTCCCGGATAAAAGCAGCCAGCCGAAGCATATGCTCCGTCAAAACCTGCTCTTCATCCAGCGCCCGCTCCACGGTTTTTAAGCCCTCGGGCGCGCCCGGTTCCAGGGACAGGACAATGCCCTCTGTCCGGCGGTTACCTCTGCCAAAGGGCACCATCACCCGCATCCCCACCTGAAGAGCCATGTCCTCGGGGATATAGTAGGAATAGGGCTTATCAATGGCAAAATTCGCCGCAGAAACAGCAATTTTCCCAATCATAGCCCCAATCCTCCATTATCTCATATATTCGTCCTTCAGACTTGCGTTCAGTCTGCCGTCGGCAACCTCCCGGATCGCCAGGGTTACCGGCTTCTCGGTCAGTTCCTCACCGAATTCCTCCGCCTCAGTGGCAATCTGGCGAGCCCGCTGGGCAACCACATTCACCAGCAGGTAGCGGCTCTTCACATCTCTTAACAAATCTGCAACAGGGGGGTAAAGCATGTTCATTTCCTCCATTATTCCTCAACGCAGTTTTCTGCGATGATATCCAGTATTCTTTTTGCGCAGGCATCCACCTGGTCGTTGACTACCACATAGTCGTACCAGCCGGTCTGCTCCAGTTCCCATTTAGCCCGCTCCAGACGCATTTGAATCTGGTCGTCGGGGGTGTCTCCCCGGCTGCGCAGCCGGTATTCCAGAACCTCCATGGAAGGGGCCATAATGAAAATCAATTTTGCATCCGGACGTTTCTTTTTCACATTGGCAGCGCCCACGGGCTCTATGTCCAGAATGATATGCCCATCCTTCAGCTTGTCCTCCACCTCACGGATGGGTGTGCCGTAAAAATTGGCATTGTGTTCGTCATACTCCAGAAACTCTTCCTCTTGAATCATTTCCAGAAACCGTTCCCGATTGACGAAATAGTAGTTCACGCCGTCCTGCTCACCGGGTCTGGGGGGACGGGTGGTAGCGGATACGGAAAACCGCAAGTCCTGTCTTGCAGCCATTACCTTCTGCAAAACCGTACTTTTGCCCACGCCGGACGCTCCGGAAATTACAAACAACTTTCCTCTGCTCATTGTCCGTCCTCCTCAGAGAATCTTCCGGAAATGGTTTCCGGCGCTATGGCCGACAAAATCACATGGTCGGTGTCCATGAGGATGACCGCCTGGGTCTTGTGGCCGTAGGAGGCATCAATGAGCATTCCCCGCTCCCGGGCCTCCTGAATCACACGCTTGACAGGAGCGGAATCTGGAGAAACCACCGCCAGGATCCGACCTGCGGACACCATGCTGCCAAATCCGATATTGACTAATTTCATACTGCCCTCTTATTCGATGTTCTGGGTTTGTTCCCGAATCTTTTCCAGCTCTGCCTTAATGTCCACCACAATCCGGGCAAGCCGGACATCGGTGCACTTGGAGCCAATGGTATTGGCCTCCCGGTTCATCTCCTGCAGCAAAAAGTCCAGCTTCCGTCCCACCGCACCGCCGCCGGTGAGCATTTCGCCCATTTGGTCCAGGTGGCTGCGCAGGCGAACGGTTTCCTCATCCACCGCAACCTTGTCTGCAAAAATGGCTGCCTCGGTCAAAATCCGGCTCTCATCAATGGCGGTATTCTCCAGAACTTCCCGAAGCTTGTTCTCCAGCCGGGCGCGGTAGTCAATCACAGTCTGGGCATTGCCCGCTTCTACCTGGGCAACCAGCTCCAAAATGGTATTGCCCCGGCTGCGCAGGTCCGCATCCATCGCCGCGCCTTCCGTTTCACGCATGGCATTATAGCTTTCCAGCGCCTTTGCGGTCACTGCCAGCAAATCCTGAAGCAGCTGCTCCTCGTCCACCTCCGGCTTCTCAACAGAGAAGACCTCCGGCATCCGGGAAAGGAGGGATACGCTGATATCGTCCTTTACGCCAAACTCGCTTACCATTTCTTCCATGGCGGCAAGATATCCCTGCACCACGGTCTTGTTCAAACTGATGGCGGTATTGTCGCTATCTTCGGATTTCACAGAGATATACACATCCACCTTGCCTCTGGACACCGCCTGCTTCACTGCCTGTTTAACGGCATCCTCCGCAAAGGAAAGGCTCCGGGGCAGCTTTACTGTGCAATCCAGATAACGGTTGTTTACGGAGCGAAGCTCCACAGTGAACTCCCGTCCGTTTACCGTTTCCACCGCCCGACCGTAGCCGGTCATACTTTTAATCAAGGCTTCCATCCTCTTTTCTTCGTTGTGTATGTTCGTCGCTGTTACGATACCCGAACGGATATCTGATAGGTACCCAGCGCACCCACGCCGGGGAATGCGCCGTCCACGTATACCTGGGCCACATACATATCTTCGCCCATCTGTGCATCGGTCAGGTCCACCCGGATGGTTACGTGTTCTTCCGTAATGGCATCGATTTGCGCCTTGGGTCCCCGAACGGTAATCGTACAGACCTGGGTGCCCACGCTGGCCGTCATGTTTTGGGGCAGGCCGACCACCTGAATCGTGGAAATGGTCAGGGTTTTGGTTTCCAGACCCGGGAAAGCGATGGTAACCGTGGCCTCGGTCATGCCGGACAGATTGGTCAGTCCCTCCGTCAGATGGATGGGGAAGGTCAAGGTAGTATCCTCAGCAATATCCGCCAGATTCACCGTGCCCAGCACAATCTTATCCAGACCGGAAAGGAGAGTTTCGCTGCCTGCTACCTTAATGGTCTGGGGGTTGACCTCCACCAATGCGGTGTTGGCATTGGCACCGCCGCCATACACCACTTCCACCAGCAGGGGTATTTTCTTCACCCGCAGTACCCGCAGAGTCAGATTCACTTCTGCCACATTGGTCTTAATCTGGGCAGCATCCACGGGATTGCCCGCCTCATCACACAGGGTATACCGGAAGCTTTCGCTGAAGGTCTGGTTTCTGCCATCCAGCTTCACATCCACACGGGCCTGGGTAATCTGGTCAATTACACTCTTGGGGCCGGTAATGGTTACCTTGTCATGGTTCAGTTCGGCGTGTTCCTTATCGGCAATATAGTCTTGGGGGGTGTTGCCCAGGTACTGAATCACCACATCTATTTCCTTGGAGCCCCACTCCACAATGTTCAGATTCACCTGGTCGGGCGTATGGCTGAGAACCTCAAAGGCATTGTCCGCGAATTCACCGGGGTAGGAAATGGAATAGGTCAAATTCTGATTGCCGGCAGCATTGATTTTTGCCAGGTCCGCCAACAGGGTAATGTCGGAATTTTTCAGCTTGTTCAAATCTGTACGGTTGCCCCGAAGCACCAAGGTCACCTTGGGGTCGGTGTCCGTCAGAATCATAAGGCCCTTGTCTTTCAACACAGATTCGTTGGTGAGTACCACAGGCACATCATAGTAGGTCTGCTCTGCCTCGGGGTTGACCACCGTAATGACATACATCCACAAGCCAAAGGCAATCAGCGCAGACAGCAATGCATAAATAACTTTGTTTTTCATCACTGCTCCTCCTTGCCTTTTCTTTGCAGCTTTTGACGCAGCTTCACAACCAGATTGTCATCCTTTCCCGCATCTGCCGGGCACAGCTCGTTGGTCAGCAGCCGTTCCAGCGTCTGGGATGCCAGGTGGCGCTTGAGCATACCGCCCACCGCAACGGAAATCGTTCCGGTTTCCTCGGACACGATGACCACCACCGCATCGGATGCCTCGCTGATACCCACACCGGCCCGGTGACGGGTACCCAAATCCGCACTCAGACGGTTGCTCTCCGACAGGGGCAGCACACAGCCGGCTGCCGCCACCTTGCCGTCACGGATAATCATTGCGCCGTCATGGAGCGCTGCCTTGGGGAAAAAGATGTTGCGAATGAGTTGCTCGGAAACCTGGCCGTCAATTACCGTACCGGTTTTGAAATATTCCTCCAGCCGGTTATCCCGGGCGAACACAATCAGCGCGCCTACCCGCTCCCGGCTCAGAACCTCGCAGGCAAGAACCGTCTGAGCTACAATGGGCGCCATCTCCTGCTCCTGCCGGTGGTCACCGAAGAACTTTCTCACTTTCATATGACCCAAGTGGTCCAGCATCCGCCGCAACTCCGGCTGGAACAGAATCACCAGGGCAATCAATCCGATTTGCAGGAATTGGTTGAGGATAAAGCTGACCGTATGCAGATTCAGTTCCTCGGTAAGCCAGGCAACCACGATGATACCCACCACGGTGCCCGCCACCCGAATGGTGCCGGAATTCTTAAACAGGGGGAACAGCCGGTACAGTAGATATGCCACAATGACGATATCCAGATAGTCTGCCCAGCTCATATTGGCTATTTGCTGTAGGAAATCATGGAATGTATTCATAGCCTGCTTTACCTCGTTTCTCTGTCAAAATCCCGGTCTTCTGTCAAAACCGCATACCAATCCTATTATCCGTACTATTATAGCGGATTTGAGCGATGATAGCAATAGAGAAAGCAAATTTTTTTCGCTTTTACGCCATGCCGCAGGCCAAAATTCCCCTTCGGAGGGCATAAATCTGGTCATCGTTTCCATCCGGACCAAAGCTGACCCGAACCGTCCCGGTTTCCAGGGTGCCGGCGCTCTCGTGGGCAAGGGGCGCGCAGTGAAGCCCTGCCCGGACACCGATGCCCCACCGGGCCAGTCTTTGCGCCGCTTCCTCGCAATCCATCCGTGGCACAAAGGATACCGTGCCCCCCTGATGGTCGCCGGAAAACACCTTAAGCCCCAGCTCTTTCAGCATTTCCGCGCACCGCTTTGCTGCAGCATGTTCCCTTCGGGCAATTCGTTCCGTGCCTGCCCGTTCCAACCATCCCAAGGCCGCATTCAGGCCGGCAATTCCCGGCACATTCAGCGTCCCTGCCTCCAGCCGCTCCGGCAGCGTATCCGGCATATCCTGCCGGAGAGACTCACTGCCGGTTCCCCCATACAGCAAGGGCTTTGCATCCGACTTACACAGCAGTAGACCCGTTCCCTGGGGGCCAAGAAGCCCCTTATGCCCGGGCATGGCAATAAAGTCCGCCCCCAAATGATTCAGCTTTACCGGCAGCGTACCTGCCGCCTGGGCAGCATCGATTACAAAGGGAATCCCCCGCTGGCGGCACAGTTTTGCCATCTCTTCCACCGGCAGAATATAGCCGAACACGTTGGACACATAGGTAAACACCGCAGCATCCGCCCCCAGCGCCAAGGCATGGGAGAATTCCTCCAAGGTGTCCTCCCAATCAAACAGGTTGCGTCCTGCCACTGCAATTCGGGCGTCCCGTGCATACAGCGGACGTCTGACCGCATTGTGCTCAAACCCGGAAATCACCACCCTGGCCCCCGGCTTTACCAAGCTTTCGATGGCAATGTTTAAGCCGTGGGTACAGTTTGCAGTAAACACCACCTGCTCCGGCTGGCAGTCGAACATCCCCGCTGCCCGCTCCCGGCAGCTGTAAACCTGCCGGTCGGCTGCAGCCGCCGCCGGATATCCACCCCGCCCCGGATTGGCGCAGGTGGCCATGGCGGACTGCACCGCCCGGGCCACCTCTGGGGGCTTTCGGAAGGCAGTTGCGCCGTAATCCAGATATATCATTCCGTCCGCTCCTCCCACAGCCCTTCCTCAGCCCGGGAAAAAATCTTCCCCGTGAGCAGGTGATTTCTGCGAAGCACCGCCATCGCCGCCGTAATATCCCGTTCCCGAAGCCCCAGACAGTAGCTGCAGCCCCGCTCCGACAGACCTGCCGGCGTCCGCTGCAACGCCGCCTCAATCCGTTCCCCACGGAGCAGTCTCTGGGCCTTCTGGGCAAAGGTAATGGAACGAAATGTGATGATCCATGTCTTATTCATGTTGATCCCTCCCGGAACAGCCTATGCGCTTTCCGGGAAGAAGGTGCGAATTCCGACAAAAAACCCGTCCGGCAGTCCGGACGGGTTTTCCATTATTCTTCCAGCAAACACACTGCGTGGCAGGCCAAGCCCTCCTGCCGGCCGGTAAAGCCCAGCCCCTCCTCGGTGGTTGCCTTCACATTCACCCGGGATACGGGGATTTCCAGCCGGGCAGCAAGGTTTTCCATCATTTGGGGAATATAGGGCTTCAGCTTCGGTGCCTGCGCCAGCATGGTCACATCCACATTGCTGACCCGGTAGCCATTGTCCTTTAAAAGCTTAGCCACATGGCTTAAAAGCGCCAGAGAATCCGCCCCCTTGTACTTAGGGTCGGTATCCGGGAAATGAAAACCGATATCCCGCAGACCGGCAGCGCCCAAAAGGGCGTCCATTACCGCGTGGGTCAGCACATCCGCATCGGAGTGACCCAAAAGGCCCAGAGGATGCTGGATTTTTACACCGCCCAGAATCAAATCCCGATTCTCGGCAAACCGGTGTACATCATAACCGTGTCCGATTCTCATTTCCGTTCCTCCCACAATAGCTGCGCAATCTTCAAATCCATCGGGGTGGTCACCTTGATGTTGCTCTCATCCCCGGGAACCAGACGAACCGACATACCAATCCGCTCCACAGCAGAGCAGTCATCCGTCACAGCCGCCCCATCTTCTGCGGCTCTCTTCAGCGCGCCCATGAGCAAATCCCGGTCAAACACCTGGGGTGTCTGCACCGCCCAAAGGGTGCTTCTGTCGGGCGTTTCCTCTACAATTCCCCCGCGAGCCTGCTTAATGGTGTCCTTCACCGGAATTGCCGGCGCTGCCGCGTGATAGCGGTTGGCTGTGCGGACCGTGGTATCAATCAGCTCCGGAGTAATCAGCGGTCTTGCGCCGTCGTGAACGGCAACCAGCTTTACTTTATCCGACAGCGCCTGAATTCCCCGGGTCACCGACTCCTGACGGCTGCTGCCACCGGTAATTACCAGTTTCACCTTATCAAAATCGTGGCACAAGTCCATAATCGGCACCAGCAGATCCTGCCGTGTGACGATCACAATCTCCCGAATGGCATCGCATTGCTGAAACGCCCGGGCAGTTTTGACGATCATCGGCTCTGCGTCAATCTTCGCCATCACTTTGTCAATGCCCCCCATACGGGATGCGCTGCCTGCCGCCACCAGAACCGCGCCGCAGTAGCGCAGGCTGAGGGTCTTGCGAATCACCTTGGTAAACCTTGTCATGTTCATTGTTACAGCTCCATAATGAGTTTCTTGAAGTATTGTCCCCGAACCATGAAATTCTGAAACTGGTCAAAGGCTGCGCTGGCGGGACTCATCAGCACCACATCCCCCGCCTTGGCATCCCGGGCAGCGGCACGAACCGCAGCGGTAAAATCACCGCAATCGTAAATCTCTGGTGCGCCGATTGCATAGTTTTCCGCCTGCTCCACCGCGGCACAAATCTGCCCGGCGGTGGCGCCGTTTACATACAGCGCCTTTACATGGCGGCAGATTTCCGGGCCCAGAACATCATAAGGAATATGCTTATCGTAGCCGCCGGCAATCAGCAGCACCTTCTCCGGGAAGCTGCGAAGACCGGCAATGGTCCGGCTGGGGCTGGAGGCAATGGAGTCGTTGTAGTAGCGAACACCGTCCTTTATACGAACCAGCTCAATCCGATGCTCCACGCCGCCGAAGCTCTCTGCCGTACGGCGCACCGTATCGTCGCTGACTAAGCCCTCCACCGCCAGAATAGCGGCCATGTAGTTTTCAATGTTGTGAACGCCGGGAATCAAAATATCCTTGGTTTCCAGCACTATTTCCCCGTTGCGATAGAGGATTCCATCCTGTACCCATGCCCCCTCCGTTTGTTTTTGACGGGAGAAGAACCGAGTTTCCCCGTTCCCCCGGAAACCGGCGGTGATGGCATTGTCGGCATTGAGAATCAGCCGGTCTGTGTGGGATTGGAAACGGAAAATATTCTTTTTGGCGGTGACATACTCCTCCATATCCTTGTGAACATCCAGATGATTGGGGGCAAGATTGGTCACCACCGCAACCCGGGGGCTGGCCGTCATATCCATCAGCTGGAAAGAACTTAATTCCACCACCGCATAGTCCTTCTCCCCCATCTGGGGTACCAGGGGCAGCAGGGGCGTACCGATATTGCCGCCCAGCCAGACCCGGTATCCCTCTGCCTTCAGCATTTCGGCAATCAGAGTGGTTGTGGTGGTCTTTCCGTCGGAACCGGTCACCGCCAGAATCGGGCAGGGACAGACCTTAAAAAACACGTCCATTTCGCTGGTAATCTCTGCGCCCCGGCTGCGCAACAGCTGGATTGCCGGATTGGCCGGGTGCATACCGGGGGTGCGGAACACCACATCCGCCGTTACACCGTCTAAGTAACCCTCTCCCAAGCGCAGCTTGCAGCCCAGCGCTTCCAACTCCAGAAGCTCACTGTCTGCCTTTTCTCTATCCATCCGGTCGCAGCCGGTAACATCGCAGCCAAAGCCCAACAGCAGCCGCACCAGGGGACGGTTGCTGACGCCCAGACCCAGCACCGCGATGCGCTTGCCCGTCAGGGAGCGAAAGTATGCTTCAAAATTCATTTCCATGGCACTTCCCTCCATGCTTTTCGTTTTCTATAAGTATATCCCGAATGAAAAGATTTTGCAAGATATTTGACAATCGGCTTTTCCTGGGGTACAATAAATTCGCAACCGGGTCGGACAGCCGCGGCTGCAAGCCGAAAGGCTGCAGGTGAGGAAAGTCCGGGCTTCACAGGGCAAGGGATAACGGGTAACGCCCGCCGGGGGTGACCCCAGGACAAGTGCAACAGAGAGATACCGCCGTAAGGTAAGGGTGAAAAGGTGGGGTAAGAGCCCACCCGGCCCATGGTAACATGGGTTCCACGATGTAAACTCTATCCCGAAGCAACGCCGTGGAGGAGCATAAGGTATGCCCGACCGCTCCGGGGAGGCGGCTTGACTGCGCGGGCAACTGCGCAGCTAGATAGATGGCTGTCAAGACAGAACCCGGCTTATAGACCCGCGTCGCGCCAAAAAAAGCACCGCTTTTCAGCGGTGCTTTTGATTATTCTTCTGTTTCCTCCGGGATTTGCTCCGGCTGGACAAGTCCTGCCACATCGGAAACCGGCAGCGAAAAGGCAATGCCCTGTGCACGCTTTGCCATGCCCATCTCCTGATAGATGGCATTGAGCACTCGGTCACGGATTTCCTTCTCCACCACAATCATCAGAATTTCCTTTTCCGAATGAATGGTGATCCCAAAGAATTCCTCCGCGTCCTTCCGGGCAACACCTCTGGCGTGCAGAATTGTGCCTCCTCTTGCTCCCTGGGCCTTGGCGACCTCCATAACCTCCTCGGCAAAGCCGGAATTGACAATGGCAAAAACGACCTCATGTGTATGCATGATTATTTCTCCCCTCCTACCCGGTTGTTACTGAAAAAGCGGTACAGATTTACACCGATGACACTGCTCATCGGCACGGCAAAGGCAATTCCCTTGCCATTTTTGATGGTGCCAAACTTATCCTCCAGGCAGCTGAGAATCGGCTTGATTTGATCATCCCGAACCACGCTGAAAATCACCGCCTTGTGGATCGTCAGCCCAAGCATGTCAATCAAATCCGAGCTGGCTGTTCCCATTCCCGGCATTGACAGCTGGCAGTTTACCTCAAACTGACTGATGACATCCATAAAAAACTCACCCTTGGTTCGGTCCACCACAGTAACCAGGAGCGTCAGCCGCGCAATGGCGGATTCCTTTACACTATTCCCCATACAAGCCCCTCCGGTTTACATAAAATTGATAATCTGCTGGTCATCGGCATCCAGAATCCGTTTCATTGCCCGCCGCTCCTTCACGGTACGGTCCACAATAGAGCGGAAACCAAGGAGCTGGATGGTAATGGGCGGCGTCATAGCCACCAGCGCAATAACGCCAAAAGCATCCCGCAAAACTGCGTCCGGACCCTGCAGGCTCATGCAAACGCCCACCGCGAAGGGCAGAATGAAGCCGGAGGTCATAGGACCGCTGGCAACACCGCCGGAGTCAAAGGCAATGGCCGTATACATGGAAGGCACAAACAGCGAAAGCACCAGAGAAATGAAATAACCCGGGATGATGTAGTAGGCCAGAGAGAAATCGAAAATAATCCGAACCACAGAAAGGGCGATAGATGCGCCCACGCCAATGCACAGGCCGGTTGTCATCGCCTTTTTGGTAACCAAACCGCCGGTAATCTCCTCAACCTGCTGGTTCAGCACGTGAATGGCAGGCTCTGCCAGCACAACCAGAACGCCCATGGCAAGGCCGATTCCAGTAAGCGCCAGGGGATTCAGCTTGGCAAGGGCAAAGCCCAGCTTATAACCCACCGGCATGAAGCCCACGTTAACGCCGGTCAAAAACAGCACAAGGCCCACATAGGTAAAGACAACGCCCAGCCCGATTTTCCGCAGCCGCTTGTAAGGAAGCCGCAGGAAGGCGAACTGGCAAATCAGGAAAAACACCACAATCAAGCCCAGCGCCACGGCAATTTCCCGGGCGGTATGTTCCGCAGTATGCAAAAACGCACCCAGAATATCGGCGCTCACCGTATAATCCGGCACGTCATAGGTCATCTGGCTTTGGGAAAAAATACCCAGAACCAGAACCGCCAGAA
Source organism: Faecousia sp. (assembly GCA_045579965.1). Lineage (GTDB taxonomy): Bacteria > Bacillota > Clostridia > Oscillospirales > Oscillospiraceae > Faecousia. Next base: position 21,484 of record JAZNMX010000044.1, read on the forward strand.
TCGGTCCAACGGAGCAGAGCGCCACCAGACCAAAGCTGCTTTCTGTACTCTTTCTGTCACCCAGCACGGTGGAAATACCCACGCCCAACGCCATAATAAAGGGCACGGTAATGGGGCCGGTGGTAACGCCGCCGGAATCAAAAGCCACCGGCAGCAGGTTCAGTTTATCCCCCACCGCCAAAAGCAGCGCCAGGGCAAACAGCAGCATATAAAACAGCATCAGAATCTGGCTCAAGGAACGCCGGAAAACGATTTTCAGAATAGAAAGGATTAAAAACGCGCCCACACCCGCGCCAACTGCGTAAATCAGCAGCGTGCCGTTGATTACCGCGCCAACCTGGGTAGCAAGGACCTGCAAATCCGGTTCGGCAATGGTAATCAGCATGCCCAGCACAAAACAGACAATCAGCAGCAGGCTCAGCTTACGCTGGCGGGATAAACCCGCACCCACATGGGTACCCATCGGTGTCATTGCCAAGTCCGCGCCCAGGTTAAACAACCCGATTCCCAGTACCAGCATCACAGCGCTGACGGTAAAGGTAATCAGCTCCACCCGGGAAAACGCAAACCAGGGCGTTAACGCCATAACATACACAATCGCCGTAATGGGCAGAGCGGAAATGAGCGCCTCTTTAATTTTGGACCAAAGCTCTTTCACATTCTTCTCCCCTTTTTTTCTTTTGACATTATTGTACCATACCACCGGTTCATTTCCAAGGAAAACTTTTGTAAATTTTCTATAAAAAAGCCCCGACCGGAAGGTCGGGGCTTTGACTTATGACTGTTACGGAGTATCTAAGAATTACTCGAAGATCTCGGTGACAACGCCGGAACCAACGGTACGGCCACCCTCACGGATAGCGAAACGCAGGCCCTTCTCGATGGCGATGGGGGTAATCAGCTCAACGTTCATAACAACGTTGTCGCCGGGCATGCACATCTCAACGCCCTCGGGCAGGTTGATGATGCCGGTAACGTCGGTGGTACGGAAGTAGAACTGAGGACGGTAGTTGTTGAAGAAAGGAGTATGACGGCCGCCTTCTTCCTTGGACAGGACGTAAACCTGGCCAGCGAACTTGGTCAGAGGATTGATGGAGCCGGGCTTGCACAGAACCTGGCCTCTCTCGATCTCCTTCTTGTCAACGCCACGCAGCAGAGCGCCGATGTTGTCGCCTGCTTCTGCGTAGTCCAGCAGCTTGTGGAACATTTCGATATCGGTGATGGTGGTCTCCTTCTTCTCGTCGCGCAGACCAACGATCTCAACCTTGTCGTTCTTGTTCACAACACCACGCTCAACACGACCGGTAGCAACAGTACCACGGCCGGAGATGGTGAAGACGTCCTCAACGGGCATCAGGAAGGGCTGGTCAGCCTTACGGTCGGGAGTGGGGATGAAGCTGTCAACAGCGTCCATCAGCTCCTTGATGCAGGCATACTCAGGAGCATCCTTGTCGTTGGACTCGGAGATCAGGGCGTTCAGAGCGGAACCCTTGATGATGGGGGTGTCGTCGCCGGGGAACTCGTAGAAGCTCAGGGTCTCGCGGATTTCCATCTCGACCAGCTCCAGCAGCTCTTCGTCGTCAACCAGGTCAGCCTTGTTCATGAACACAACGATGGAGGGCACGCCAACCTGACGGGCCAGCAGCAGGTGCTCCTTGGTCTGAGCCATGGGGCCGTCGGTGGAAGCGATAACCAGGATAGCGCCGTCCATCTGAGCAGCACCGGTGATCATGTTCTTGATATAGTCGGCGTGGCCCGGGCAGTCAACGTGAGCATAGTGACGGTTGTCAGTCTGATACTCAACGTGAGCGGTGTTGATCGTGATACCACGTGCCTTCTCCTCGGGAGCCTTATCGATGGAAGCGTAGTCCTCGAAGTCAGCGTAACCCTGCATGGACAGGTACTTGGTGATAGCTGCGGTCAGAGTGGTCTTGCCGTGGTCAACGTGGCCGATAGTACCAATGTTGACATGGGGCTTACTTCTTTCAAATTTCTGCTTTGCCATTTGAAAAATCCTCCTGTTTTATGGTTGTTTAATTTTCATTTAATAATTCATTGCGTTTATTACGCGATTCCTCACATATTGTACTACATTATGCAAGGAAACACAAGAAAAATTTTTTACAATTTTCCCTGGGCTTAGCCCTTGCTGCGAGCCTTGATCAGTTCTTCTGTCTTGGACTTGGGCAGCTCGGTGTTGTGGCTGGGCTCCATAGCGTAGTTACCGCGGCCCTGGGTCTTGGAACGCAGGTCGGTAGCATAGCCGAACATCTCAGCCAGAGGCACGTTGGCATCAATCTGGACAGCACCGGTACGGGTGATCTGACCCAGAATGTTACCGCGGCGTGCGGTGATGTCGCCGATAACGGTACCCATATACTCATCGGGCACGGTAACGGAGACCTTCATGATGGGCTCGAGGATCGCGGGATCGGCCTTCCGGCAGGCGTCCTTGAATGCCATGGAACCGGCAATCTTAAATGCCATTTCGGAGGAGTCGACCTCGTGGTAAGAACCGTCGAACAGGGTGACCTTTACGTCCACAACGGGGAAGCCAGCCTGAACGCCGGCTGCCATTGCGCCCTGAATACCGGCATCAACCGCAGGAATATATTCCTTGGGAATGGCGCCGCCGACGACTGCATTGACAAACTCGTAACCCTTGCCGGGCTCGTTGGGCTCCACACGGATCTTAACGTGACCGTACTGACCCTTACCGCCGGACTGACGGGCATACTTGGTATCCTGCTCCACGCTCTTGCGGATGGTCTCCTTGTAGGAAACCTGAGGTGCGCCAACGTTGGCTTCCACCTTAAACTCACGCAGCAAGCGGTCGACAATGATTTCCAGGTGCAGCTCGCCCATACCGGCAATGATGGTCTGGCCGGTTTCCTGGTTGGTGTAGGTCCGGAAGGTGGGGTCTTCTTCGGCAAGCTTTGCCAAGGCGATACCCATCTTTTCCTGACCGGCCTTGGTCTTGGGCTCGATGGCAACCTCAATAACCGGCTCGGGGAACACCATGGACTCCAGAATGATGGGGTGATCCTCATCACAGAAGGTATCGCCGGTGGTGGTGTTCTTCACGCCAACCGCAGCAGCGATATCGCCGGCATACACAATGTCGATGTCCTCCCGGTGATTGGAGTGCATCTGCAGGATTCTGCCCAGACGCTCCTTGGCGCCCTTGGTGCAGTTGAGCACGGTAGTGCCCTTCTCCAGGGTACCGGAGTACACACGGAAGTAGCACAGCTTACCCACATAGGGGTCAGTGGCAATCTTGAATGCCAATGCGGAGAACGGAGCCTCGTCGGATGCGGGGCGGAAATCCTCCTCGCCGGTTTCGGGGTTGACACCGCGGATACCCTTCTTGTCCAGAGGGCTGGGCATATAGTCAACCACGGCATCCAGAACCTGCTGCACGCCCTTATTCTTGTAAGAGGTGCCGCAGACAACGGGAACCATTTCATTGGCGATGGTAGCCTTACGGATGGTGTCCTTGATCATTTCGACAGGGACTTCCTCATCCATCAGAACCATTTCCATGATCTCGTCGTTAAAGTCAGCCAGGGAGTCCATCAGCTTTTCCCGGTACTCGTTGGCCAAATCCACCATGTCCTCGGGGATTTCTTCAGTACGGACATCGGTACCCTTGTCATCATAGAAGACATTTGCCTTCATGGTAACCAGGTCAACATTGCCCTTGAAGAAGGCCTCGGAACCGATGGGCAACTGGATTGCCACAGCGTTGCACTTCAGACGATCGTCGATCATCTCCAGAACGCGGAAGAAATCGGCGCCCATAATGTCCATCTTGTTGACGTAGATCATACGGGGGACCTTGTACTCGTCGGCCTGACGCCAAACGGTTTCGGTCTGGGGCTCGACACCGCCCTTTGCGCACAGAACGGTAACAGCACCGTCCAGAACACGCAGGCTGCGCTCCACCTCAACGGTGAAGTCAACGTGGCCCGGGGTGTCGATGATGTTCAGCCGGCAGCCCTTCCAGAAGCAAGTAGTTGCAGCGGAAGTAATGGTGATACCACGCTCCTGCTCCTGAGCCATCCAGTCCATGGTGGCGGAGCCGTCGTGGGTTTCACCGATCTTGTAGTTCTTACCGGTGTAGAACAAAATACGCTCGGAAGTTGTGGTTTTTCCGGCATCGATGTGAGCCATGATACCGAAATTTCTGGTATTCTCCAGAGAATACTGTCTAGCCATTGCGGGTTTTCTCCTTCATTACCAACGGAAATGGGCGAATGCCTTGTTGGCTTCGGCCATTTTGTGGACATCTTCACGCTTCTTCACGGATGCACCTGTGTTGTTGGCAGCATCCAGGATTTCAGCGGCCAGCCGCTCCTTCATAGTGTTCTCACTACGGTTGCGGCTGTAGGTGGTGATCCAACGCAGACCCAGGGTCTGACGACGGTCGGCACGAACTTCGATGGGCACCTGATAGGTAGCACCACCAACCCGGCGAGCCTTCAGCTCTACTGCGGGCATAATGTTTTCCATGGCCTGCTGGAAAACTTCCAGGCCATTCTTGCCGGTCTTGGTCTCAACGATTTCAAAAGCGCCGTAGACAACCTTCTGGGCGATACCCTTCTTGCCGTCCAGCATAACGCTGTTGATCAGCTTTGTAACCAGAACGGAGTTGTACTGAGGATCCGGCAGGACCTCTCTTTTGGGAACATTACCTCTTCTGGGCACTTTGCTTCCCTCCTTCATAAAATAATGATTTCATCGGTACTCGAAAGTTTCCTTTCGTTTGTGCCTGGCCAGAGGTTTTTACATACATATATAAAAACGCTATGGCAAGGCGTTGCCTTGCGAACGGGCGTGGGAAAATTCAAATTGTGTTTAGGCAGCGAAGATTACTTCTTGCCGGCCTTGGGACGCTTTGCACCGTACTTGGAGCGGGACTGCATCCGGTTCTGCACGCCCTGGGTATCCAGAGTGCCGCGGATGATGTGGTAACGGACACCGGGGAGATCCTTAACACGACCGCCACGAATCAAAACCACAGAGTGCTCCTGCAGGTTGTGACCAACACCGGGGATATAAGCGGAAACTTCCATACCGTTGGTCAGACGCACACGGGCGATCTTACGCAGAGCGGAGTTCGGCTTCTTGGGGGTGGTGGTACGAACAGCAGTGCAAACACCACGCTTCTGGGGGGAAGGCAGAGTAGTAGCCTTGTTCTCCAGAGTGTTCAGACCTCTCTGCAGAGCAGGAGCGGTGGACTTGTAGGTGACCTGCTTACGGCCGTTCTTAACAAGCTGATTAAAAGTAGGCATCAATTTTCTCCTTTCTTTTGTTCTCACCTTTCGGTGGGTTATTATTCTACGGAACATTCCGTTAGAACCGACGTTATTTGACGACAGCTGCCGCCGCTGCGCCCACATCGATACCGCAGGCGCGGCCAAGGTCCGCCATAGACGAAACCCAGGCGCAATGAATTTCATTTCCGAGGCACATCTTTTCGATGGGCTCGGTGAGGTTTGGGTCCGCATTCTCCGCCAAAATTACCAGATTGACCCGTCCGGCTACCAGCGCTTTTTTCAGCTGCTTGGCACCCACAATCACTTGACGGCCCCGTAAATCGGCAAGAGGGTCGGTATTCCCTGCCCCAGTTCCTTTTTTAGTGTCCATACAGCTTCCTATTATACGCATTTTTCAGAAAAAGTCAACAAATTTTCCATAAAATTTTCTACATTACCGGCAGAAAATTTCCGCAAAACAGCCGCTGCCAGGATAGCAGCGGCTGTATCTTTCTTTAGCTGTAGCTTTCCAGTAGCTGCGAAAGCCGTTTTTCCGTTGCGGCTTTCACCACAGCCTCCTCCGGTTTTGGCCCTATCCCCTGCTGAATCTCATCCACTCTCAGGTAATAGCACCAGTTCCCGTCTGCATCTTGCTGTATTACCAGCCAGCTGGCAGGGTCCATGGGGTCACCGTAGATGGTTGTAGTCCAGTATCCGTAGACATCCTGGGTTTGCAGAACCAGATAATCTGCATTCAGTTCCGGGATCTGTCCTTGCGGGACCCCCTTCGGCACTCCTGCAATGCAAAAGCCGTCAAAGCTCCCGTCCTTTTTCAGCTTTCCGCTGACGGTGAAACCACTCGTTTCCACATACTGCCCCTGGGGGTCTACCGCAGCAAATTTCTCCACCTGATGATAGATAACGGACGAACCCTGCTTTCTCACCGGAATCTGCTCCAACTTCTTCTGATAAAGCGGCAAGCCAATGATGAGCCACAAAATCACGCCGATGAGCAACAAACCCACAATCACACCAGTCAGCAGAATCAAATCTTCCTTCCGTCTGGACATAGAATCCCCCCCAGGTTGGTTCTCAATATTAGTAATTGTTTATATGTTTTGCATTTATATTTTATATCCTTTTGTCCATCTTGTCAACAATCTTTAACTTAATTGTAATAAACAGGAAAACAGCCGCTGCCAGAATAGCAGCGGCTGTTGCATGGTTATTCTTCCACGGCTACCGCTTCTTCTGCGGTACGCGCCTGGGGAGTTTCGCCGGGCTTGTAATCCCGGTAAGCCATCAGGCCGGAGCCTGCGGGAATCAGCTTGCCGATGATGACGTTTTCCTTCAGACCCACCAGGTGGTCCACCTTGCCCTTGATAGCGGCATCGGTGAGAACCTTGGTGGTTTCCTGGAAGGAAGCGGCGGACAGGAAGGAATCGGTTGCCAAGGAAGCCTTGGTAATACCCAGCAGCACCGCAGAAGCGGTAGCCAGCTGCAAATCCTCCTCGCCGGCATCAATCCGTGCCTGAACGGCGGCATTGGCATCCTGATACTCGAAGCTGTCGATCACCGTGCCGGTGAGCAAGGCAGTATCGCCGGGGTCTTCCACCCGAACCTTGCGCATCATCTGGCGAATGATAACCTCAATGTGCTTATCGTTGATTTCTACGCCCTGTTGACGGTACACAGCCTGGACAGACTGAACCAGGTAATCTTGAACCGCCTCAACGCCGGAAATCCGCAGCACATCCTGGGGATACAGCGCGCCATCGGTGATGGGCTCGCCCTTCTGAACAGGCTTGCCGTGGCTGACCTTCAGGCCAACGGAGTAAGGCACCTGATAGACCTTGACCTCGCCGTCCTCTGCGGTAACGGTAATGGAACGCAGGGCGGAGCGGTGGGTTTCGTCCACGGAAACCATGCCGGAGATTTCGGAAATCTGCGCCATCTTCTTGGGACGGCGGGATTCGAACAGTTCTTCAACTCTGGGCAGACCCTGGGTGATATCGTCACCCGCAACGCCGCCGGAGTGGAAGGTACGCATGGTCAGCTGCGTACCGGGTTCGCCGATGGACTGTGCCGCAATGATACCGACAGCCTCGCCCAGGTCCACTTCCTTGGAGGTGGCCAGGTTCATGCCGTAGCACTTGGCGCAGACACCGCTGCGAGCGCGGCAGCCCAGAACGGTACGGATATAAATCTTTTCAATGCCGGCATCCTCGAACTTCTGGGCATCCTCGGGCATCATCATAGCGTCCTTGGAGTGAACCAGCTCGCCGGTAACCGGATGCAGAACATCATTAACAGGGTAACGGCCGCGAATGCGGTTGCCGAAGGAATCCACCACATCGCCGTTCTTGTCGTACACAGCACCAACCCAGATACCGTCGGTGGTGCCGCAGTTGTGCTCCCGGATGATCACATCCTGAGAAACGTCCACCATACGGCGGGTCAGGTAACCGGAGTCCGCGGTACGAAGAGCCGTATCGGTCATGCCCTTACGGGCGCCTCTACTGGAAATAAAGAATTCCAGAACGCTCAGACCTTCACGGAAGTTTGCCTTAACAGGGATTTCGATGGTACGGCCGGCGGTATCTGCCATCAGACCGCGCATACCGGCCAGCTGACGAATCTGTGCCATGGAGCCACGGGCGCCGGAGTCCGCCATCATGTAGATGGGGTTGAACTCGTCCAGATTGCCCTGCAGCGCGCCGGTAACATCGGCTGTGGTCTTTTCCCACTGCTGAACCACCAGGCGATAACGTTCCTCGTTGGTAATCAGGCCCTGGCGGTAGAACTGCTCGATTTCCACGACCTTCTTCTCTGCTTCCCGAACCAGCTGGTACTTGATTTCCGGCACCACCATATCGGCGATGGAGATGGAAATAGCGCCCTTGGTAGCATAGTTGTAGCCCAGAGTCTTGATCTTATCCAGCATCTCCGTTGCCACGGTAAAGCCATGGCGGCGGATACACTTGTCAATGATCTTGCCCAGCTGCTTCTTGCCCACCAGGAAGTCCACTTCCAGATCAAAGGCATGGTCGGGATCCTTGCGGTCCACAAAGCCCAGATCCTGGGGAATGGGCTCGTTGTAAATCAGACGGCCCACAGTGGCGTGAATCAGCTTATACTGCATCACGCCGTCCACTTCTCTGCCGTAACGGACCAGAATGGGTGCGTGCAGACCCACATTGCCGTCAGCGTAGGCAGCGATGGCTTCCTCAACGCTGGAATAGGCGTGTCTGGGGGTGAAGGTGGCCTGAGCCTTGCCTTCTGCCTTCAGTGCCTTGTTCACAGCCAGGAATTCGTCGGCATCCACAATCTGACCGGCTTCCCACTGACTGTCGCCGGCGGTAGCAATCACCACTTCCTCTGCGCCCTTTTCTGCCTTGCCCAGACGGGTATAGGTCAGGTAGTAGGCACCCAGAATCATATCCTGGGTAGGCACGGTGACAGGCTTGCCGTCCTGAGGACGGAGCAGGTTGTTGGCAGACAGCATCAAAAGTCTTGCTTCTGCCTGGGCCTCTGCGGACAGAGGTACGTGAATTGCCATCTGGTCGCCGTCAAAGTCGGCGTTAAATGCGGTACAACAAAGGGGGTGCAGCTTCAGCGCACGGCCCTCAACCAGCACAGGTTCAAAGGCCTGGATACCCAGCCGGTGCAGGGTAGGCGCACGGTTCAGCATCACGGGACGGTCCTTGATAATCTCGTCCAGAGCATCCCAAACCTCGGTCTTGCCCTTGTCAATCATCTTCTTGGCGGACTTAATGTTGTTCGCCAGGCCGTCCGCCACCAGCTTCTTCATAACGAAGGGGCGGAACAGCTCGATGGCCATTTCCTTGGGCACGCCGCACTGATACAGCTTCAGCTCGGGGCCGACAACGATAACGCTACGGCCGGAGTAGTCAACACGCTTACCCAGCAGGTTCTGACGGAAACGGCCCTGCTTGCCCTTGAGCATATCGCTCAAAGACTTCAGCGCACGGTTGTTGGCGCCGGTAACGGCACGGCCGCGGCGGCCGTTGTCGATCAGCGCATCCACCGCTTCCTGCAGCATCCGCTTTTCGTTGCGGACAATGATGTCGGGGGCGTTCAGCTGGATCAGCCGCTTCAGACGGTTGTTCCGGTTGATCACCCGGCGGTACAGATCGTTCAGGTCAGAGGTGGCAAACCGACCGCCGTCCAGCTGAATCATGGGACGGATATCCGGAGGAATCACCGGCAGCACATCCATAATCATCCAGCTGGGCTTGTTGCCGGATTCCCGGAAAGCCTCAACCACTCCCAGACGCTTGACAAGGCGCAACTTCTTCTGTGCGGAGGCGGTTTTCAGCTCCTCACGCAGCTGCTGGGACAGTTCCTCCAGGTCGATGCGCTCCAGCAGCGCCTTCACTGCTTCGGCGCCCATGCCGGCCTGAAAATCGTCCTCGTACTTTTCCCGCATGTCCCGATATTCCTTTTCGGTCAGCACCTGGTTCAGCGCCAGAGGTGCATCACCGGGATCGGTGACAATATAGGCTGCGAAATACAGAACCTTTTCCAGAACCTTGGGGCTGATATCCAGAATCAGACCCATCCGGGAGGGAATGCCCTTAAAATACCAGATATGGCTGCAGGGCGCGGCAAGCTCAATATGACCCATGCGCTCACGGCGAACCTTAGCCTTGGTTACTTCCACACCGCAGCGGTCACAGATCTTGCCCTTGTACTTGATTTTCTTATACTTGCCGCAGTGGCATTCCCAGTCCTTCTGGGGTCCGAAAATCTTTTCGCAGTACAAGCCGTCCCGCTCAGGCTTCAGAGTGCGGTAGTTGATAGTCTCCGGCTTCTTGACTTCGCCGAAGGACCACTGCCGGATCATTTCCGGCGATGCAATGCCAATTCGAATGGCATCAAAGGTGGCATCTGCCATGCTCACGCCTCCTTAATCTTCGTAGACATCGGCTTCGGGATCGCTGTCCTCGCCGCCGAATACATCCATAATATCTTCCGGGCTGTCCTCATCGATGACGTAGCCTGCCTCCAGCACCTCATCGGCGCTGCCCACTACCAGCTGACTTTCGTGGCTGGAGGTGTACATCAGCTCTTCATCGTCATCTTCGTCCTTCAGCTCAATCTCGTTGCCCATCTCATCCAGAACACGGACATCCAGACACAGAGCCTGCAATTCCTTAACCAGAACCTTGAAGGATTCGGGCACACCGGGCTTGGGAATGTTCGCACCCTTTACGATAGCCTCATAAGTCTTGACACGGCCGGTCACGTCGTCGGACTTCACCGTCAGAATCTCCTGCAGGGTGTAGGCCGCGCCGTAAGCTTCCAGCGCCCAGACTTCCATTTCGCCGAAACGCTGACCGCCAAACTGTGCCTTACCGCCCAGAGGCTGCTGGGTAACCAGCGCGTAAGGACCGGTGGAACGGGCGTGAATCTTATCGTCTACCAGGTGGTGGAGCTTCAGGTAGTAGGGGTAACCGACGGTTACCAGATTGTCGAAGGGTTCGCCGGTACGGCCGTCGTACAGAACGGTCTTGCCGTCCTCACGCAGGCCTGCCAGCTGCAGGGTTTCCCGGATATCCTTCTCGTTTGCGCCGTCGAACACAGGGGTGGCAACGTGCCAGCCCAGCGCCTTGGCGGCGTAGCCCAGGTGGACTTCCAGAACCTGACCGATGTTCATACGGGAAGGCACGCCCAGGGGGTTCAGAACCACATCCAGGGGAGTACCGTCGGGCAGGAAGGGCATATCCTCTTCCGGCAGAACTCTGGAGACAACGCCCTTGTTACCGTGACGGCCCGCCATCTTATCGCCCACGGAAATCTTCCGCTTCTGGGCAATATAAACACGGACAGACTTGGTAACACCGGGAGCCAGCTCATCGGAGTTCTCCTTGGTGAACACCTTCACGTCCACAACAATACCGCTTTCGCCGTGGGGAACCTTCAGAGAGGTGTCACGGACTTCTCTTGCCTTCTCGCCGAAGATGGCCCGGAGCAGCCGCTCCTCGGGGGTCAGCTCGGTTTCGCCCTTGGGGGTAACCTTACCAACCAGATAGTCGCCAGAGCGAACCTCCGCACCGATGCGGATAATGCCGTTCTCGTCCAGGTCCTTCAGGGTATCTTCACCCACATTGGGGATATCCCGGGTGATTTCTTCCGGTCCCAGCTTGGTATCCCGGGCTTCGGTTTCATGCTCTTCAATGTGAATGGAGGTAAAGACATCCTCCCGAACCAGCCGCTCGTTGAGCAGAATGGCGTCTTCGTAGTTGTAGCCTTCCCAGTTGACGAAGCCGATAAGCACGTTCTTGCCCAGGGCGATTTCGCCGCCGGAGCAGGAAGGACCGTCTGCGATAATCTGGTTGGCCTCCACCCGCTCGCCAACCACCACGATGGGGCGCTGGTTGACGCAGGTGCCGGCATTGCTGCGGGCAAACTTGGTCAGACGCAGGGTCTGCAAATCGCCGTCGTCATAGGCAACGGTGATCTCGTCAGCGGAAACTGCGGTAACCACGCCTGCCTTTTCTGCCTTGATACAGACTTCGGAGTCAACAGCTGCCTTGTGCTCGATACCGGTGGCAACCACAGGGGGCTCGGTAGTCAGCAGGGGCACTGCCTGACGCTGCATGTTCGCGCCCATCAAGGCACGGTTTGCGTCGTCGTTCTGCAGGAAGGGAATGAAGGAAGTGGCAATAGAAATCATCATTCTGGGAGAAACGTCCAGATAATCAATTTCTTCCCGGTCTACTTCAATGATCTCCTGCCGGCGACGGCAGGTGATACGGGCATTCACCAGACAGCCGTTTTCATCTACCGGCTCACTGGCCTGACCGATGTGGAAATCATCTTCCACATCTGCGGTCATATACTCTACCACATCGGTAACACGGCCGGTGGCCTTGTCCACCTTGCGGTAGGGAGCCTCGACGAAGCCGTACTCATTGATCTTGGCAAAGGTAGCCAGATAGTTGATCAGGCCGATATTGGGACCTTCGGGGGTCTCAATGGGGCACATACGGCCGTAGTGGGTATAGTGAATATCACGAACATCGAAGGATGCCCGCTCACGGCTCAGACCGCCGGGGCCCAGAGCAGAGAGTCTGCGCTTGTGGGTCAGCTCGGCCAGGGGGTTATTCTGGTCCATGAACTGGGACAGGGGGCTGGAGCCGAAGAACTCCTTAATCACCGCGGTAACAGGACGGATGTTAATCAGGCTCTGGGGGGTAACCGCATCCAGGTCCTGAACAGCCACCCGCCCGCGGATTACCCGGTCCAGACGGCTGAAGCCGATACGGAACTGGTTCTGCAGCAGCTCACCGACGCAGCGCAGGCGGCGGTTGCCCAGGTGGTCAATATCGTCGGGAGTGCCGATGCCCATTGCCACGCAGTTGAGATAGTTGATGGATGCCATGATATCGGCGACCACAATGTGCTTGGGAATCAGATCATCAAGGCGCTCGGCAATGGCCTCTGCCCAGCCGTCGGCGGGTACGGTGTCCAGCATTTCCTTCAGGACGGAGAAGCAGACCTTCTCGTTGACGCCGTACTCCTTGGGATCAAAGTCCACAAACTTGGCCATATCCACAGTGCCGTTGGACAGAATCTTGACGTTCTTGTCGCCAACCTTGACAGTTGCCTCGTTAACGCCCTTGTCGGACAGAGCATGGGCCATGTCACGGGTGATAAAGTCGCCGGGCATTGCCAGAATCTCACCGGTCATGGGGTCGGCAATGGGCTCTGCCACTTCCCGACCGGAAAGCCGTGCCCAAATGTCCATCTTCTTGTTGAACTTATAACGGCCTACGCGGCTGACATCGTAGCGATGCTCGTCGAAGAGCAGGCCTTCCAGATGGGCAATGGCAGTCTCCACCGTGGGAGGCTCGCCGGGACGCAGACGGCGGTAGATTTCCAAAAGGCTTTCTTCCCGGGTCTTGCAGGGATCCTTTTCCAAAGTAGCCAGAATCCGCTCGTCCTCGCCGAACATTGCCTTAATCTGCTCGTCGGTCTCCACGCCCATGGCCCGAATCAGGCAGGTGATGGGCAGCTTGCGGTTCTTGTCGATGCGAACCCAGAATACGTTGGAGTTGTCCGTTTCGTATTCCAGCCATGCGCCGCGGTAAGGAATCACCGTAGCGGTATAGGTATGCTGGTCCGCCTTGTCCACATCGTGGGTATAGTACATACCGGGGCTGCGGACAATCTGGGAGACGATGACACGCTCTGCACCGTTGATCACAAAGGTGCCGCCATTGGTCATAATGGGGAAATCTCCCATGAAGATTTCCTGCTCCTTGATTTCGTCGGTCTCGGTGTTGCGCAGGCGTACACGCACCTTGATGGGCTTTGCATAGGTAGCATCCCGCTCCTTGCACTCCTCAATGGTGTACTTGGGCTTCTCGTCCATGGAGTAATCCAGGAAGCTGAGCTCCAACTTACCGGTAAAATCGGTAATGGTGCCCACATCCTTGAATACTTCCCGCAGGCCTTCCTTCAGGAACCACTCATAGGAATCCTTCTGGATTTTCAGCATATTGGGAATTTCCAGGATCTCGTTGTACTTTGCGTAGGACTTACGCATGGTCTTGCCGAACTGAACGTCCTTGACCATTGCCATATGGATCATCACAGCCTTTCTTTCGGCTTTCGCCTGAATGTGTGTTGCTTACAAAATTTAATACGCACGGATCGGTTGTCAGATTTAAGCAACTTTGTGCTTGACAGCTGCCAAAATCTGTGGTATTATGTCCATGCTGGGTAGGATGCCTATTGGGGCATATTATCGCAGTATGGAAGACCATTGTATACTATTTTCTTCCACTTGTCAATGGCTTTTTTGGATATTTTCGGAGCAAATGCTCCGATTTTTTTATTTGTATATGACACGCCCCATCACCGGGGCGTGTAACTTTTTGTAAATATATTGTAACCGTTTTGTTGTTGCTAAGTTTTTCCAAATCTGTTACATTATACATGTAAACAGAAAAAGGAGGCGACACACTATGAAAAAAGCAAGCTGTCCAACCTGCGGCAAGCCCATAGCATCCGACACACTTTTCTGTCCCCACTGCGGTGCCGCCATTTTTGAGAGCGAGCTGACGGCGGAAAGGCCCCCGGAAAAAACCCAGGATTCTCCGTCCTTGTTCCAAAGTGACCTGCCGGCAGAAACGCTCCCGGAAGAGCCCCAGGATTCTCCGTCCTTTTTCCGGAAACTGCCCTTGCAGAGAATTCTTCCTGTTGCCGCTGTGGTTGCCGCGGCAATCCTTGCGGTGGCTTTGAGCTGGGATAACCTTACCGGATTGTTCCATCCCTCCGACACCACTCCTCAGCTGTCTACCAATTCTTCTACCCAATCTTCCACCCAAGCCACGCTTTCAGTTTCATCTACACTGTCCGTGCTTCCCTATCCCTCCGGCTGGACGGTACCCTCCGGCTGGACGATGCCCTCCGGCTGGCAGGTATCCACCTACCCGATCACGATATTGCCAACCGAAACAAATCCCGCTCCAACGGAAACAGAGCCTGCTCCTACCCAGCCGGACCTTTCCTGGCGCATTGAATCTCCTCAATACATGAGCTATGAGGAATACTTTGCCCAGGACCGTCCCCATACCCAAGTCACCATGGCGACCTGGCAGCATCCCAATGTGAGCGCACGATTTCCCTTTATGCTGGCCTGGCGTCCCAGGACCAACAACGACCTGGTCATTCAGAACGCAAATAACGATATTATTTACGATGTGCCCAACGACGAAGCCTACGCCGGGTATTACATCATCGGCGCAGACGGCACTTACGGGTATCTTGCCGACAAATCCACCAACGGCTCAGTCATTTTGAAAATGGATATGCTTACCGGAGATTCCGTCGCCATTGCTCAACATAGCCGCATCCTGCAAATAAAGCTGTATGAAGACGGCGTTCTTTACTATGCTGCGGTCAACGACGGAAAGGTGTGTATCTACCGCTGCTATCTGCCCACCGAGCACACTGAGATGATATACGAAACCACAGTACATCCCCTCTCCCCTGCTATCTGGTTTTCCTTTAGCGTCAGCAGCACCCGGGGAATCATTGACATGAACAGCATCTCCACAGAAATGATCCAGCAGCTGTATGCCGAGTTTTCCAACCCAGAAAGTCCCTATCGCCCTGCCGCCGGGTCTATCACCCCTCCGGGTGCGAAGGATCCCGACCGATACTGGGATAATCCAGAACTGATCCAGGAACTGAGCTACAGCATGGACAGTGTGGATATCATGATGCGCCTGCAGGAAAAGTATAATCTGCAAGCCCTTTGGAAAGCCACCTACTCTCTGGCAGACGGCAGCTACACGGAAGACCTGGGCATTGTGGACGAATGCCGGTTCGGCAGCGGCGCAGGTCACGACCACTGGAATCCGGAAAAGACCGAATTCATTGCCCCCACCGTCTATACCGAGGCCCCCACTCCCCTTTCCGGCTTGACCGCACCCACCCCGGAGATGGCAGAGCAAATGCGTTCGGAAACCTGGAGCGACGGCAACGACATATTCCGCACTGACCGGAACCGTGTAAAGAATCAGGAAGGAACGGTCATCGGACCGCCCATGAAATCCGGCACCAACCTGCGCAATACCAAATTCTACTCCTACTACATCAGCGACAGCGATTCCCTTGTCCGTCTTTCCTTGGACGGCACGGTAACGGAAATCTATACCGCCCAAAGCGAACAGGAATTGTGGTATCTGTCCTATGAAAAAGGCATTCTGGTCTTCACAGAAGGCGACACCGCCATGGCTTTGGATGTGGTGGACTGCACCGTAAGACGGCTGTTCAGCCACCCAGGTCTGGGATTTGCCGAATGGGATTTGGATGATAACAGCAAAATCTACTTTGAAACTGTTCTCGGTATGCAGGTGGATGTCTATCTATTCGACCCCACAACGGGAAAACTGCAAAAAACCACCTACCGACTCTGACACAAAAGAACCGCTCCCGAGGGAGCGGTTCTTTTTACTCTTTGAAGATGATAGACCAGTAGTCGTAATCCAGAATCCGGATGGACACCGCAAAGCGGTTGGTCAAATCCCGCATAACACTGTCGGTGTATTCCTTGGTGACCTCATACTCGGTCCGGTTGGTAAACTGTCCGGTACGAGCATTGTAGCTGGCGTAGTCGGTAATCCAGCTGTAGTTGGGGAACACCACCAGGCCGGGGGCATCAGAGAACAGGTCTCTTCCCATATACAGCCGGGAGTCAAACTCCAGTCCAAAGAGGTTGGACAGCGTGGGCAGCACATCAAAGGGGCTGCAGGGCTTATCAATCACCTCGGGAGTCATGCCGGGCTTGTAGATAATCAGGCCGTTTTTGTACAGCTCAAAATTGGTCTCTACTTCATGGCCCAGCAGCTCGCTGATTTGCCCGTCTGTCAGGCCGTAGGGATAATGGTCCGCCACCAGTACAAATACCGTATTTTCCAGCTGACCCGCCTCCTCCAGCCGCTGCATCAGCAGCTCCAGAGAGCGCTCCAGCTCCAGCTGGCAGGCGATATAGGCCTTGACCTCCTCGCTGTAGGGCTCGTTGGCCACCAGCTCCTTATTCTGCCGGCTGATAACATTCTCGTTAAACTTGAAATTCATATGGCCGGAGATGGACATATAGTAGGCGGTAAAGGGGGCGTTGTTCACAAAGTCGGCAGTAGAAACATCCACCACCTCCAAATCGGATTCCGGCCAGGTGTATTTAATGGGCAGACCGTTCACTTTGCCATCCGTACTGCCGCCGTAGCCCCGGTAATAATACCCCAGATTGCTCAAATACTGGTCACGCTTGTAATAGGTATAGGTGTGACCGTGGTAGGCATAGGCGTTATAGCCCTGGTTCTTCAGCTGCATGCTCATGGTAAGGGGCATGTAGTTATCCGAAGATTCGGAAAAGCTCCATACATTGGGCTTGGGAATGGTGCCGGTGAGGAAGCAGTATTCTCCGTCGGTGGTAGATGCACCCCAGGTGGGAACATAGAAATCGGAGAAGTAGAAGCCCTCGTGCATCATCTTATACAGGGTCGGTGTCCGCTCCTGGGTTACAATCAGGGAGCTGAACGCCTCAGCGGTAATCATTACCAGATTACTGCCGGCAAACATACCCGTCTTCTCATTTTTATTGGAGGGTGTCCGGTTCTGGAAGAACTGGTGCACCTGCTTGATGGCATCGTTGCTCTCCCCGGCAATCAGCGAATCAAAATCAATGTCCAGCACATTGGGGCTGGTATCAACGGTGGGCTCTGTGGGCGCTGTAGAGGGCTGGGTGATTTCCGACGAACCGGTGCTCTCCGGAACGCCGGAGGGCTGGGTGGGGGCGGAAGTGGGCGGATTGGTCAGCGGCGGCATAGTCACCACCGGGTTATCAATATCGATAGAGCCCTGGGGCTGCTCGCCGGCAATCAGCCGGGTTACATCCAGCCGGAATGCGGTGCTGACACCCAGTCGGTTGATGCTCAAGTAAGAGTCTGCGTTATGATGGTACAAATCATAAGGCGTGGCCGCACCCGTTCCGCCAAAGGCAGACAGATTCATTACCAAAACCATCTGCAGCACCACCGCTCCCGCCACCGGAATCAGCGGCAGCAGCTTGTTGCTTAAGTTTCGGGAATGGTAAAACCGGCGGCGCAAAATGCAGATTCCAATCAGCGGCAGCGCCATCAGAATCAGCCAGAGGAGATTTCTGACAATGGACTGCAGGGCAATTTTCCAGAACTGCAGCACCTGTCCGCCGTTGGCAGCGGAAAAAGCGGAATAGAACGTTCCGAACACGCCGTAATACACCAACTGTGACCCTGCCATCAGCAGCATCACAACGCAGTAACTAAAGCCAATCCAATACCGGACCTTTTTCCAGGGCAGCGCCGATATGGCGGCAAATACCACCAGCGCATTGACCAGGCTGAACAGCACTGCCAGCGCCACACCGCCGTTCCACACATCCGTCTGTCCCTTGGCGGTAAGAAAATGCAGCAAAAGCTCCGGAATCACACCGGCAAGCCACAGAATCGGCAGCATCCACCAGATATTCAGCCGTTTTTTCCGGCCATGTTCCCGGCGCAAAAAGCGCCCACCCTGCTGTGTCATATATCAAGTCCATCCTTTGGTTTTTCTCAGTAAAGGTATTATAACGAACCCGGATAAAAAAAGCAACGACAAACCGGTAACAATTTCGGTGTTATTTTTTGCCCATCCCCGAAAGGATGGGCAAAGGAATCAAATTCCGATCATCTGCTTCAATATCGGCTCCTGCCGCAAAAACTGGTCGGCAATGATACGGCAGATTTTCTTCTCCCTTATCATCCGGTGAACCTCGTCAAAGCTTGCCCACATCACGCCGTCGGTTTCCCCGGGCTGGAGCACGATTTCCGACAGAGGAAGGTTTCGCTTCAGACAGTAGAAGTCATAAAAAATATGGCTGTCCCGGTCACCGGGCAGGGGGATAAACTCCTCCGGAGAGGCCGCAATTCCCGTTTCCTCGGACAGCTCCCGGACAATGGCGGTTCGGCTGTCCTCCCCCGCCTTGGCAGCGCCGCCGGAATTTTCCCAGGTTCCGGCAAAGCTCTTTTCCTTTGCCCGACGGGTCATCAGCAGCTGCCCCTCATCGTTATACACCCAGACGCAGACCACAAGGCCGTACTCCCCCGGCTTCCATGCCGTGCCCCGGCGATGACGCCTGCCGGTCAATATTCGGTTCTCGTCGTAAATATCATTATATTCCACCGGCGCATCACTCCTTTTGAGAGCATTGTACCACAGGCCGGTCTGTCTGTAAACCAAAAATCGCAAAAAGAGAGTGCAGCACTTGGCTGCACTCTCTGTGGGTTAAATATCCAACTGAGCAATGACGCTCTTGAGCTTGTTGGCACTGGCCTGAAGCTTTTCGATTTCCTCCGGAGTCAGCGGATTCATGATCACACCCCGGGCACCGGTATTGTCTACCAATGTCAGCGCGGACAGCGCCACATCTTCGATGCCGTACTGGCCGTGGAACACGGTGGATACCGACAAAGCAGTGCCGGCAGTATTAAGCAAGCACTTGCAAATGTGGCACACGGACATGGCAATGGCGTAGAAGGTAGCGCCCTTGTTTTCAATAATCTTGGCAGCGGATTTGCGGACATAATCCTCCAGCTCGGCATAGTCACCGGTCCACTGAATCTTATCCCGGTCGGGGCTGTTTTCCCGATAGACGTCTACATGATTGTTGGCGATGTGCACCAAAGACCAGGGCACAAAGGAGCTGTCGCCGTGCTCGCCGTAAACATGGGCGTGCACATTCTTGGGGCTGATGCAGAACCGCTTTGCCAGCTCAGACTGCAGGCGGCTGGTGTCCAGAATGGTGCCGGAGCCGATGACCTGCCGCTGGGGCAGACCGGAAATCTTGGTAAATACGTAGGTCAGAATATCTACGGGATTGGAAACGATAACGTAAATCGCATTGGGCGCAGCCTTGACGATTTTGGGGGCAATGTCCTTAATGATATTTACGTTGGTCTGCGCCAGATCCAGACGGGTCATGCCGGGCTTTCTGGGCATACCGGAAGTAATTACCACAATATCGGAACCCTTTGCATCCTCATAATCGCCTGCGCGAACCACAGCAGGAACACAGAAGGGTGCGCCCTGATAAATATCCAGCGCTTCTCCGATTGCCTTGCGCTCGTTGATATCCACGAGAACAATCTCAGAAGCAATACCCTGAACCATCAAGTCATTTGCGATGGTTGCGCCAACACTGCCGGCGCCGATAACCGTGATCTTGCTCATAACCGTTGCCTCCCGAAAATTTTATGGGTTTGGGTTTTCCGTTATTATAGTATCACACCCCTTTCCAAAAGGCAATATAAACGATATAATTTTATTGATATATTTTTATCAGTAAAAGCGTATCGTTTCTGTACAATGTGACAAAAAATCGCCCCGAAGGGCGATTTTTCAATCCAGTGTGGTTGCCTTATCCCGATAGGGGCTCTCCATGGGGCTTTCCGTATCCGCTTCCTTCTGGTAGCGGCCCACAACATTGGCAGCCAGCTCCACGGGAAGCAGCGTACCCGCACCTGCCACACAGCCGCCGGGACAGGCCATGCCCTCCAGAAGACAGCCGTTGTATTTGCCCGCCTTGGCAAGCTGCATCAGCTTGCGGCATTCCCGCAGGCCCTCTGCCCGGGCGGTCTGGATTTCCCGTTCCGGCTCCATCTGGTGAATCAGCCTGGTCACCGCGCCGGCAACACCGCCGGATACCGCGAAGCCCCGGCCGCTGGCTGTGCCCTCATTCAGTCCTTCCAGCTCCTCGATGGTTTCAAAGTTGACTTCCTTTGCCTCAAACATACCCTGAAGCTCCTCAAAGGTCAGCACAAAGTCCACATCCGAGCGAATATCCTCCCGAATCGCCTCCAGCTTTTTCGCTGCACAGGGTCCGATAAATACCACCTTGCACTCTGGCATTTGCTTTTTCATCAGCCGGGCGGTATACACCATAGGCGTCAGGGTCATGGAGATATTCTTGGTTTCTCCGGGGAACATCTTGTAAATCATGGAATGCCACGCGGGACAGCAGGAAGTAGCCATATAGTTCTGCGACCCAGGAACTTTCTCCAAAAAGTCCTTTGCTTCCTCAATGGTGCACATATCCGCGCCTACTGCCACTTCTACCACATTCTCAAAGCCCAGCTTCTTCATGGCGGCCACAAATTTTCCCGGGGTGGAGTGCTTTCCAAACTGTCCGATAAAGGCAGGGGCGACGATGGCCACCACCTTGTCCCCCTGGAGAATGGACTGAATCACCTGAAAAATCTGTCCCTTATCCACAATGGCACCAAAGGGGCAGCTGACCAGACATTGACCGCAGGCGACGCATTTATCCTGGTTGATGACTGCTCTGCCGTATTCGTCCTCCTCAATGGCGTCCATTCCGCAGGCGTTCTGGCAGGGGCGCTCCAGATGAATGATGGCATGGTAGGGGCAGGCCTTGGCGCACTTGCCGCACTTAATGCATTTATCCGGGTCGATGTAGCTTTTTCCGTTTACAAAGGAAATGGCATCCTTGGGACACACCTTCTGGCAGGAAGCCGCCAAACAGTTCTGGCAGCTTTCCGTCACCCGGTACTGATTGGTGGGGCAGGCATGGCAGGCGTAAGGGATAATATTAATCAGCGGCGGCTCGTAATACTGCTGAGCAACCGCCGCAGCATCCATACCCTCTGTCAGCAGATGACGGCTCTGGATGGGCCGCATATTCAGGCCCATGGCAAGCCGCACCCGCTCGCTGGCAATGGCCCGCTCCAGAAATACCGATTCCCGGTGAAGGGGGCGGTCGCCGGGGACAATGATGTACGGCAGCTCGTCTACACCCTCGTAGCCCCTGCCGGAATAGGCCATCCGAGCCACCTCGGTAAACACCTTTTTCCGAATATCTGTAATCAAAGAAGGAATTCCTCTCATGAATGAACCTCCCGGTTTTTGGTTTTTATACATTATAGAAAGAATCCACCCTTTCGTCAAGAGATGCGCATCATATTCCAGAATGTGTCACACTTCCCCCGCCTTCGGCATAATCTGCCATGGGAGGTGAAAAATATGTCAATGATCTGCTGTAACTGCAAATGCACCTGCGCCATCGGTGCTGTCATCGCCAGCGTCCTCGTAGGCATCATCGCTGCATTCCTGCAAATCACCGGTACCGTTACGGTTACCGTACCGTTCCTCTGGGTTGCGTTGGGGATCGCGGTGGTGTATCTGGGCGTGACCGCGGTGACCGCAGCACTGGACCGGCGGACAGAGGAATGTCTGTGTAAGTGCAGCGCCATCAATGTGGTGCTGACGGGGATTCTGGCAACCGCGCTGTTTGCTACCGTTCTGCTGGCGGTAGGCGTGGTGGCAACCAGCATTATCAGTGCGCTTCTGGTAGGTCTGCTGCTGGCGGGGCTGTCGCTGATTTTGACGGGCACAGCCTGCTACGTCAGAACTTTGACCGGCTGCGACTGCTGACGAATGAAAAAGCGGCACCCTTCGGGGTGCCGCGAAAGGCTTCCCCTTGAGGGGAAGCTGTCAGCGATAGCTGACTGATGAGGTGTCTTAAAAGGGAAAGAACACCTCATCCGTCAAAAATCAAAGATTTTTGCCACCTTCTCCTCAAGGAGAAGGCCTTACGGCATGTCGCTAAGAGCCGCCTTTCGAGTCCATTAGTCTAAATACCATACCAAAGAAAAACACCACCCGATGGGTGGTGAACGGACTCGCTTTTCTGCGGAAAAGCCACGGCGGTTGCGACATGCCACCGGCATGTCGCCAAGTGCCGCCTTTCGAGTCCATTCGTCTGAATGCCATACCAAACAAAAATCCCACCCAAATGGGTGGGATTTTTCTTTGGTGGAGACTAATGGACTCGAACCATCGACCTCCTGCGTGTGAAGCAGGCGCTCTAACCAGCTGAGCTAAGCCTCCAAATGGGAACAGCTAAGATTATACCATACTTTTCCCGATTGTCAAGCCTAAAATCTTACAGCGGACGCACCCGGATATTCACCCTCTGCCCCTCTTCCACCAACAGCGCAAGGCGGGAAAGAAACGCTCTGTTGGAAGGTCCTCTTTCCCCTTTGCAGTTGGGAAAATAGCCCTTCCACAGCTCCGGCTCCCGGATTTTCCAGGCATCCTGTATTGCTTTGCGGATATTGTGCTCCACCGTTCTGGGATCACCGCCACCCAGCCTCTGGCAAACCATGGGATACAGTTCCTTGCCCAATGCCAGGGCCGGATCCTGCGCAAGCATAGGAATCGCCAGGCGCATTTGGTGAAAGCCGTCGGTTCCCGGGGCAATACCCAGTATATTCATGTGCCTGAGGGCAATGGTCTGGGGCGACTCCACACCCATCATCGGGTGCTCTGCCAGATATACCAATTCCTGCACATGCTCATAAATCGCACGGTTTTGATACGGACGCATCAAAACCTGTCCCACGCCCAATTCCACCGCCTGATACAGGACGTGATCCTCTCCGTTTGCGGTGGTTGCCACAATCACCGGCGGCAGAACATCCCGGGACTGGCGCAAAACCTGCAGACCGTCTATTTCCGGAAGGGAGAACTCCAGAATCAAAACATCCGGGCGAAGCGTTTGCAATTGCCGGAGCAGGGCTTTGCCGTCCGCACAGGTATACACTTGATATTCCCGGCAAAACAGTTCTTCCAGAATCCGAACAGTTTCCTCTGACGGATCCGCTATCAGCATCTTACGCATTCGCTCCGCTCCTTTCCCTCATACTGTTCATAAAAATACCATGCTTTTGGAAAAATAGCAATGGATTTCCCATATCCGGATTTCGACTTTTTTCGAGTTTTCTCTCAAGGCCTTTATCGTTGACTTCTTCCTCAAGCTATGGTATTTTACATAACGGAATATCCAAGCAAGGGAATGAAGGCGTTGGCAATGAAATTCTGGAAACATTTTAAGACCGTTACCCACCACCGCTGGCTGGTTCGCCAGGGGTGTTTTCGCGTCGGACTTTACTGGCGGGGACTGGTTCACGATTTGTCCAAATACTCCCCCACTGAATTTCTAATCGGGGCAAAATACTATCAGGGCGACCGAAGCCCCAACGGTGAGGAGCGGGCAGTTAAGGGCTATTCCGAGGCCTGGATGCACCATAAGGGCCGAAACCGCCATCATTACGAATACTGGACGGACATGAACCGGGATACCCGCTGCTATGAATCCGTCCCTATGCCCCGGGTGTATCTGGTGGAAATGGTAATGGACCGGCGGGCAGCCTGCATGGTATACCAAAAGGAACACTACCACGCTGGCTCGGAACTGGAGTATTTTCTTCCCAGCCGGGAGCGCTCGCTCATGCACCCGCAAACCCGCCGGGAGCTGGAGTATATCCTGACCATGCTCCGGGACAAAGGCGAAGAAGAAACCTTCCGGTATTTAAAGCAGGAAGTGCTTGCCGGGAAACCCTTCCCTTGGGAGCAAAACAATACGGAGGAATGATTTATGGCAGCCTCGTGGCTAAAAAAAGCAGTATTTTACGAAATTTACCCCCAATCCTTTTACGACAGCAACGCTGACGGCATCGGTGACATTCAGGGCATCATCCAAAAGCTGGGCTATATCCGGGATTTGGGCTGTAACGCCCTGTGGATTAACCCCTGGTATGATTCTCCCTTCCAGGATGCCGGCTACGATGTCCGGGACTACAAGTCCGTTGCCAAGCGCTACGGCACTTTGGATGATGCAAAGGCTTTGTTTGCCGCCGCCCACGAAATGGGCATCCATGTGCTGATTGATTTGGTGCCCGGTCACACCAGTGAGGAGCACCCCTGGTTCCGGCGCAGCGCCGAGGCAGAGGATAACGAACTGTCCCACCGGTATATCTGGACGGACAACGCCTTCTGCCGTGGTGACGGCATGCCTTTCATTGGCGGTGAACACCCCAGGGACGCCACCTATATCATCAATTTCTTTAAGTGTCAGCCTGCCCTGAACTACGGCTACCGGGAAATCCGCGAGCCGTCCTGGCAGCAGCCCATCACTGCCGAAGCCCCCATGCAGACCCGGGAAGCAATGAAGGATATTATGTGTTTCTGGCTGGCTCTGGGCTGTGACGGCTTCCGTGTAGACATGGCCGACTCTCTGGTGAAAAATGACGGAGAGGAAAAGCTGGCAACCATGGAGGTTTGGAAAGACATCACCGATTCTGTCCGTGAGCAGTATCCCGATTGCGCTTTGGTGTCTGAGTGGAACAACCCCCAGCAGGCGCTCAATTGCGGTTTTGATATGGACTTCTATCTAGACTGGTACGGCAACGGCTACAATGCATTGGCCCGGTACTACGATCTGGATAAGCAAGGCAACATCACGGAAGACCGCAGCTATTTCAAGTCCACCTCCAACGCAGACATCCACGGCTTTTTGCGGGATTTCCTGCCGAAATATGAAGCCACGGCAAATACCGGCCTTTATTGCCTGATTTCCGGCAACCATGACACCAAACGGGCTTCTCTGAATCTGAACGACACCGAGCGTCGGCTGTTTTTGGCATTTGTACTGACCATGCCCGGCGCGCCCTTCCTGTATTACGGCGACGAAATCGGCATGGCTTACCGGTTCCTCCCCTCCAAGGAGGGCGGCTATCACCGCACCGGCTCCCGGACCCCCATGCAGTGGAACAGCGGAAAGAACATGGGCTTTTCCCAGGCTGAGGCAGACCTTTTGTACCTGCCCACAGACCCCAATCCCAATGCCCCCCATGTGCAGGCAGAGGAGGAAAATCCGGATTCCATGCTGAACCATGTACGCAAGCTGATTGCCCTGCGGCAGGCGCATGAGGATTTGGGCAACTACAGCCCCTTTGAAGTCGTATCCGCCCAGCCCGGAAGCCGGCTGTTTGCCTACCGCAGAGGAAAGCTTTTGGTGGCGGTCAACCCCGGTCTGGAAGATTTGGATCTTCCTCTGTCCGGCAAGTACACTCCCATTTACTCAATGGGAACATCGGAAATCCGCGAAAATGTGCTGACATTGGGCGCGCAAAGTTTCATCGTTCTCAAGCCGAATGAATAAAAATCGCCTCCCCGGGCAGAATAATCCTGCCCGGGGAGAAAAAGTTTGTAGAAAAGGAAAAAACTTCTTGACTTTTCAAACGGAATAGATATAATAATATCCGTGCCTGCGCTGTTTGCGTCGACATAGAGGATTAGTGTAACGGTAGCACACCGGACTCTGACTCCGTTCGCGGGGGTTCGAATCCCTCATCCTCTGCCATTAGATTCACCCTGGATTCTTCTGAATCCAGGGGTTTCTTTTTGCCTTTCTCCGCTTTTAAGGTTCAGAATGTCCTGAATTTCAAAGGCGGATTTTTATTTTCCCTTACGGTTTCCCTTATCAACTCACGGACTTTATAAATGCTTCCATGCGGTTTGCACTGTCTTTTTTCATCTTTTCCGTCACATGACCGTACACATCCAAGGTAAAAGCGGCAGTTGCATGGCCTAAATTTTCCTGGACAGTCTTCACATCATCACCGGATTTGAGGGAAACAACAGCGTAAGAATGGCGAAGATCGTGAAATCTCACGGTGGGCATCCCCAGTTCACATACCACCAGTTTGAATGCCCTGTACAGTGCTTGCGGTGTGATGCGAGTGCCAAACTCGTCCGTAAAGACAAGTCCGTTTTCCTGAAACAGATCACTGTTGTTTTTCCGGTTGAGGTCTTGTTCTTTCTTCACCTTCCACAAAATATCCATGACATAAGGGGCAGCGGTGATTGTTCTTTCTTTACCATTCTTGGTGGGAACCAGTGCGTACTTCTCCCTGTCACCACGGACACCGCTTCTGAGGCTCTGCAGCTGCTTGTCAATGAGGATCGTACCGTCAGTAAAGTCCACGCACTCCCATTGCAGACCGCAGACCTCGCCTTCCCGGATGCCGGTAAACAAAGCAACCAAAAACATCTTCTCATATTTGTTTCCCTTGATGCCTTTGAGAAAGTCGGCAATCTGGTGTTCATTAAGCGGCTTGATTTTCTTCTTCGTCACTCTCGGCAGAATGCAGGGGTTCGAGGGGTTGGTTCGGATGTAATTATTAAGCATAGCCTGCTGAAGTGCCTTATGGAGAACTCCGTGGATATTCTTGATAGTCTTGGCGGAAAGAGGCGGTCTGTTCCCGTCGCCCTCGAATCTCTTGTTGTAGAACTCTTGAATATCGTGGGTTGTGAGGGCATCCAACCGGATGGCTCCGATATTCGGCTTGATGTGGTTCTTGATGGTTGCCTGGTAGGAACTTACGGTGGACGGCTTCACTCCTTTGAGGTAGCCGGCCTGCCAGATGTCCAGCCATTGGGCAACGGTCATCTTGTTCGGTGCGATGTAGGTTCCATCGTCCAAAGCGGCAGTGGCAGCTTTCAGCTTCTGTGCCACTTCTTTCTGTGTCTTACCGCTGACAGATTTCTGAACCTGCTTTCCAGTGCCGGGATCAAAACCGACGGTGTATCTGGCTTCCCAGTATTCGTATTCCCTGTCGCCCTTGCGGACGGTCTTCTTGCGGATGTTGCCCATCCCGGAAGCTGATTTGTTATTTTTCTTCTTTTTGCTCTGCGGCATAAATATTACTCCTTTCGTTGCCGCATAGCAGGTACACCTATATTATACCATAAATGCGGACTATCCGCAATAAAATTAGTTCTTTTTCAGGTAGTCAACTACTGCATTTATAGGGATGCGGTAGCTTCTACCGGTGCGAACACTATGGATCTGTCCGGAGCGCACTAAGGCATATGCCGTTTTGTGGCTGATTCGTAGGATATCCTCCAGATCTTTCACAGAAAGAACCGGGGGATATTTTTGCAGTTTCTCTTGTAGGGTCATACTACATCCTCCTTGCCGTATGCAACAGCAAGGAGCCAGTCTCTTCGGCTTCATCAATTATTAATACGATTCTATCCGTCATAGATAGTTAC
Organism: Faecousia sp.; assembly: GCA_045579965.1. GTDB lineage: Bacteria > Bacillota > Clostridia > Oscillospirales > Oscillospiraceae > Faecousia. The sequence continues at coordinate 49,215 of JAZNMX010000044.1, forward strand.
CTCCTAAATTTCGTTGCCTCCGTTTCTGCCGGAGGCTGGCAATCTAAAATACATCATAATTTTCTCCTTGCGGGCGGTGACGGATGCCACCGCCCTTGTTTAATTGGTCCCTGGTATTTCCTTATATATCAGTCCCACGTATTAGGGGACGTTGTTTTCAATTTGAAAAACTCCTTCTTAACTATAAAAAACAAATGGTGTTACTTGGGCTTCTTCTTGACCTTTACCTCGGCCAGATAAATCCTTGTCACCTTGCATCGATGATGCCCGAGATTCTCGCTAACGATCTTTTCTGCCTGCTTGGGTTTCACTTTCAATGCCTCTGCATAGGTCTTCTGTGCGTAGCTGTGGCGAAGTCCGTGCCAGGAGATGGTGGCGTGCCTTTTCTTCTTGTCGGCTTCTACGAGCTTGTCACGGTCCTTGACCATAAACTTCTCTCTGTTATGGCTCATCCAATTCTGCAGAGATTTGATCTCCATCTTCACACCGTGCTTCTCGCTGCCGGAGATCAGATAATCCCCGGGCTGTAAGCCCATAGCCTTAGCGTAGTCCAAATACTTTGCGATCATTGCTCTTTGTATCGGATTCAACTTAATGGCCCGTCTCTGACCGCCTTTGCCTTTGGGAACAACAAATATACCGGTATTCTTTGCGGACATCAAATACTCAACTCTTGTGACGCAGATTTCTTCCACTCTCAAGCCTAACTCATAAGCCAGATCAATGGCGATCACAACGTCATTTCTGCCCATTCTCTCAGCAAGTGCTACCGCCTTCTCCTTTTCCTCGGGGAGCCAGGCACGATTCTCCACACCCACAGCTCTCTTAGGAAGATTCAAGCACCTGTTGTCGGACAGCTTGTTTTTGCCGCCGGACAGTCTGTAGAAGAACCGTATGCCTGACAGCTCTGCCTGAATTGTCGCGGGCGAGAAGCCCATCTCCTTCAGATATTCGGCATAGGCGCGAAAATGTCTGTCTTCCACATTCTTGAACTTTTGGAGACGATAGCGATTTGCTAAAAAATAGCTGAAGCGTATGCTCGCATCAAGATATCGGGTTCTGGTCTTAAAGCTCTTCTCGTTGCAGTGCCTGAAAATGGATTCAAGCTGCTCTCTCAGATTCTTGGCAAGTCCCGGACTTATTACCCCGGGAGGGGGAAGATTCTCCGGAATTGTAGTGTTTGCACCGGGCGGTGCGTAGACCCTTGCGAGGTCGGGGCGCTTATGACTCATAAGCAGTCCTCCTTTTGTAATATATATTTTTTTATTTTCACGCAGCCCATGCCAGGGTCAAGGACTGCGAAAAAATCTCTGTACGAAAATAGAGATTTCAGGGGTCGTTTTCGTCACGAGGATTTGACTCCAAGTTGTTAACGAAAATGGTTTTGTGTACGAAAATTTGCGCGGTCATTTCGAAATGACAGTCATATATCATATCGAAATGAACACAGAACTGTATTGCTCATTTTGAAAGGATAGTCATTTGTCATTTCGAAGTGATAGTACATATATCATTTCAAAAGGATTGAGGGCGCTGTCGCTTATTTCGAAAAGAAAGTCATATACCATTTCAAAGAGAGCATCATTTCAAAATTACTCATTTCGAAGGGATAATCATTTATCATTTCAAAAAGATTGTCCGCAGGGCATAATTCACCCACTGTCAAAAGGGGTACATCTACTCTTGTTTCTTACTGGTTCTATTTTGACGCGGGGAATTATGCCCTGCTAATCACGGCTCTCCGACCTCGTCTCCGAGCCGTTTCTATCTGACTTCGTCCGATAGAAACGGCTCGGCTTTCGAAATGAAAGTCATAAATCATTTCGAAAAGACAGTCATTTATCATTTCAAAAGGACAGTTCTGGCACCTGCTTTCGTAGGCTAACGCTTGTCATATTCGGCTTCCTGCAGCTTGTCATTCACTAAAGCGAATGACAACTTGCAGAGAGCCGAATGGCTTTTATCACGCAGGTGCAATCCTCATTTCGAAATGATGGTCATATTTATTTCGAAGAGGTAGTCATTTGTCATATCGAAAAGAGAGTTAATATTGCGATATTGAATTGTGAACAGAGGTTAGTACTTGGCTTCATCTGAGATTTTGAAAGGATCATCATCTCCGACTTGCCGAGCGTATCCCCTTGCATTCAAGAGGGCAGATATGCGGTAGTCAATCGCATTTCTGCAACGCTGCGCCGAGTGCCAGTGACCCGGTTCAGGTACGATAGACCTGATCAGCGGGGATTTTCATTCTGCGAAGCAACGATAAAATCCCGGAAACAATTCGCTGCGCGAAATTCCCATAAAGGAGACGGTCGCACTGCCGCTTGAGCAATTTTATTTAACGACGGAACTCTCAAACGTCGTGGGTACCTCATTCATTTTCGTCACGAGCTTCGGCAGACACCCTTGCCGCCGGTGGTAAACACATTTTCGTCAGAAAATTCTCCGTCCACCGATTGCGGATTTTGACAGTCAGTCCTCCGTGATCTGTAACGGCTCTGTCTGCCGCCTAATCCTGTTCGCAGCAGAATAGGTTTCTTCTGCTGTATATCGCATTTGATCCACTCCTGGGATCGCCAAGCGAATGGCATTGCTGTGACCGGTTCTTTTGGGTCACATTGTTTTGTTTTGACCGTAGCCACTGGCTTTGGTCAAAACCCGGGTAATCATTTGCTCAATGCTTTGTTCTTGGATTACCCTTCACATTTCCTTTGCCAATCGTTTTCATTTGAATTCCTCCTTCATAAATATAAAAAAATATATTTTGACTCCCGGTGGGAGAGCAAAAACAAGGTTAGCAGACAACAAACGAAAAAGCACCCATCCGTCCCGGGATGGGTGCTAGCTATGCGTTTCCTCGTTGCTTTCACTGCAGGAAAGCTTTATGTCAGCAGAATACGATACAGTATATTTCTTCGTTGGTTTTCCATACTCTGCGATCATTACAAGGGGGCTTAATCCTTGCAACAAGGAAGGCAAACACCTTCTTTTGGAACGGCAGTTTTCGTTTGTCATTTTAATTCCTCCTTCATAACTAAAATATTGGTATAGCCAGTATAGCAAGTGAATTTGCACATTGCAATAGGTTTTGTCAAAGTGGGACCTGACAGGTCCCATAACTTTTCAACCCTCTTTTTTCGTGAAAAGCTCTGCTACCGACACGCGCAATACCTCTGCAATTTTGCAGATCGCTTCTAAAGACGGATTGAGTTCGCCGTTCAGCATACGAGTTGTGTACCAAGCATTTTTCTCGATTTTGAGACTTAACCACCGTGGTGACCGATCTTTCTCATTCAAAATGCGGTTAATATTGTCCTTCAAAATTTCTGTTGTATTTTCGTAATTACTCTTGTTTTTCATATATAAAACCTTTCATACATTATAATTTCAGCTCAAATCCAGGCAAAAAGCCTTTTTTCGACTGATTTGTTATAATGTATGAGAGGTTAAAGTTGCGTTTCAAGAAAACATCACGGAAATTGCGTTTTACATACGAAAAAGGTGCCGCATCACTGCGACACCTTTCGTCAACAAATATTAAGTTCTTGGTTCTCCGTATTCTCTGCACATGGCTTTCATAGATACGACCCACTGCTTGCCAAATTTGCACACATCAACACCGTCCACCAGCTTGCCGTAGGTGATAGCCTTTCTGAGTGTGCTTTCATTCAGAGCCCAAAGGGCGGTAGCATCACTGAAAGCCATAAGGCCGTCAAATGGTGTTTCCACTGTAACACCGTTCTCCCAAAGCTCGTCACAGGAAAAATCCAGATCATCATTCCACACGATGCCGTGACCGCCTACATCGACCGTAACATCAGAGAACAAGCAAGGATCCTTCAACTCTGCGAAAAGCGGAATGCGCTCGAACAGAGGCTTCATATCGTATATCTTGGTGCAACCTTCTGCAAACTGAACGCTCAGGCGATACTCCGGCAGTGCAGAGACATTTTTGATCTTGTGAAACATAGATACCTCCTTACTCCAACGGAGGAAGGTGCTTGAAGTCCTGGGTTTCCCAAATAGCAAGAAGTTCATCCTTGTGCAAGGAAATCCATTCCCTTACCAATTCAAGAGCCTTATAGGGCAGTGCGCCCTCTAACACCTTTCCGTCAGCAATCGTGATTGCCGCCATATCATCACCATAGATGGCATGAATATGGGGCGGGTTATGTTCTTTTTGTAAAAAGTACATACGGATAACGATTCCATAAAATCTTGATAATACAGGCATTTCGTCCACTCCTTTCGCTAATAGTATATCACGGTATCGTGATATTGTCAATATATATTAGAAAGGATATATTTGGTAAGAAAAAGCATCCTAGTATAGTTCCCAAAGGGATTTTACTAGGATGCTTCAACTATTTGGTGTTGGCTGGGTGACTTCACACCATGCTACCATTACACTACATAACCGTGGCAGCCCAGCCAACTGGTAAACAAGACGATAAAAATCTTCATCAAATCCACTCCTTTAAGAAATAAATCTTTAAATGCATCATAAGCGACGCCAGAGCAAATAAAACTTACGAAGTTTATAATCATTGCTTCGGTTATGGTCGGAATCGAACCGACACCGGCTGCGAACATATTAGCATTTGGAATTGTACTATTGAGTACAGAAAAAGTCAAGGTGCCTTACTTGCCTTCTATTAGTTAGGATTAAAGATTGTTTCAATTGTCATGCCAAGATATTCAGCTGGATCGTATGTATAACTCCAGATATCCTGGCAGCAAACAACTATGCCTAAAAAACTTCTTTATGTGCTTTATAGTATATTTGTTGAGACAAGCATCTCTCATCGAGTCTTTCCTGCACTCATATTGTGTTTGCAGCTTCGCAATCCTGTGGTCTGTTTCCTTTGCCTGTAGGCGGTCGTGTTCTAGTTTGCAAAACCAAAATACTCCGCCAAATATTGCAATAAATGGTACCCACATAGCTACGATTTACTCGGAATCTGCGCCAATCATTACTTGCTCAACACCCTGGTAAGACACACTATACACGCCATCAAAGCTAATTAGTGCTGCCTCCCATTGGAACACAGCGCTTTTCTCGTAACTGTTGACTGCCCCTGACAGTTTTTTTGAATAGTACAGTTTAGCATCTGGATGACCATTCGCCCGCAGAGTGGCCTCAGCCCATCGAGCGAACGCAACCATAGACCTTTTGGAGAAACCAACATCTGTGCATTGCCATATCGACATTGGTATCCGGTCGCAATCTCCGTGGGGGAGCTTGCCACGCTTAATCATTACAATGAACCGGACTGCGTGCCTTGCGGCATCTGACAGACCGCATTGCATTTTTGCGTGCTCCATACCGGGGAGCTGGCGAATTACTTCGATAGCTTCTTCCTGCAATTTAAGAAATCCGCCTTCTGTATTTACCATGTCGATAGTGTATTTGTTTAGCCAATCATCACGCACAGAGTTTTCCCATCGCTCATATTGAGCTTGCAGGTTTGCAATCCTGTGGTCTGTTTCCTTTGCCTGTAGGCGGTCGTGTCCTAGTTTGCAAAACCAAAATACTCCGCCGAATATTGCAATAAATAGTGCCCACATAGCTATCTCCTGTATTATTCCGAGTGATTACCACGGTCTTTCGAGTCCATGGATATCAACTGATGTGTAAAAATGTTCCCATCGAACCAGCCACGGCTTGTCCCGGTTAACCACAAGTCTCAATGGCAGGTCTGGGTGTGCCAACTGCATATTCTTTTCGATAGTTTTACACGCACGAACAGCGATTTCTTGTGTTTCCTCATTCCTCTCGCCGTAATAGAACCCTCGATGGAAACCCTCAAAGTAGTTAAAGTCGTATTTGCCCTTTTGGGACAACCAAATATGATACGCCAGTTGTGTTGGATGGGTAAACGCGTTTCTAACAACATCAGTCTTCTGACAAATGCTTTGATATGAACGCAATAACGGGAAATTCAACTTCGACCTCCAGCTATCGCCAAAAATATATCGCAAGTCATCGGTAATGCTTTCGCACATTATCCAAAATTCTTCTCTGGTTTTAGGCGGCTTATATGCAGGGTCTCCCCAGTCGAGGCGTATCTTCTCCTCAATCGAGTCATAGGCAGCACGCTTGTTGCCATAATACTTTTTACTAGCTTTTTCACCGGCAAGCTTAGTGCCGTAATACCCAATGCCCAATAATGCTAAAATAAGTTCAAACATTCCATCCCCCGCAATCTATATAGTCCTCTTAAGCAATTGCTTTGACAACGCATTTCTGCGCGTTCTCGAGTTCGATATTTAGTCTCACAGGCACCAACCAAACCCACGAATCAACTCATCCAGTGTTCTTGGAGTATAGTCCATATATGGCATCATACATCCAACATTGATAATCTGGCCGTAGTTGCCAACGCCATCCAGAATCCTCAGACTGCGCAGTTCTGCACGCCACTTCTCGAACCACTCATTCTCCTGGGCATTATGTACATAACCGCACAGCATATAGCTATTGGGGCTATGTGAGTGGTTGTAGAACATCATTGGATAGTAGCATAAACAAACTTTGCGGCCATTGTCGGAGATTTCTTTATAATCCTTAACATCGTCAAAAAGTTTACGCAATTTTCCATCAATGCGTTCTGGGTCGTGGCTCCCACGAATTAAAACTTTTCGACCGCTCAGTTGCTGAAGAATTGGAACCCAATAATTGCTTGGTTTCCAACAGAAGTTGCCAACGATGTAAACGGTGTCTTGCGGAGTAATGCGTTTGTTCCACCTGTATATTATTTCTCGCTCCATTGCTTCAGTTGTGCCAAACGGGCGGTTGTCAAAACGGATGGCATTTTCGTGACATAGCTCTAGGTCTGCAATATAGTAATTAGCCATTACTTCTTGCCTCCTTTATCTGAGGATGCTGCGATTGCGAACCCGATCACGATTGCCGCCACCAAGAGGACCAATCCCCACACACCTGCGAATTCAAATGCACTACTGATGATAAAAACGGCAAACATAATTCCGAAGAACACACCGGCTGCCAACAATAATAATCCGCCCATTGTCAATCACCTGTCTGGTTGTGATCTTTGGGAGTAATGATCCGAATTGCTTTCGTATATCTGATGTTATCAAATGTGGCATCTTCGATGATATAAAACGGATGATAGGCAAGATATGGCTCATAATCGGCCCCGGTGCGTAACTCGATTGGCGTAGTCGAGTCATCGATATACAGTTTATAACCAAGAATTGATATTTGATGGAACTCAAATTCCATGATGAGATGTTCTAATGTTGTACTATTCATACAAATGGTGTCCATTAATATGCTCATTAGGTAATTACCCCCTGTCATTGCGTGATCAAAAGCAGATCCTTTTCTATACCGTCCAATGCGTTTGGTGTGCAGCATAACTACCGATAGGCGCAATGGAGATGCCTTTTTCAATGTAGTGGTATAAAATAAAAAGCATCACTAATATGCAGAATTTTTGTGAAGATGTTAAGGTGAAATACCCATTGCCATACACTTGTCTTTAAGCCGATCTAATGTACGCGTAACAGTAGATTTGGAAATACCCAGGTAAGTGGCAATTGCCTGGTAGCCATACCCTTGCATTCTCAAAGTTACAATGCGTTCCTGACGTGCAGTGAGATTTAGCGCATGTAATAAATCCTCATAGTCCCATTTTGCGGTGTCTAAGGTTTTGTTTGGATCGGTGTATTTAGAACAAGCTATGTAGAGAGTATCCAGTTGTGATGAATCCAAGCTGTCGAGTGATAAACTGCCATGAGCACTATGGGAATTCTGATAGCTGTTGATTGTACGTCGGATCGTTCTATAGCATTCTTGTAAAGGAGTAGTGGTTTCTTCTTGATAACCCTCGGTATCAGCTTCTTTAATGAGGGCGCGGCTTGCTATTGTACGTATTGTGTAAGGCTTGTCCAGCCAACCGATATCAAAACCATGTGCCATTGCCTGTTCCAGAAGCAGGCACACAGCTTCCTGTATTAGATCAATACCATCACAAAAAGCAATGTTCTCAATGTCAGTCCGACCAGAAATTGATGCAAAATAATCCGCTTCAATTTGAATTACTAACTCTTGATACTCAGGTTGATGTGCTGAATCCATTTGGATACACTTCTTGGCACATGCAGAGACAATAGCTTTGGCCAACATATAGAGCAGATCGGTATATTCTTCTCCATTAGAATAAGCAACTTCAAAATCCCGCTTTAATTGTTCAAAGCTGCGTGGGTATTTCTTTTCTTCCATAAGACAGCCCCCTTCCTGTTTCTTTGTTCTAAATCCAAGGACGTTCTTAACCACGAAGGGTACGACAATGTAATTTAACTATATCATGTATTGGGTCAAATGAAAAGTTTTTTGTGTGGTGTCGTACCCCTTTTGGTTATGGGTGTAAGCAAGGAAAACAATTGAATGCTGTGGAGGTTATTATGGAAAAAGCAAAAAAGGAAATGAACACAGAAAAACTGAATCAGGAGCTCATAAAGGCAATAAGCGCAGACCCTGCACAAACACCGGACGCTCATGCTATTTTGAATGAGTTGCTCCAAAAAACCGACCGAATGGAGGCCGGAGAAATTCCGATCAACGTGCAACGACTTGACCAGCTAAAGTTTGCATATGCGCTGGCACAGAAATATACATCTGGAATCAATATCAAAGTGCGTCTGTGCGAAAATACACCGTTTATGGGAATGGGCAGCGTGCAAATCGAAGGGAAAAGCATCACTTTTGCAAACACAGAATGGTTTGCCAGGATGGCGGAGTTTGCGAACAACACAGAGATTTATCCTCTGTCCAACGGAACGGTCCGGGTGACCTTTACCTTTTACGGTCTTACTCACAAAAATTCTTAAGGAGAAGTCAATATGGATATTTACAATCAGATTCTAGATTTGCTGGAAAAGGAATTTTGTTTGTCGGAAGGAACCCACCATATCCCGGAAGAGAAAAACAGCCTTTTGAGAGAGGTTTCTGCCATCCTGGAGAGGTATTGGGATGAGTGGGATTTTGAAGGTGTTGAATTGATGGCTGGAATTGGGAGCAAGACCTTATATATCTCTTTAACTAGTGCTGACCTCATTGCAGAAAACGGAAGAAAGAATAATCTCTTCCGCTTAGCTACTCTTGCTGATACCGTTCGTTTTAGTCAAAAAGAAAAGGATTTCCTATGCATGGAGCTGCAGTTTAAGAATGTAGTGGAAGAAAAATAACAGCGGCGATTGGTTTGATTAAAAATCTCGTGCTCAATGGAGATCTCCATTGAGCACGAGGGACCAATTCTTATTCGGATTGTTTGTTCTTTTTTGCGTAAGGTTGAATTTCGTCTATTGTTACAATGGACTGATCTTCAGTGCTGAGATTGGAAACATAAGTATAATCCTCTTCCCACCGACAGCAAGCAGAGAAGTTGCTATCCTTGCTGCCGTTGTAAAGAATAAGGTGGTTCAGGTGCTGCAATATTTCCGCTCTTGAGAGAATCCCGTTAGAGATTATATTTGTGAGCAGATCTTTTCTATCTAAATCTGATAATGGGGAATCTTTATCCACGGAGTACCCACAGAGTTTAAGTGTGGATTCTGTCTTCATTTTTGTGCCCGTTACAGGAGTGTATCCATCATCACCAATCTCGCAAACATCTGCTACCAAAAAACGGTGCTCTTTTCGTAACATGAGATATTGACGTTTGGGCATAAAAATGATATTGCATTTCCAACAGTGCGTTGCAGTGGCTTTTATGCGTTGGTTTGAATTGGAAGGTAATGAAACGGTGATGTCATTTGTTTTGTGATGAAATCGCAGACACGCAATATTGCCCCTATGAATGTACAGGGTGTTTGGGTTTGTTTGCGTTGCAAAAACACGGGAAGCTTCATAATCAAGGTATTCTTCAAAAGATTGTTTGCAATAGTCAAAGCATAGTTTTGTCACAAGGTTTCGGATCTCGGCATTGTGATATCTTTTTAAATATTCCCAGTGATGCCGGGTTTGAAAAAGTAAGTCAAAACGATGGCTATCAATGATTTGCAGCAAATTATATGGACCAATACGCTTGAGAATAAAGCGATTGATTCCGTATAAATATCCTACAGCGTCTGGGCAAGTGGATATGTTGCCGGACTCAGATAGCCATTGCTTGAAGTTTTGATAGTATTCCGTTGTAGTTTGTTTGTAGGGGCTGGCTTCAAGTGTCATAAAGCACCCTCCGTTTATCTAAGTAATGCGTAGCATAGCACTATTATATGCCAATTATTACATAAGAGCAAGATGAGTTTTTGTGGACTAAAGTACAAGGAGATTATTTGTATGGGTTGGGAACATATACTGTCAGGATTAATTGCGAAAGCAATTGTAGATCGAAAATATAAAAATAATGAAGAGAAAACACAATCTGCAGAACGATATATCGCACAGTCAGCGGTGCAAGTAAAAACATCGGTATCGGAAAGACTGTTTGTAAATGCGCGAAAAAAGTCAATTGTTGCAAATTACATACCGGTTTCTCCGGATGTTTTCTATATGGATGAACCATATCTAGGGGATACGTTCCTATATTCGTTTGATGATGCTCAAAAAGAGCAGTTAGCTTCCTATTACTCAAAACTTTCTTTCAACCCGAACCTTATCAATGTCAGAACAGAATTGATACATTATTTATGGAAGGAGTTTTAT
>JAZNMX010000045.1:0-22506 GCA_045579965.1 Faecousia sp.
ACAACTAACCTTCACCTTTGTTAACCCTAACACCCCAAAGGAGTTTGAACGGCAACTTCAAAAGATTTTGATCGACAAACTGCTCTCTCAATACTGGGACAGCAGGGTAGCTAAAAGCTAACCAACCTACATCCGGAAAGGGGAATCTCGTTATTTCCCTTTCTTGCTTTTTATGCTATAATAAAAGCAAGATATGGGTTGGTTGACAGAAAGGAGCAACCAACAAATGAAAATAGCTGCATATTGTCGTGTCTCGACGGACAAGGACGAGCAGATTGATAGCTTGATCCACCAGAAGGAATTCTTTGTGGAGTACGCCAAGCGGAACGGCCATGAACTATTCCGCTTATATGCGGACGAAGGCATTACCGGTACATCTCTTAAAAAGCGTGAGGAATTCAAACGGCTTCTGCTGGATGCGGAGCTTGGCCTGTTTGACATGGTGGTGGTTAAGGATATCAGCCGCTTTGCCAGAAACACAGTGGATGCCTTACAAAGTATCCGCAAGCTGAAATCTATGGGTATCAACACCCTGTTTCTCACTGCCAACATGGATTCCATGGGTGACAGCGAGTTTGTGCTGACCCTGTTTTCTGCTATGGCGCAGGAGGAAAGCAATAATCTTTCCAAGCGCGTCAAGTGGGGCAAAAAGATCAATGCGGAAAAAGGCCGTGTTCCTCAGAGGGTCTTCGGCTATGACCGGATCGACAAGTTCACCTTGGAGATCAACCCCGAGGAAGCCCGGATCGTCCGAAAGATTTTCTTCCTATACAACGAACAGGGTCTGGGTTGTCGAACGATCAGTATGACCCTAAATCGAGACAATGACAAAACCAAATACGGAAATGACTGGAATGCTCGAGGTGTTCGGCGGGTGCTTGTAAATCCCCTGTACTGTGGCATTTTAGTCAACCACAAATATGAGATCGAAGATTTCTTGACCGGAAAGCAAGTGAATATTCCAAAAGAGGATCATTTTTATCACGAGCGTCCGTCCTGGGCGATTGTGACCCCGGAGGTCTTTCAAAAGGCGCAGGAGATCATGGACTCCCGGCGAACTAAATATGACTCCGGAGAGCCTTTCAGAGACGCCAGATACAGTTCCAAGCATGTGTTCTCCACTCTCATCAAGTGTGAGCATTGTGGTAGGTCCTTCACTCGGAAGACCTATACATATGTAAACACCCGGGTATACTGGCGATGTGTTACCAACGATCAGTACACCGCAGAGAAGTGTGATAACCGTGTGATTCTGGATGAGCCGGAACTGATAGAGGAGCTGCGCAAATACTTTGCCTCATTAATAGAGGATAAGGACATTTTTGTTGCAAACATCTTGGCAAGTCTGGATAAACAGATCCCGGAAGCACATAACCCCGAACAGGCCAAGCAGGAAATTGAGTCCAAGCGGAAAAAGCTACTGAGCAAAAAAGACCGCTATCAAGAAATGTATGCCAATGATCTAATCAGTATGGCAGAGCTGAAAGACAAGCTTGCCGGTGTTGCAGAAGAACTGAAGGCTGTGGATTTGGACCTAGAACAAATTGCCCAGTCAGCGCAGATCATCAGCAACGCAGAGCAAATCATTCAGCACTACCGTCAGGAGATCCTTCGATTTTTGGAATTAGAAACCGTTACCAATATGGATATGCGCCGGATTATTGACCACATTTCGGTCAATAAAAACGGCAATGTCCGGGTGGTACTGAAGAAATTTGAAGATATGGCAGCCGCCTAAATCCACCTAGCGAATTGGTGTCAATGGTGGAGGTTCTGGATCCCATGGTGCTCAGCTCCAAGGTTCGGGATATTTGCGATGACCATTGCCGGGATGATAACGCCCTGCAGATTCCCGTACCCATCCGCGCCATGTTTGACGATGATTTGGTGCACAGCGGTGACCGCCGCCGGCTCTTCGTCACGCTGGGTCAATTCTCCATCATCCGTTTGGAGCGGGACGCCCAGCTGATCGTGCCGGTTCTGGACTACGCCATTCCCACCAAGGAATGCTGCGATTCCCCGGGCTGCGCTGAGGATCCCTGCGAGATGTTCAGCAGAATCCCCTTCCCCGCCACCCGGTTTGCTCCCAACGGCTGCGATAACGGCTGCGACAACGGGGGCTGCCAGTACGGCTAACGGAAAACCCACCTCGAAAGAGGTGGGTTTTTGATTAGCCTTGCAGTGCCCGACGGCGGGCAATATTGATGGGTCCTTCCGGCATGTGGTTGATCCAGCCCAGGCTCTTGCCGCAGCCGTAGGCGACACAGGAATCGGCATCATCTGCCAGTGTGCACAAAATGTTGGTCTGCTCTGTCAGCAGCCGATCCATACCCCAAATCTGGCTGCCGCCACCGGTAAGGGTAATGCCGTTTTCCGCAATATCGCCCACCAGCTCAGGAGAAGTTTCGCCCAGAACCGACAGAACCTCGTCCACAATCTGCCGCACCGGACGGCGCAGCACGGTGTAAATCTCCGAAGAAAGCAAGGTCAGCTCTCTGGGCATACCGGTTTTGGCATCTCTGCCCTTGACGTTCATGGAAATATCCTCCGGTCTGGGATATACACAGCCAATCCGGGTTTTAATATCCTCCGCGGTGACCTGTCCGATGACAGCGCCGTGCTTTTGCCGCACATAACGGGCAATCGCCTCGTCCATGGCATCGCCAGCCACCTTAATGGAGGAAGAAATCGCGACACCGTTCAGGCTCAAAACCGCCACGTCGGTGGTACCTGCGCCAATATCCACAACCATGTGTCCGTTGGGTCCGCGAATATCCAGACCTGCGCCCAGGGCGGCTGCCAGCGGCTCCTCGATTAAGTACACACGGCGGGCGCCGGCGTCCATTACCGCATTGATAATGGTTCGCTCCTCCACCTCGGTAACGCCGCTGGGCACACAAATGACAACCCTGGGCTTGGGGGCGAAGGGGGATTTCTTTGCAGTTTTGCGGAACAGCGTTTGCAGCAGCTTCACGGTCATTTCATGGTCGGAAATCACGCCGTCCTTCAGTGGGTGCATGGCAACCACATTGCCCGGGGTACGCCCCAGCATATTCCGGGCATCCGCACCCACCTTCAGGACTCTGCCGGTATTCTTGTCCATGGCAACCACAGAGGGTTCCCGAATGACGATACCCTTGCCGTCCACATAAATCAGCACATTGGCTGTTCCCAGGTCGATACCCAAGTCATAAGAAAAAAACTGAAATGCCATATTCTTCACCTACTTATTTTTCCGGTGCCGGGCTTTCGCCACCGCACCGCAATGAACTTCCTTTGCCCCGGCTGTCAGCAGCACCCGGGCACCTTCTCCTATGGTCGAACCGGTAGTAATGATGTCATCCAGAAGCAGAATCCGCTTTCCTTTTACCCGGTCCGGCTCGATCACGGCGTATGCGCCCAGAACGTTTGCCCGGCGGCGCGCCTCAGACCGGATTTTGGACTGAACGTGGGTTCTTCGCACCTTTTTCAGCAGCAGCTGAGCTTCCATGCCCAGCTGCTCCCCTGTTTCCTGCGCCAGCAGTTCCACCTGGTCATAGCCCCGTTTCCATTTCCGCCAGCGCCCGGTAGGCACATAGGTAAGAAAATCAAATCCCTCCGGATACTCCCGCTGGAGCTTCATTGCCAGCAGCCTGCCATAGGTTTTGGCATAGCTGCGGCGTCCGCCGAATTTATAGCGGAGCAGACTTTTTCTTGCCGTATCTTCATAATACCACACCGCTGCCCAGCTGTCTACAAAAGGCAGCTTTTTCCCGGAAACCGGGCAATCCGGTGCCTCCACACGGCAGCGATGGCACAAGTCCAGCTCTTCTTTTTCCAAAATTGCGCCGCACAGCACGCACTTTTCCGGAAAAAGAAGATTCAGTAACCTTTGTATCATTGGATTTTCTCCTGCAGCCGCAGCTTCAGGCCCGAATACCGGCGCCCCCGGCGGGCATTGGCTACCATTTGCTCCACCGTCTCCCGGCGGCCCACAATAATCAGCAGTTCCCTTGCCCGGGTGATGGCGGTATAGAGCACGCTGCGGCTCAATAGATTCTGGTGCCCGTTCCAGGCGGTAAGAATCACAGCCCGATACTCGCTGCCCTGACTTTTATGAACCGTCATGGCAAAGGCAGGCTCCAATTCTCCCAGCTGGGCGAAATCATAGTCTACTTCCCGGTCGTCAAACTGAACGGTCATGGTTTCCATATGGGGGTCAATGGCCGTAACCGTGCCCACATCGCCGTTGAACACCCCGGTTCCCACCGCACTTCCGTCCGTCTTCTTCCACATTATATCATAGTTATTTCGAATTTGCATCACCCGATCGCCCTCACGGAAAGAAAAATCTCCGAATTGGCGCTCTTTTTTTCCGGGAGCAGGGGGATTCAATGCGCTCTGGAGCGCTTGATTGAGGGCAGCGGTGCCAACCCCGCCTTTTCGGGTGGGGGACAGCACTTGAATCTGGTCCGCTGGAATCCCCATATTCTTCGGCAGCCGGGCAGCGCACAGACCGGTAACCGTCTGCACCAGCTCTCCCTCCGACCGGCAGGGCAGGAAGAAGAAATCATTTTTCACATCCTGCAGCTCAGGGTTTTCTCCCCGGTTGACTCTGTGGGCATTCATAACAATCAGACTCTGCTGAGCCTGGCGGAAGATTTCCGTCAGCCGCACCGAAGGCAGCCGCTCGCTGCGCAGACAGTCCCCAAAGGGAAAGCCCGGTCCTACCGGGGGCAGCTGGTCCGGGTCGCCCACGAGAATCAGCCGCTTGTTACCGGGAATAGCACGAAGCAGGCTGTGAAGCAGCTGAATGTCCACCATGGACATTTCGTCCACAATCACCGCATCCGCCTTGATGGGGTTGGATTCGTCCTTGGCAAAGAACATCCGCCCCGTGTTGGGGTCAATGCCTGCCTCCAGCAGCCGGTGAATGGTGGAGGCATCCTGCTGTGTCACCTCAGCCAGCCGCTTGGCTGCCCGTCCGGTGGGCGCAGCAAGGACACATTTTAAGTCCATTTGGGAAAACAAATTCAGAATTCCCTTCAAAATGGTGGTTTTGCCGGTGCCGGGACCGCCGGTAATCAGCAGAATCCCGTTTTCCGCCGCCGAGCGAATCGCCTGCAGCTGCTGAGCCGAATATTCAATTCCGCTTTCCTTCGCTCCCCGGCAAACCATGGCCTCCAGCTTTGCCGGTGCAGGAAAATGCGCACTTGCAAAACCCAACAGCCGCTCCTTGCAGTATTCCTCCGCCTCGTACTGCTTAGGAAGGTAAATTACCGTAATGCCCGCCAGGCAGCACCGAACCAAAAGCTGATGCTCCAGCAAATCCGCAACCGCCTCACTTACTGTTCCCTCGCTGACAGACAGCAGCTGGGCGGTGGCGGCAATCAGCTTATCCTCCGGCAAAAAGCAATGGCCGGCAGAAAGATTGTAGGTCAGCTCAAATTGGATGCCGGCCTGCACCCGGCGGCGGTCGTTGCCGGCGATACCCATTTCAATGGCAAACCGGTCCACCGCCCCAAAGGGCGCATCCAGCTCCTCCTCCATCAGCAAATACGGGTCATCATAGAGCATATCCACAGCGCTTTCCCCATAGCGCTTGTAGGTTCTCACCGCCAGTTCAGCGGGAAGCTGATGCTGGGCAAAAAACTCCATCAGCTGCCGCATGCCCACCCGCAGGCGAAATTCCTCGCCGATTTGCCGGGCGCGCTGACGGGAAATACCGGACACCTCGCTGAGCCGCTCCGGCTCCCGCTCCATAATCAAGAGTGTCTGGTCGCCAAACCGCTCCACAATCCGGGCAGCGCTTTTGGGGCCGATTCCTTTGATGATCCGGCTGGATAAATAGCTGAGTATTTCCATGCTGGTCTGGGGCATGAGCCGCTCTAAAAACTCCGCCTCAAACTGCCGCCCGTAGGTGGGGTGGCTGCTCCATTTTCCCGTTACCATCAGCCGTTCACCGGCGGCAGGCATAGGAATGGTGCCAACCACCGTCACCGCCTGACCTCCGCCTATTTGCAGCCGCAAAACGGCGTAGCCGTTATCATAATTCTGATACACCACAGCACCGATCGTGCCCTGGAGAATCTGAAGCTCCTGTTCCATTTTCTTACGCTCCGTCGTCTCATTTTTGTTATTTTACTATACTTTTTAAAAAATGGAAAGAGCAAATGGCAGATTATTTCCTTTTACAAAAAATTAACTTGCCTATTTCCATAAAAAAGCATATACTATAAGAAAATATCACAAAAAGCGGAAGGAAACGGGTCATGGGAGATTTGTCGCTATTGGTATTTTTTACCCAGCTGGGACTGGGCGTGGCGTTACCCCTGGCGGGCTTTATTCTCCTGGCTGTCTGGCTGCAAAATGCCTTTTCCCTCGGCGGCTGGGTAATATGGGTGGGCGTGATTCTGGGGCTGTACACAGCCTTCCATGGTCTGCGCAGCACCTTAAAAACCATGAGCCGTCTGGCAAAAGGCAAGAAAGAAGCCCAAGACCCCGGTGTTTCCTTTAACGACCACGATTGACAGGGAGAAAAGCTATGGAATCCCGTAAATTTGTATTCAAAGAAACCGCGCTGGTTGCCCTGGGACAAACCCTCTGCATTGGCGTCATGCTGGGCATTTATGCCCTGCTGGGTGCTTTTGACCGGGCTGTGCTGCTGGGAGGGATTTTCGGCGGCATATTGGCCGTTGCCAACTTCTTTTTTATGGCAATCGGCGTATCTCTGGCATCGGACAAAGCAGAGAACCAGGATGTCAAGGGCGGCAAGGCAACCGTTCAGCTGTCCTACCTTCTCCGAATGGTTTTGCTGTTTGTGATTCTGTTTGCGCTGGTAAAAAGCGGGCTGTGCAATGTGCTGACCTGCGTACTGCCCCTGGCCTTTACCCGCCCCATTCTCTCCGTGGCGGAGTTCTTTCGAAAGTGAGGTGAAAGCCTGAAATGAACGTTAGCGTAACCGGACCTTTTATTTACTTTACCATTCCCATCTTTGGCGGCATTCCCATTACCCAAACCACCGTTTCCTCGCTGGTGGTGACCGTTGGTTTGATCATCGCCTGTATCCTGCTGGGCAGGCAGGTGCGTAAGCGCCCCGACGGGAAACAGGTTCTGGTGGAAAAAGGGGTTTTGCTGCTGTACAACATGGTTACCGACACCATGGGACCGCACAATGCCCATTGGACCCCCTTTATCATCACCTTGTTTCTGTCCTCGATTTGCGGAAGTCTCATCGGAATGACCGGCTTTCTCCGCTCCACCACCGCAGACCTGAGCACTACACTGACCTGGTCTGTGATTGTCAGCGTAGTAATCTGGTATCACAACATAAAAAACAACGGCTTTTTAGGCTGGCTGAAGGGCTTTACCGAGCCGGTGGCCGTTATGACCCCCATGAACATCATTTCGGAAATCGCCCAGCCGGTTTCCATGGCATTCCGTCACTTCGGCAACGTAGCCGGCGGCGGTGTCATCACCGGTATTTTGTACACGGCTTTGGCCGGTCTTTCCACTGCCCTGCTGTCTTTCATTTCCAAAAGCATCCTTATGCCCATTGCCTTGCTGGTATTGGGCGCGGTGCTGCTGTGGAAGAAAAAGCGGATCTTTGCGGCGATTTTGGGAATTCTGGGACTTCTGGGAATTCTGCAGTACACCGGGCTGGTGTCCGACATTCCCATTTTCCAATTCGGTATCCCGGCGGTACTGTCGGTATACTTTGACTTGTTTTCCGCATTCGTTCAGGCATTGGTCTTCAGCCTGCTGACCATGGTGTATGTGGCCGGTGCCTGCCCCGAACCCAACCAACAAGAAAATCAATAAATTCATATACTTTTGGAGGAACAAATTATGGAATTCAATGCGTACTTTTTGAAAGCTGCCTGCGCCATCGGCGCCGGTCTGTGTATGGGCATCGGCGCTATCGGCCCCGCTCTGGGCGAAGGCAACGCCGTTGGCAAGGCTCTGGAGGGCATGGCCCGCCAGCCTGAAACCGCCGGCACCCTGCGGACCAACATGATCCTGGGCTGTGCCATCACAGAGACCACCGGTATTTACTCTCTGCTGATCTCCTTCCTGATTCTCTTCGCAACCAACGTATAATTTCGCTGTAGAGAAAGGAGGGTCCTTCCATGGGAGGATTTGAAAGCTTTATCGGCGTAAACTTCTGGACGGCGCTGTTCACTCTGCTGAATTTTCTGGCGCTTTTCTTCGTGGCAAAGAAATATCTGTACAAGCCGGTTATGGATATGATTCAGACCCGGCAAAAGGAAATCGACGATTTGTACACCGATGCCAAAACCGCCAAGGACCAGGCTCTGCAGCTGGAATCGGAGTATCAGCAGAAGCTGTCCGATGCCACCCAAACCGGGGAGCAGATTGTAAAAGCTGCGGTGGCCCGGGGCCAGGCCCGGGAGGAGGAAATCCTCCGCCAGGCAAACTCCGAAGCCTCTGCCATGCTGGACAAAGCGGCCCAGGACATTGCTCTGGAGCGGCAGAAGGCCATCTCCGATGCCAAAGAGGAAATTTCCGACATCGCCTTGTCCATTGCGGAAAAGGTGGTTGGCCGGGAGCTGAAGGATACCGATCAGAAAGCGCTGGTGGACGGCTTTATCGACCGATTGGGTGACGCAACATGACAGACATCGGCAGAAACTACGGTTTCGCGCTGTATACCCTTGCCAAAGAGGAGGCTCTGGAGGAAGCAATCCTTCAGCAGCTGACTGCTCTGGCGGAGGGCATTGCCCAGGAACCGGATTTTATCAAGCTGCTGCGCAGCCACAATCTGACCAAGCAAGAGCGCTGTGACATCATCGATACCAGTTTCCGGGAAAGCTGCCACAGCTATGTGGTAAATTTTCTGAAACTGCTGGTGGAAAAGGGCTATGTGAAGCACTTTCCCGAATGCTGGGAAGCCTACCGCAGCCAATACAACCTGGACCGCGGCATTTTGCCGGTTCGGGCTGTGACAGCTGCGCCTTTAACCGGGGAGCAGACCGACCGGCTTACGGAGAAACTGAGTCAGCTCACCGGCAAAACCGTTCAGCTGACCAATCAAATTGACGCAAACTGCCTGGGCGGCATCCGCCTGGACTACGACGGTAAACAGCTGGACGACACCGTCGCACACCGTTTAGAGCGCATTCGCGCTCTGCTGAATACCTAGGAAAGCAGGGACAACATGGAACTGAAATCCGAAGATATTGTAAAGATTATCCGCGCACAAATTAAAAATTACGAAAATAAGCTGGAGGCCAATGAAACCGGTACGGTGATTCTGGTTGGCGACGGCATTGCCAAGGTATCCGGCCTGGAAAAGTGCATGGCCGGCGAATTGGTGGAATTCCCCACCGGTGCTTTTGGCATGGCACAGAATCTGGAGGAGGATACCGTATCCGTTGTTATTTTGGGCAGCGACAGCGGCATCAAGGAGGGCGATACGGTCAAGCGCACCGGCAAGGTGGTTTCCGTGCCCGTTGGCAGCGGCCTGATTGGCCGTGTGGTCAACGCCCTGGGCGAGCCTATTGACGGCAAGGGCAATTTCCAGCCGGAGTGCTACCGTCCCATTGAAATGCCTGCCCCCGGTATCATCGAACGCCAGCACGTCAGCCGCCCTCTGCAGACCGGTATTAAGGCAATCGACTCTATGATTCCCATCGGCAGAGGTCAAAGAGAGCTGATTATCGGCGACCGGCAGACCGGCAAAACCACCATCGCCACCGATACCATTTTGAACCAAAAGGGCAAAAATGTGATTTGCATTTACGTCGCCATCGGTCAGAAGCGTTCTACCGTTGCCCAGGTGGTAGAGAACCTCCGTGCCGGCGGCGCTATGGACTATACCATCGTGGTTTCCGCAACCGCCTCGGAGCTTGCTCCCATGCAGTACATCGCCCCCTACTCCGGCTGTACCATGGGTGAGCATTTTATGCACCAGGGCAAGGATGTGTTGGTTGTCTACGATGACCTGAGCAAGCACGCTGTTGCCTACCGCGCTATTTCTCTGCTGATTCGCCGACCCCCCGGACGGGAAGCCTATCCCGGCGATGTATTTTATCTGCACTCCCGTCTTTTGGAGCGGGCAGCCCAGCTCAGCGACGAACACGGCGGCGGCAGCCTTACCGCTCTGCCCCTCATTGAAACCCAGGCAGGCGACGTTTCCGCCTATATTCCCACCAACGTGATTTCCATTACCGACGGACAGATCTTCCTGGAAACCGAGCTGTTCAACGCCGGTATTATGCCTGCGGTCAACCCCGGCATCTCCGTATCCCGGGTGGGCGGCGACGCCCAGATCAAGGCTATGAAAAAGGTTTCCGGCAGCTTAAAACTTCTGTACTCCCAGTACCGGGAGCTGCAAAGCTTCGCCCAGTTCGGCTCTGATTTGGACGCCGACACCAAGGCCCGGCTGGCACTGGGCCAGCGGATTGTTGCCGTATTGAAGCAGAAGAACAACGCCCCCGTAGAGGTTGCCCATCAGGTTTGCATTCTCTACGCCGTTACCAAGGGGTATCTGAAAGAGATTGCAGTAGAAAACATTCCCGAGTTTGAAAAGCGGCTGCGCGAGTTCATGGATAACCGCCACAGCGACATTCTAACCGCCATCCGCACCACCGGCAAACTGGAAGAAGACACCGAAGCCCAGCTGAAAGCTGCTCTTGAGGAGCTTCTGGCTGAAATCAATCCCCAATAACATCTGGGAAGGAGGGAGCCTATGGCAGGCATTTCCACCAAAGAAATCAAAAACCGTATCCGCAGCATGGAATCTACCAAGCAAATCACCAAGGCCATGGAAATGGTGGCAACCTCCAAGCTCCGCCACGCCCAAAACCGGGTGCTGAGCGCCAAGCCTTATTTCGAGATTCTTTACGCCACCATTTCCAACATTGTGGCGCAAAACAGCGACCTTTCCTCCCCTTACCTGATTCCCCGGCCGGTGAAGAAATCCGCTTTTGTGGTCATCGCCGGTGACAGAGGGCTGGCAGGCGGCTACAACAGCAACATCTTAAAGCTGGCCTACAGCCAAATGGAAGGCAAGGAAGTCTGTGTACTGCCCATCGGCAGAAAGGCTGTGGATTTCTGTAAATCCAGGAATCTGCCCATTTTGACAGAGCAATATACCGATGCCCAGGCTGTTACCGTGGGAGATTGCTTCTCCATGGCAAAGCAGCTGTGCAGCGGGTATCTTCAGGGGGCATACGACGAAATCGGCGTGAGCTACACCCGGTTTGATTCCCTCTTGTCCCAAACACCCCAAACCATGCCTCTTCTGCCCCTGGTTGCGGGTGAAGCCTCGGCGCAAACAGCAGACATCCTCTACGAGCCGGACAGCATGGCGGTATTCGATACCATCGTGCCGGAGTATCTGGGCGGCATTCTCTACGGCGCTCTGTGCGAGAGCCGGGCATCGGAGCAGGCGGCGCGCCGCACCGCTATGGACTCCGCCACCCAGAATGCGGAGGATATGATTGCTGACCTAAGTTTGAAATTCAACCAAGCCCGACAAGCTGCCATCACCCAGGAGATTACCGAAATCGTGGCAGGCTCGAACGGAACCTAAGGAGATGAAATCCATGGAGCAAAATAAAGGAACGGTGGTTCAGGTAGTGGGTCCGGTTCTGGATATTCGTTTTCCGGACGATCAGCTGCCTCAGCTGCTCAGTGCCATTGAAATCCCCCATGGGGAAAATACCATTGTGGCAGAGGTCGCCCAGCACATTGGCGACAATGTGGTGCGGTGCATCGCCATGTCCTCTACCGACGGACTGCAGCGAGGTGCTGTAGCCACCGATACCGGTTCTCCCATTCGGGTGCCGGTAGGCGAAGCATGCCTCGGCCGGGTGTTTAACCTGCTGGGCCAGCCTATTGACAATAAGCCCCCGGTGGAAAATGCCGAGCTTTGGCCCATTCACCGCAGCGCGCCGGACTACGACCAGCAGGAAGCCGCCACTGAAATCCTGGAAACCGGCATTAAGGTGGTAGACTTGATTTGCCCCTATGCCAAGGGCGGCAAATTCGGTCTGTTCGGCGGCGCAGGCGTGGGAAAGACCGTTTTGATTCAGGAACTGATTTACAACATTGCCACCGCTCACAACGGCTACTCCGTGTTCACCGGTGTGGGCGAACGCACCCGTGAAGGCAATGACCTGTATAACGAAATGACCGAGTCCGGTGTTATCAATAAGACCGCCATGGTCTTCGGCCAGATGAACGAACCCCCCGGAGCCCGTATGCGGGTGGGTCTTTCCGGACTTACCATGGCAGAATACTTCCGGGATGTGAAGCATCAGGACGTTCTGCTGTTTATCGACAATATTTTCCGCTTCACCCAGGCGGGCAGTGAGGTTTCCGCACTGCTGGGCAGAATGCCCTCTGCCGTAGGCTACCAGCCCACTCTGGCAACGGAAATGGGCGCGCTCCAGGAGCGTATCACTTCCACCAAGGACGGCTCTATCACCTCCGTGCAGGCGGTATATGTGCCGGCGGACGACTACACTGACCCCGCCCCTGCCACCACCTTTGCCCATTTGGATGCCACCACCGCTCTGGACCGCGGCATCGCCTCTCTGGGTATTTACCCTGCCGTTGACCCCTTAAATTCCTCCTCCCGAATCCTCACCCCGGAAATCGTGGGTCAGGAGCATTACGAGGTTGCCAAGAATGTTCAGCGGATGCTCCAGCGGTATAAGGAACTGCAGGATATCATCGCCATCATGGGCATGGACGAGCTTTCCGATGAAGACAAGCTTACCGTCAACCGGGCCCGGAAGGTTCAGCGTTTCCTGAGCCAGCCCTTTAGTGTTGCCGAGCAGTTTACCGGCTTTGAAGGCAAGTATGTGCCTCTGAAGGAGACTGTCCGGGGCTTCAAGGAAATCATGGAGGGCAAGCACGACCAGATTCCCGAGTCCTGCTTCCTCTTTGCCGGCACCATCGATGACGTGGTGGCAAGCTGGAAGGGGCAGAGCCAATGAATTCCTTTTCCTTAAAAATCGTCACCCCCGACGCTCTTGCCTTTGACGGACAGGCGGAGGAATTGATTGTCCGCACCACCACCGGGGATTTGGGGATTCTTGCCGGCCATGCCAACTGCGTTGCCCCTCTGGGTATGGGCAGAGCAACCGTGGTCTTGGAGGGAAGAACCCGCTACGCCGCCTGCATTGGCGGAATTCTGTCGGTGATGGACGGGGCAGTCAGCCTGGTTCCCACCACCTTTGAATGGGCAGACCAGATCGACGCTGACCGGGCCGAGGCCTCCTACCAGCGGGCGCAAGCTGTGTTGGGTAACAAGGATTCTTCCGATACGGATATCCGCCTTGCCCAGGCCAGACTCCGCCGGGCACTGGTGCGCAAAAGTGTGGCAAACCTTTTGTAAAGCCCCATTTCTTTGAAATTTTCCACAATTTTCTTACTTGCCCCTTGTAAATTATGCTGAGTTGGCGTATACTCTATATATTCTAAAATGCGAAGAGAGGATATGCGTTATGGAACTGATTACCCTTCGTGAATTGTTCAAAAACACCGACCGCTATGCCGGTCAGGAAGTGAAGATTGGCGGTTGGGTTCGCAATCGCCGCCCCAGTAAGCAGTTTGGTTTTATCATGCTGTCTGACGGCACCTACTTCACCCCCCTGCAGGTGGTTTATAATAACACCCTGGAAAACTTCCAGGAGATTTCCAAAATCAACATTGGCGCTGCTCTGGTGATTACCGGCACAGTGGAGCTCACCCCCGACAGCAAGCAGCCCTTTGAAATTCAGGCCACGGAAATTGCTGTGGAAGGTCCTTCCACCGGCGACTTCCCCCTGCAGCCCAAGCGGCACACCATGGAATTTTTGCGGACCATTACCCATCTGCGCCCCCGGACCAACACCTTCCAGGCAGTGTTCCGTGTCCGCAGTCTGGCCGCCATGGCAATTCACCAGTTCTTCCAGGACCGGGACTTTGTCTATGTCCATACCCCGCTGATCACCGGCTCTGACTGTGAGGGTGCCGGCGAAATGTTCCAGGTCACCACTCTGGACCTGAACAACATTCCCTTGACCGAGGACGGCAAGGTGGACTTCAGCCAGGACTTCTACGGTAAGCCCACCAATCTTACCGTTTCCGGTCAGCTCAACGGCGAAACCTTCGCCATGGCATTCCGCAACATCTACACCTTTGGCCCCACCTTCCGTGCAGAAAACTCCAATACCACCCGCCACGCCGCGGAGTTCTGGATGATCGAGCCGGAAATCGCCTTTGCCGACTTAAGCGACGATATGCGTCTGGCAGAGGACATGATCAAATACATCATTTCCTATGTTCTGGAGCGGGCTCCCGAGGAAATGGAGTTCTTCAACAACTTTGTGGATAAGGGCCTGCTGGAGCGCTTGAACCATGTGCTCAGTTCCGATTTCGGCCGGGTCACCTACACCGAGGCCATTGAAATTCTTCAAAAGCACAACGACGAATTTGACTACCCCGTTCACTGGGGCAGCGACCTGCAGACCGAGCACGAGCGCTATCTGACCGAGCAGGTATTCAAGCGTCCCGTGTTCGTCACCGACTATCCCAAGGAAATCAAGGCTTTCTACATGAAGCTGAATCCCGACGGAAAGACCGTGGCTGCTATGGACTGTCTGGTTCCCGGCATCGGCGAGATTATCGGCGGCAGCCAGCGCGAGGACAATTACGAGCTGCTGAAAAACCGGATCGAGGAGCTGGGCATGAATCCTGAGGACTACGGTTTCTATATGGACCTGCGCAAGTATGGCTCTGCCCGCCACGCCGGCTTCGGCCTGGGCTTTGAGCGTTGCGTCATGTACCTGACCGGCATGAGCAACATCCGGGACGTTCTCCCCTTCCCCAGAACCGTAGGCAACTGCGAACTGTAAATGACAAAAGCGCCACTGGTAACAGTGGCGTTTTTTGTCTGCCATAAAGAAAATACAAAGTGCGTATCCTAGCTTTGGGAGGGATGCGCCGTGAAAAAAATTGTTACATTGTGTCTAATCTTGTTTCTTTTATGCGGCTGTACGCCTATGAAGGACACAGCCGTCTCCAAACCCGTTGTGGTAGTGGGCGTAACGGTCACGCACCAAGACGGACCTGTTACCACCCGGCATTACTATACAACTTCCTCCAAAATGCGCTCCGTGCTGGACTATTTGCGATGGCTGAAGCCCTACGGCACAGTGGATGAAAACCCCACCGCCGCAACGGGCGACAGCTACCGGATTGTGCTGTCCTATTCCAACGGCAGTGAAAAACTGTACTGGCAAATTGCAGACCGGTATTTTCTGGAGGAGGGCAAGCCCTGGCAAATGCTTGACCCGGAAAAAGCCGGCGTTCTGGGGCAAATATTCTCCCAAATGGAAAGCGACTAAAAAAGGAACGGCATCAGGCCGTTCCTTTTCTCACATATAAACACATTTCGTAGGCGATCCCGTCCTCCTCGCCGGACTGGAGGATCTCTGCCAACTTCCACTCGGGGTCTTCGTCCAGATTGGGGAAGAAGGTATCGGACACCGGGGTGCAATGCACCTTGGTAACATAGGCTTTGTCACACAGCGGGAGCATTTGCCGGTAGATACTGCCGCCGCCGATGACCATTGCCCGGGGCGCTTGCTTTGCCAATTCTGCCGCTTCTTCCGGGCTGTGGCACACGGTAAAGCCGGGATATTCTCCCGCTCCCCGGGTAAGGAGCACATTCACTCTTCCCGGCAGGGGCTTTTGCCCCGGAAAATCCGCCACCGTCCGCCGGCCGGCAATTACCATCGCGCCCCGTGTGGTCTCCCGGAAAAACTTCCGGTCCGCACTCAGGGCAATGGGCTGGGTGCCGGCGGCACCGATACCCCAATCGTCATAAACCGCAACAATCAGTTCCATGCCGCACCTCAGATTGCCATGGGGATTTCAAATTCAAAGGGGTGGAACTGATAGTTTTCCATGCGGAAGGAATCCTTGGTAAAGCTGTAGAAATCCGTAATGGATTCGTCCATGGTAAACTTGGGTGCGTCAAAGCCCTCCCGCTCCAGCATCGCCTTCACAGCGGGAATATGCCGGTCATAAATATGGCAGTCCGCAATCACATGGACCAGCTCACCCACCTGCAAACCGGAAACCTGGGCCATCATATGGGTCAGCGCCGCATACTGGACTACATTCCAGTTGTTGGCAGTTAGCATATCTTGGCTGCGCTGATTCAAAATGGCGTTCAAGGTATTGCCGGAAACATTAAAGGTCATGGAATACGCGCAGGGATACAGATTCATTTCGTGCAAATCCTGGAAATTATAAATACTGGTCAGAATCCGACGGGAGGCAGGATTGTGCTTCAAGTCGTAGAGCACCCGATCCACCTGGTCGAACTCTCCCTCTTTATACTTGTGCTTCAGTCCCAGCTGGTAGCCGTAGGCCTTGCCGATGGTGCCGTCCTCCCCTGCCCATTCGTCCCAGACATGGCTGCCCAGGTCGCAGATGCGGTTGGACTTTTTCTGCCAGATCCAAAGCAGCTCGTCAATGGCGCTCTTCCAGTAGGTGCGCCGCAGGGTCATAATGGGGAATTCCTCCTGCAGGTTGTAGCGGTTGACCACGCCAAACTTCTTAATGGTATGGGCAGGTGTTCCGTCAGCCCAGTGGGGACGAACCTCCAACCCCTCATCGGAGAAGCCGTTTTCCAGAATATCCAGACATGTTGCGCGGTAAAGTTCATCAGCTCTGCTCATGGTTGTCCCTCATTTCCTTTTTTCTTGACAATTCTGCTTAGGTTTGGTACAATTCTGTTGCGCAGAAATTGCGCACTTATCTTTTTTATTATAGCAACAATCGACGAAATTGTCCAGAGGGAGTTACCCAATCATGGCAGAAAAACACAACATTACCATTGACGATATCGCCCGGGATTTGGGCGTATCCAAAACCACCGTCTCCAGAGCCATTTCCGGCAAGGGCCGCATCAGCGAAGCCACCCGCACCACAGTTCTGGATTACATACAAAAATGCAATTACCGCCCCAGCGCCGCCGCCAAGGGTCTGGCGGAAAGCCGCACCTACAATTTAGGGTTGGTACTCCCAAAGTCCTTTATTCAGATGGATCTCCCCCACGCCCGGGCCAATTTGAACGCCATCTGTGAGGAGGCCTTTATCTGGGATTACAATATTCTCATTTGCCTTTCCACCGAGGATTTCCCCGAATCTTTGTTGCGCACCCTGGACAACCGGAAGGTGGACGGCGTGATTTTATCCAGAACCGTGGAAAATGACGGTCTGGTAGACCTGCTGCACCAGCGGGGAATCCCCTTTGCCACCATTGGCTCTCTGCCTCCCCGGGCTGAGGGCTGGGCAACGGTGGAGGCTGACCACGACCAGGTTGGCGGCTGCTTTGCCTTCTGCAAAACCATTTTGCGGGGCTATGAAGGAAAACTGGGCCTTTTGGGCAACGATATGCGCTACATCGTCAATAAGAGCCGCTACACCGGCTTCTGCCAGGCGGTAGATGCTATCAAATTCCCCAAGGAAAATGTCATTCTCCGCTCCGATTTGAACAAGGCCTCGGCCTGCGCCGACGCAGTTCGGGAGCTTCTTGCGCAGGGCGTGCGGTATTTTCTGTGTATGGATGACGAGGTATGTATGTACGCCCTGACCACCCTGATGCAAATGGGCATGAAGATTCCCGAGGATGTGCAAATCGCCTCCATGTTCGACAGCGACCGGTTGGCAAATAGCCCTGTCCCCGTATCCGCTCTGCGGTTTGATGCCGGAGAACTGGGCACAACCGCCTGCCGGGAGCTTCTGCGGTATCTGCGAAACGAAACCCACGACCCCAAGCCCATTCTGGGTTACCGGATTATACCCCGGGAAAGCACCTTATAAGCAACAATCCTCCGACCTAGGTCGGAGGATTGTTATTATTCTACGGTTACGGATTTTGCCAGATTTCTGGGTTTATCCACATCGCAGCCCCGGTTCAGCGCCATGTAATAGGCGAAGATTTGCAGGGGTATGAGGGCAAGGCTGGGCTGGAACATGGGATCCACCGTGGGCACACAGAGAATGCCCTGGGTATTTTCCTTGGCCTCCCGGGTCAACTCCTTCAGGGTGATGCACAGAACATCCGCCCCTCTTGCCCGGACCTCCCGAATGTTTGCCATGGTCTTATCAAACAAAGTCGGGTTGGTTGCCAGCGCCACCACCAGCGTTCCCTCCTCAATGAGGGAGATGGGTCCGTGCTTCAGTTCTCCCGCAGGATAGGCTTCGCTGTGCAGATACGCGACTTCCTTCAGCTTCAGGCTGCCCTCCAGGCATACGGCGCTGTCCAGATTTCTGCCAATATAGAAAGCGTCGTGGCGCCCATAGTACTGGCTGGCATAATACTGAATTGCCTCCAGATTCTCCTGGGTCAGCACCTCGCTCACCGCCTCCGGCAGCGTTTCCAGCTGGGCGGTTAGTTCCCGAATCCGGGTGTCTTCCAATGTTCCCAATTCCTTTGCAATGTGCAGCGCCAGCAGATACACCACCGCCAGCTGGGTGGAGAACGCCTTTGTGGTTGCGACGGCAATTTCCGGACCTGCCCAGGTGTAAATGGTCTGGTCCGCTGCCTTGGCAATGGCAGAGCCCACCACATTCACCACCGCCAGAGTCCTGGCACCCAAGCGCTTTGCCTCCCGCAGAGCCGCCAGAGTGTCCGCCGTTTCGCCGGACTGGCTGATAATGATCACCAAATCCCGCTCATCCACCACCGGCACGCTGTAACGGAATTCCGATGCCATGATTGCTTCTGTGGGAATCCGGCATACCTTTTCAAAGGTGTATTTCGCAAGAATGGATACATAGTACGCAGACCCGCAGGCAACCAGATAGATTTTCCGAACATTTTCCAGATATTCCCCGGTCAGGTCAATACCCTCCAGGACCACCTCGCCGTTTTGGATCCGGGGGCTGATGGTATCTCTCAGCGCCTTGGGCTGCTCGTAGATTTCCTTGAGCATAAAGTGGTCAAAGCCGCCCCGCTCTGCCGCGGAAAGCTCCCAGGTAATGGTCTCTCTGGGCTTTTCCATGGGCTCGCCGCCCTTGTCGTAAAAGGTGACTGCTCGGCTGTCAAACACCGCCATTTCCCCGTCGTCCAGATAGGCAACGGTCTGGGTGTACTTCAAAATCGCCGGCACATCGGAGGCAATGAAGTTCTCTCCGTCACCAAAACCGAAGATAAGAGGCGAATCCTTTTTCACCGCCACAATGGTATCCGGCTGATCCTGGCAAAGAATGCCCAGAGCATAACTGCCCTCAATCCGGGCAATGGTCTTGCGCACCGCATAAAATAGATCGCTGCTTTTTTCATAGTAGTAGCCCACCAGATTGGAAACGACCTCGGTATCGGTCTCAGAGTGAAATACAACACCCCGCTCCTCCAGCCAGAGCCGGAGACGGGCCTCGTTTTCGATGATTCCGTTATGCACTACTGCAATCTTTCCGGAATTGGAAAGATGGGGGTGGCTGTTTGCGTCTGAGGGCACGCCATGGGTTGCCCAGCGGGTGTGTCCGATGCCTACCGTTCCCTTAAGCTTGTCTCCGCCGGCAATCTGGTCATGCAGTACGCTCAGTCTTCCCTTTGCCTTTGCCACCTGTAGGTCGCCCTCACCATGCACGCAGACACCGGCAGAGTCGTAGCCCCGGTACTCCAATTTGGAAAGGCCGTCCAGCAAAATGGGGGCGGCCTGCTTTTTTCCGCTATATCCGACGATTCCACACATAAAAACATCCTCCCAGATGGAAAAATCATATTGCTTTTTGCATTTTACACTATATTTGTATCATTTTCAACTATTTTAAGAAAAAATTTTGACCAATGTTTTATTATCATTGGTCAAAAATTGATATATTATGCCCAGTCCATCGGTTCATTTGGGGTAAATCCTCCAGGCTCACCGGCTGTGCGCCCAACTGAAATAACCGTTCCGCCACAGCAGAACCGTCCTGAAACGCGAACACCGGTGACCAGAGCGCTTTCAGGTTTTTCACCGTTCCGTCCCATGTGCCGCCGGTTTCCAGGCTGCACTGGGCTACCAGGGTTTTTTCCCCAAGACTATGAATCACCCGGTTGCGGCTCAACGCCCGCAGAGATGAAAACTCCTGATCGTAGCTCTCTTCCGACAGAAACAAAACATTTTCCCTTGCCTCGTGTCGGCGCAAATCGTCAGCCACCACCGCAATCACCTGCCCTCCCGCTTCCAGGCAGGCATCCTGTGCCGTTTTATCTGCCCCGCGGGCATTTCCGGATACCAGAACATACCCCTGCAGCGCTGCCTGGCGGCCTGCCTCCCGAGCAAATGCCCGGTTCTCCGGAAGAAGCTCCCGACTTCCCACCAAGGCAACCCTTGGTCTGTCTAAGATGGACACATCCCCCTTTGCCCACAGCACCCCGGGACTGTCCAGCCCCAGCCTTCTGCGAACAATCATGGGATATCCCTGGCTGATGCGGGTAAGGGGCACACAGCCCTGCTGCGCCGCCCTGCGCAGGTAATAATCCAACTGTTCTTCCTGGGAAAGCAGTGACACAATCCGTTGGGCCATATCTGGGCCGTAGCCCAGGGCTATCACATCTTTAACCTCCAGCTCCCGTTCCTCCGCCGCTTCCAGATGCCAGCTTCTGTCTGCCAGGGTGCGCATCTGGGCGGTGGTCAGCACACGGCGGTTGGGGTCACCCAAATGGCTGGTCAGCAGCAGAAAGCCCCGTTCCGGCCCGGTCAACGGAAACGCCTCTTTGGAGGCGGTGCCTGCTTGACTTCCTCTTTCGTCAGGCTTCCGTCCTCACCCAGCACCATAGGGGTAATGGTATAATTTGAGAACTTGGCAATCTCATCCAGCTTTGCCTTCTCGGGGAAGTTGCCTATGATCGAATAGGCGCTTCCCTTCCGCTTGGCTCTGCCGGTTCTGCCAATCCGGTGAACATAGTATTCGTTCTCCTCGGGCACATCATAGTTGATGACGCAATCCACATCGTCCACATCAATACCCCGGGAGGCAACGTCGGTGGCAATGAGAATTGCCAGCTTGCCCTCCCGATAGCGCTGCATGGTCTTTTCCCGCTGGCTCTGGCGGATATCGCCGTGGATGCACTCGCAGTCCATTCCCGCCCGCTGGAAATCGTCACACAGACGCTGGCACATATGCTTGGTGTTGCAGAAAATCATTACCCGCTCAAAGCCCTGGCTGCGAATCAGCCGCAGGGTGGTTTCCGCCTTCTGAAGCGGGGTGACCGTCAGGCTGAACTGGTCGATATCCGGGCGGTCCTGCTGTTTCGGCTCTACAGTGATTTCCACCTCGTCCCGCTGATACATCCAGGAAACGGTCATAACCTCCTGGGAAATGGTAGCGGAGAACAGGCCCAGATTCTTCCGGTTCTTTACCTTTTCAATAATCCGGGTCACATCCTTGAAAAAGCCCATATCCAGCATCCGGTCCGCCTCATCCAGAACCACCGTCTGGATTTTGTCCAAACGGAGGGTTTTCCGGTTGTAGTGGTCCATCAGCCGGCCGGGGGTGGCAACCACAATCTGGGGCTTTCGCTCCAGCTGCTTGATTTGACCGCCGATACCGGCGCCGCCATAAAGCACCGCCACCCGAATCCCCTGGAAATAGGTAAGCAGGCCCCGAAGCTCATCGCCAATCTGAATAGCAAGCTCCCGGGTTGGCGCCAGCACCAACCCCTGAATATCGGGGCAACTGGGGTCGATGTGCTCAATCATAGGAATGCCGAAGGCAAAGGTCTTGCCGGTACCGGTAGGCGCCTTGGCAATCACATCTTTCCACTGTAGGAAATGGGGAATTGCTTCCTGCTGGATGGTGGTGGGATAGCCATAGCCCTTTTGCTCCAGAGCCTTCAGCATGGCTTCACTGAGCCCCAGCTGGGCGAAAGTGATATTGGTGTTATCCATGTTTCGTCGTCCTTTTTACTGCGCAAAATCTTTTTTCGTCTATTCTATCAGTTTTTCCCGGATTATGCAAGACAGCCGGGGGAAAATCTCGTTCTTTTCTCAAAAACCTATTGACAAATCCGGAAAAAGTGCTATAATGCATCTTGTTCCGCGGGTGTAGCTCATCCGGTAGAGCGCCACCTTGCCAAGGTGGAGGTAGCGAGTTCGAGCCTCGTCACCCGCTCCATAAATCGGCAATCTTCGTCAGAGGGTTGCTGATTTTCTTTTTTTATCCAAATATTCAGAATATGATCAAAACTGGGCATTTTGCTGGAAAATGCTTCATTTTTCTATGGATTTTCGTGGGTCTGCAAGTTGACAATCCAAGAAAACGGCTTTATACTTATATTAAATGCCGCAGTGCGCATTACACGGAGGATTTTGCAAAATGCTGAAAAAATGGAACGTTACAATTCCCGAATTATCCGGTGATCAGACCAGACGGGCCTACATTTACTTGCCTGACTACTACGATATCGACCCCATGCGTGGCTACCCGGTTATGTATATGTTCGACGGACACAATGTCTTTCTGGACGAGGATGCCACCTATGGTAAGTCCTGGGGCATGAACAAC
>JAZNMX010000046.1:0-17354 GCA_045579965.1 Faecousia sp.
GGCTCTACGCCGGCCTGCTTCAGTTTAATGCACAGACCCAGACCGGTAGCCTTCAGGCTGGCGGACTGCATATCGGTGACGTTGACACCGTGAACCTTGCCCCGGAGCAGCTCAGCGGCTTCCATCTGCTCGGTAAAGTCACAACCCTTGGGAGGTGCCATTTCGGCGGTTACGCCAAACTTGCCGGATTCCAGTGCGTCTTTTAACATGCTCATTATTTCTTCCCCCTCAAGCTGATGGTTCTGGGATAGGCGAAATCGCCGTGGCCCTTATCCTGGCGGGTCTGGGACAGCTTGTCCAGCTGACCGGTGGCCTCCAGCCGGTTGTAAATCTTAATCCATGCGCAGTCGTTCTCGGGATTGACCTCGCACTTGCCGTTCTTCTGGCCGCCGCAGGGGCCGTTGACCAGGCTCTTGGCGCACTGGGTAATGGGGCAAACGGCGCCGGTCTGACCCAGCACACACTCACCGCAGAAGCGGCAGGCCTCTTCCCAAACGCCGAAGCGAACGGCTTCGCCTAAGTACATGGTGTTGTTGGAAGGGTAGACGGGGGTGTTGGGGGCGTTCTTAGCCACACACTGCACACCGTCACCGCAGGACATGCAGATAACGCAGTCGGGGTTTGCGGCGTTGATGGGCTTCATCTTTGCCTTGACGCCAAGGTTCATGCAGCAGTAATCGGCGATGGTGGTAGCAACCACTTTCTTGCCGGCCTGCTCCAAAATGGCAGACAGCTCCTGAATCTGGGGCTCGCCGCCGGTCTGGCAGGCGGTGGCGCAGCTGTTGCAGCCGACGATGGCAACTGTCTTGGCATCGCCAACCATTGCCATGACTTCTTCAATGGGTTTTTTCTGGGTGATAATCATGTAAAGAATCTCCTTCCGTTTATTCCTGACAATCGCGTGGGCATTATCTAAGCCCCATTATATCGGTATTGGTGGAAAAAATCAACTCCCTGTCGCAAAATTTGGAAAAGATATTCCCAACGGAAAACCCTTGCACAGCCGGCGGCGGGGTGCTACAATGAAAGAAAAGGAGGGATGCGGCGTGACAGCTGTTTTGGGAATTCTGGGATTCTTGGTATTGGCAGGCCTGATTGCCTGCTATATTTGCTTCCGCATGGCGTTCTACGCTCCCCGGAAAAAGGAATCGGAAGAGTTCTCTCTGCCGGACGGAGAAATCTATGAGGCATTCCGGGAGCCAATGACAGCATGGGCAAAGCAGGTGCGTGCTATGCCCTATGAGGATATGGAGATTGTGTCCTTCGACGGGCTGATTCTCCGGGGAAAATTCTATGAATATGCCCCCGGCGCGCCCATTGAACTGATGTTCCACGGCTACCGGGGGAAAGCGGAGCGGGATTTGTGCGGCGGTGTCCAGCGGTGCTTTGCGTTGGGCAGGAGCGCCCTGCTGGTAGACCAGCGAGCCTGCGGCCGCAGCGAGGGCAGGGTGATTACCTTTGGAATCCGGGAGCATCGGGACTGCCTTTCCTGGCTGACCTTCCTGGAGCAGCGGTTCGGAAAGGAGCGGAAAATCATCCTCTGCGGCATTTCTATGGGCGCAGCCACGGTGCTGATGGCGGCGGACCAGGACTTGCCCGACAATGTGATTGGCATTCTGGCGGATTGCGGCTACAGCTCTCCGAGGGCGATTATTCAGAAGGTGATTGGGCAGATGGGGCTGCCCCCTAAGCTGGCATACCCCTTTGTCAAGTGGGGCGCCCGGCTGTTCGGCGGCTTTGATTTGGAGGAGAAGTCGCCGGAAGAAACGGTGAAAAACGCCAAGGTGCCGGTGATTTTCTTCCATGGGGAAGAGGACGATTTCGTGCCCTGCGAAATGAGCCGCACCAATTTTGATGCCTGCACTTCTCAAAAGCGACTGGTGACCGTCCCGGGCGCCGGCCACGGACTTTGCTATCTGGTGGACCCGGAAGGGTACTTACAAGCCCTGCGGGAATTCTTCCCGGAGGAGACGAAGGTGTAATAGAAAAGCGCCAGCCCAAGCGGGCTGGCGCTTTTGATTGTTACTTACTTGCACAGGTCGGTAGCCACTTCCACAATGTGGTCAGCGCTCAGGCCGAACTGCTTCAGCAGGTCGGTGGCGGGGCCGGAGTGACCGAACTCGTCATTGACACCGATGCGCTTGACGACGGTGGGCAGCTTCTCAGCCAGCAGGCCGCAAACGGCTTCGCCCAGACCGCCGATGACGGAGTGCTCCTCGCAGGTGATGACCTTGCCGCACTTCTTGGCAGCGGCCAGAACCAGCTCCTCGTCCAGAGGCTTGATGGTGGCCATGTTGATGACCATGGCGTTGATGCCATTTTCGGCCAGGCGCTCGCCTGCCTGGATGGCTTCATAAACCATCAGACCGTTGGCAATGATGGCAACATCGGTGCCGTCCCGGAGCACTTCGCCCTTGCCAATCTGGAAGTTAAAGTTCTTCTCATGGAATTCCGGCACAGCCAGACGGCCGAAACGCAGGTACACGGGGCCGTTGTGCTCGTAGGCGGCGCGGACAGCCATTCTGGCTTCCTCACCGTCGGCGGGGCAGATGACCACCATGCCGGGGATGGAGCGCATCAGAGCGAAATCTTCGCAGCACTGATGGCTTGCGCCGTCCTCACCGACGGAGATGCCGCCGTGGGTTGCGCCGATTTTCACATTCAGATGGGGATAGCCGATGGAGTTGCGGACCTGCTCGAAAGCACGGCCGGCAGCAAACATGGCAAAGGAGGAAGCAAAGGGAACCAGGCCCATGGTGGAAGCGCCGGCAGCGGCGGCAATCATGTTGCCCTCAGCGATACCGCAGTCGAAGAAGCGGTCGGGGAATGCCTTCTGGAAGGTGACGGTCTTGGTTGCGCCTGCCAGGTCGGCGTCAAAAACGATCAGATCGGCCTTTTCCTGGCCCAGCTCGGCCAGCGCCTTGCCGTAGGCGTCACGGGTAGCGGTCTTGATAATGTCAGCCATATTACTTCGCCTCCAGTTCTGCGTAAATCGCCTTCAGCTCGTTCATAGCCTGCTCGTACTCGGCGGCGTTGGGAGCCTTGCCGTGCCAGCCGGCGTTGTTTTCCATGTAAGAAACGGCCTTGCCCTTGACGGTCTTCATGACGATGGCGGTGGGCTTGCCCTTAACGGTCTTGGCGGTGTTCAGAGCGGCTTCAATGGCGTCGAAGTCGTGGCCGTCGATGGCCTCTACGTGGAAACCGAAGGCTTCCAGCTTGTCCACGATGGGGTAGGGGCTCATAACGTCGGCTACGTTGCCGTCAATCTGTAGACCGTTGTTGTCGATAATGGCAACAAAGTTGTCCAGGTTGTAGTGGGCAGCGAACATGAATGCCTCCCAGCACTGACCTTCCTGAATTTCGCCGTCACCCAGCAGGGTGTAAACGCGGCAGGCCTTGCCCTGGGTCTTGGCAGCCAGAGCCATGCCGGCAGCGGTGGAAACGCCCTGGCCCAGGGAGCCGGTGGACATATCCACGCCGGGAACCATATTCATATTGGGGTGACCCTGCAGATAGCTGTCAATCCGGCGCAGAGTCTTCAGGTCCTCTACGGGGAAGAAGCCCCGGTGTGCCAAAGTGGCGTACAGGCCGGGTGCAGTGTGGCCCTTGGAAAGAACGAAGCGGTCCCGGTCAGCCCACTTGGGGTTCTTGGGGTCGATGTTCATTTCCTTGAAGTAAAGATAGGTAAACATTTCGGTTGCAGACAGACTGCCGCCGGGGTGGCCGCACTTGGCATTAAAGGTGGATTCGATAATGCCCATACGAACCTTGCAGGCGGTAAGCTGAAGCTGCTTTTTTTCGCTGAGAGTCATTCCATTGCCTCCTCGGTTTTTTTATTAGTTCCATATCGCAGGATATGGTTTTTGATGGATTCAAAGGTGGTGTCGCTGATGACATGCTCCATTTTGCAGGCATCTGCGGAGGCGGTTTCCGCATCTACGCCGATGCTCTGTAAAAACTGGGTAAGCAGGGTATGGCGGGAAAGGATCTTTTCCGCAACCGCCTTGCCGACCTCGGTCAGGAGGATGTGACCGTCGTCTTCCATGGTGATGTACTGCCCGGCTTTCAGCAAGCTTACGGCCCGGGATACGCTGGGCTTGGAGTAGCCCATATATTCGCTGATGTCCACAGAACGGACCGCGCCCCGTTTCCGCTGTAAAATCAGAATGGTTTCCAGATACATTTCTCCGGATTCCTGCAACGCCATTGGAACGCCTCCTTTCCGCACACTGTCTATAGCATATCATGAATTTTCCTGTTTGGCAAGGGAAAATCCGCTTGTAAACGGAGGAAAGCTGTGATATATTAATAAGGTAGGCAGATTGCCGGAATTTTTCATCGAGGGAGGAACCTAACTATGGCAAACAAGTATACCGGAACCCAGACTGAAAAGAATCTGTGGGAGGCCTTCGCCGGCGAATCGCAGGCGAGAAATAAGTACACCTATTTTGCATCCAAGGCAAAGAAAGAGGGCTTTGAGCAAATCAGCGCTCTGTTTTTGAAAACTGCCGACAATGAGAAAGAGCACGCCAAGCTGTGGTTTAAGGAGCTGCAGGGCATTGGCGATACCGCCCATAATCTGGCCGCCGCCGCAGAGGGCGAAAACTACGAGTGGACGGACATGTACGAGGGCTTTGCCAAGACCGCCGAGGAGGAAGGTTTCCCGGAGCTGGCCGCCAAGTTCCGTCTGGTTGCCGCTGTGGAAAAGCACCATGAGGAGCGCTACCGCGCGCTGCTTAAGAATGTGGAAACTGCCGCTGTCTTTGCCAAGAGCGAGGTAAAGGTGTGGGAGTGCCGCAACTGCGGACACATCATGGTGGGTACCGAGGCTCCCGAGGTTTGCCCCACCTGCGACCATCCCCGGGCCTATTTCGAGGTTCACGCAGAGAACTACTAAGATACCCTGGCATTTTGCGGGAAGGGCTTCGACCCTTCCCGCTTTTCCTTTCTCCTTGGGGTGGCGGCCGAAAAAAACCACAAGATACTGTGCCCTGCCAAATTATTTTATTTTATTTGTGGAAAATGCATGGCGCTAATCCCGTTGAGAAAGGGAAAAAGCTGTGATATAATGGCTGTGATTGACGAAAAAAGGAGCAGACCATGGACAAGCAAGGCATCACCATCCAACAGGCAGAGCTTCGTAAGCTGCTGGCAGCCGCCAGCGGCGATGCTGCGCTGCTGTTTTTACATATGCAAAACGGCGGTGACCTTGCCGGAGCGGAAACGGCGCTGCAAATGACCAAGCCCCGCATAGAGTGCGCCGCGGCTACCCTGCGGCAGCTGGGGCTGTGGCAGGAGGAGCAGAAAATCATTCCTTTGGGGGAGCGCCCCGCTTATTCTGAGGCGGATGTGCTGTCCGCTATGAACAAGGACGGGAATTTCCGCCTGCTTTACGGAGAAATCCAGCGGCTTTTGGGACGGGCGATGAATACGGAGGAGCTGAAAATCCTGCTGTCCTTCGACCGGTATCTGGGGCTGCCCTGCGAGGTGGTTTCTCTGCTGGTGTCTTATTGCAAGGACAAAGCCAGGCAAAAGGGAAATCTGCGAAATCCCAGCCTGCGGACCATTGAAAAGGAAGCCTACCGCTGGGCGGAAATGGGAATTGATACCCTGGAGGAGGCGGTGGCCTTTATCCAGAAGCAGAATCTGAAGAATACCCGGCTGTCCCGGCTGATGGATTTGCTGCAGATTCGGGGCAGAAGCCTGACGGCGGCAGAGGAAAAATATGCCCTCAGCTGGCTGGAAATGGGCGTTTCCAACGAAGTGATTGCCATGGCCTATGAGCGCACCTGCATCAACACCGGCGGAATGCGCTGGCCCTACATGAATAAGATTTTAACCAGCTGGCATGAAGCCGGCTACAAGACGGCAGAGCAGGTCCGAAACGGTGACCGGAAGGATGCCGCCGCCCAGCGGCAGCTGGACAGCGACGAGCAAGCTGCCATCGCCAGAATGATGCAGGAGGTATAATATGGGCTACAGTGCAGAGGTTGTACAGCGGGCAAGAGCCCGCCTTTCCCAGGCCAAGCTGGAGCGGGAGCTGGAAAACCGCCAGCATCTGGAGCAGGCCTATGCCCAGGTTCCCCGGATTCGCCAGATTGACAAGGCGCTGCAGCAGACCATGCTGGCGGCGACCCAGGCTGCCTTCTCCGGCGGCGATGTTTTGGCGGAAATTGAAAAGGCAAAGCAGGAGAATCTGGCCCTTCAGCAAGAGCGGGCCCGGCTGGCGCAAATCCACTTTGAAGAAGGCTATCTGGACGAAATTCCCATCTGCGCCCATTGCGGCGGCGAGGGCTATGTGGGCAGCACCATGTGCGAATGCCTGCGGGAGCTGTGCCGCCAGGAGCAGAAAAAAGAGCTGACCTTTTTAAGCGGCGGCCGAGAGAATTTTGACCAGTTCCGTCTGGACTATTACCCCGACCGAATGGACGCCAACCTAGGGGTCAATATCCGCTCGGTGATGGAAAAGACCTTCAAAACCTGCAAGCAATACGCCCTGACCTTTACGGAGAAATCCGGAAATCTGCTGTTTTCCGGTGATACCGGTCTGGGCAAAACTTTCCTCTCCGCCTGCATTGCCAGATGTGTGGCGGACGGAGGCTACAGCGTGGTCTATGAAACCGCGACCCATTTGTTTACAGCACTGGAGCGTGCGAAATTCAGCGGCAGCGAGGAAGAGCGCCAGGCAGTTGTGAAGTATACCGCCTGCGATTTGCTGATTGTGGACGATCTGGGTACGGAGATGCCCGGCCAGTTCGTTACCGCCGCGCTGTACAGTCTGATTAACGACCGGCTGCTTGCCGGAAAGCCCACCATTATTTCCACCAACCTCAACACCGAGGATCTGGCAAAGCGGTATTCTCCCCAGATTGCTTCCCGGCTGCGGGGTGGGTTTTTGCGGATTCCGTTTCTGGGAGAGGATATCCGGGTAAAGAAAAACTGGGGGAAGTAAGATGAAAACCGGAATTCTGTTTGATTTGGACGGCACACTTCTGGAAACGCTGGAAGACTTGAAGGATGCCGTGAACTATGCTTTGACCCGGTTCGGTTACCCGGAAAGAACCCTGGAGGAAGTCCGTCAGTTTGTGGGCACCGGCGCCCGGAATTTGATCCGCAAAGCTCTGCCCGGGGCGTTCAGCGACGAGATTATCGATACGGTTCTTGGGGTTTACCAGGAATACTACCGGGCACATTGCCAGGTGAAAACCAAGCCCTATGAGGGAATTTTGGAGGCGCTGGCGGTAATCTCCCGGCAATATCCGGTGGCCATTGTTTCCAACAAGCCGGATGCCGCGGTGAAGACGCTGTGCCAGCAGTATTTTCCCGGGGTGTACGCCTTGGGAGAGTCGGAAAAGCTGCCCCGTAAGCCTGCGCCGGATATGCTCTTTGCCGCCCGGGATATTCTGGGGGTTGACCGGTTTATCTATGTGGGCGACAGCGAGGTGGATGTGCAGACTGCCCGCAATGGGGGTGTGCCCTGTCTGAGTGTCCTTTGGGGCTTTCGCGACCGGGAGGTTCTGGAGCAGGCGGGTGCTACCCATTTTTGTGAATCCGCCCGGGAAATGCCGGGTATCCTTAATACCATGACAGGAGAAATCTGATGTCCCATGAGTTCTATGCCCTGCTGGGCAGAATGCGCTATATTACCCGCTGGGGCTTGATGCGCAACAGCTTTTCCGAGAATATTCAGGAGCACAGCCATCAGGTGGCGGTGCTTGCCCATGCCCTGGCGCTGATTCGCCGGGATGTCTTAAAGCTGGAGGGTCCGGACCCGGACCGCTGCGCCGTGGCGGCAATGTTCCACGATGCCACGGAAACCCTGACCGGTGACCTGCCCACTCCCATTAAATACTACAATTCCGATATTAAGGATGCCTACAAGCAGGTGGAGCATATTGCCGGCCAGCGGCTGCTGAGCCTGCTACCGGAGGCGCTTCGCGGCAGCTACGAGCCGCTGATTCTGGAGTCTGATGAGTCGGTAAATCCCATTGTGAAGGCGGCAGACAAGCTTTCTGCTTATATTAAATGTATTGATGAGCAAAAGGCGGGCAATACGGAGTTTGATTCCGCTGCCGAGACCATTCTGGAAGCATTGGAAAATTCCGAACTGCCGGAGCTGCGCTGGTTCCTGAAAAACTGCCTGGAGCCCTTCCGGCTGAATTTGGACCAGCTTTAACTTGACGGGCAAGGCGAAATGTGATACCATACCCGTGTTCCCACGCCGCTATGGTGGAACAGGTAGACACAAGGGACTTAAAATCCCTCGCCGTAAAAAGCGTACCGGTTCGATTCCGGTTAGCGGCACCAAAAAAGAGACACCCAGCGGGTGTCTCTTTTTTGGTGCCAGGAATCGAACCGGAGGTTCGATTTCGGGGAGCGACCCGACCGCCGCCGGGGGCGGGGAGAGGGAGGGGAGCGAGTGGCAGCGGTCGGCAAGATGCAAGCATGCTTCGTCATGCGCAGCAGCTGCCGGGTACCGCAACAGGATAGCGGCAATAGACACCCAACGGGTGTCTCTTTTTTGGTGCCAGGAATCGGACCGGAGGTTCGATTTCGGGGAGCGACCCGACCGCCGCCGGGGGCGGGGAGAGGGTTTTTGCCGTTGCCCCTTGAAAAATGCCGCATGCTTGGGCTATAATAAATAAAGAAAGAAAAAGGAGGAACGGTTATGAAACGGTTTGTGATTTGGATCCTTGTATTGACCATGCTTTTCTCCCTTTGCGGCTGTAGCCAGGATAACAGCCAGCAAATGCTGGAATCCAAGCCTTTGCCATCCAGCGGGGAAAATGTGAAGCCCGAAGCTTCCAAGTCGGAGGACACAAAGCCCGAGGACACAAAGCCCGAGGATACTAAGCCGGAGGAAACCATACCCCCGGAAACCAACCCTCCTGCGACAGAGCCGGTGCAAAGCCAGCCCGCTACACAGCCGCCGGCAACCCAACCGCCAGCGACCCAGCCTGCCCCGCAGCCGGTGGTAACCCAGCCGCCCCAGACAGAGCCTGCCCCCACCAACTGCAACCATTCCTACAACTGCGTGGAAACCCGGTTGCCTACCTGCGCGTTGACGGGCATTTATACATATACCTGCAGAAACTGCGGCCACTCCTATACGGATGAGATTCCTGCCAATCCCCACATGTATACGATGGGCGTTTGCGGCGGCTGCGGCGATGTCAAGGGCCTGGAATATCAGCTCAACAGCGACGGAAAATCCTATCGAGTCAGCAACGCGCGGGATTTCATCGGTCAGGTTCTGCCCATTCCCGCTGCCTATCAGGGCCTGCCGGTTACCGGAATCGGCGACAAAGCCTTGATGAATCTGTATAACGTTACAGAGATTACTTTGCCGGAGAGTATTACCTTTATCGGAAAGCAGGCGTTCTTCGGCAGTAACATTGAAAAGATCAACCTGCCCAACGGCATCACAACCATCGGTGAGGAAGCCTTTAGGGGCTGCCTGCAATTAAAGAGAATCGACCTGCCCACCGGTCTGAAAGTCCTGGAAAACAATGTTTTTTATAACTGCAATGCCCTTTCCGCCATTACCATTCCCAATACCGTGAAAATCGGAAAGCAGGCTTTTGCCAGCTGCTTCGGACTGAAGGAAATTGTCATTCCCGAGGGCATTACGGAGTTGGGGGAAGAGGCGTTTGACAACTGCAGCGATCTGAAGAAGATTACGCTGCCCAGCACCTTAACGACAATTGGCAACCGGGCGTTCTGGAGATGCCCCAGTCTGGAAACAATCAACATTTCCGACAGTGTGACGAATATCGGCGATGAAGTGTTTGCCAGCTGCAGAGGTCTGAAATCCTTCCGGATTCCCACAACCTGGACCAAGATTCCCATGGGAATGTTTGGCAGCTGTGAAAGCTTGACGGAAATCGTCATTCCTGCCAACATCAAGCAGGTGGGCGAGTACGCCTTTGGTGCTTGTTTCGCCCTTGCTTCCGTGACCTTCCAGTCTCCGGATACCAAGCTGGGGGCAAGTGTCTTCAGCTCCTGCAGCTCCCTAAAGGAAATTCAACTGCCTGCCAATCTTACGGAGATTCCCGAGGCGCTGTTATCCTTCACGCCCTTGACCCGGATTACCATTCCCAAGGGGGTAACATCCATTGGCGCAGGTGCATTTCACTACTGTCAGGAGCTGACAAACATCACACTTCCGGACTCCGTGACATCTATTGACGAAGGTGCTTTCGGGTGGTGTAAAAAGCTGGAGCAGGTGACGCTGTCCAAAAATCTGAAGAGCATTGGAAAAGAAGCATTCTTTGACTGCAGAGAAATCAAAAGCATTGTGTTTCATGAGGGGTTTGAGGAAATCGGCGAGAGCGCCTTCGGGCAGTGCACCGGATTGTGCGCGGTATCTTTCCCGCAAAGTCTGAAAACCATCGAAGCTACCGCATTCCGCTTCTGCGATTCGTTGCAGTTTGTAAGGATTCCTGCCGGCGTGACCTATGTGGGCGCAGAAGCCTTCCGGACGATTATC
Source organism: Faecousia sp. (assembly GCA_045579965.1). Taxonomy (GTDB): domain Bacteria; phylum Bacillota; class Clostridia; order Oscillospirales; family Oscillospiraceae; genus Faecousia. The sequence continues at coordinate 10,490 of JAZNMX010000046.1, forward strand.
CCGGAGCGGACGGTTGTATGCGAGGCGGAAAGCCAGCCTGCCGCATGGGACAAGGATTGGGCGAAGGATTGCGGCGCAACCGTTCAATGGGGCTATAAATAACATTTGCAAATAAAAAAGAAGCACCCTGGGGTGCTTCTTTTTTGTTACAGTTTTAGAGTTTCGCCGGTTTTGTGCCGAAAGCCGGGGAAACGCAGGTTTCTATACCGATTCGCAACAGTTTCCTCCCTTTTGGACAATTAGTAATCCAGCGGGATTTTTACGTTATAGGTAATGGCAGAGTCGGTGTAGCCGGTGGATTCGTCCTCAAAGAACACGCAGGCGCACAGCAGGGCCTTGGTTTTGCCGTCTTCAATGTAGAGCTGAGGGCGCTCCAGACTCCGCAGCTTTGCCGGGCCGTCGTCGAACATCAGCTCGTTGGTGTAGGCCAGAGGATGCTCGGGGTCGGGTTCCCAGTCCAGGCCGTTGGCAGAACGGAACAGGGCGGTAGAGCCGGACCAGTGGGTTTTTACCTTGGTAAAGTAGCCGGTGTAGTCCTTGACAAGGGCGTAGAACCAGCCGTCTTCATACCAGATGAAGGGGTCTTCCACCGACCAGGAGGATTCGGGATTGACAAACTGGGGCTTTCCGGATTTGTGGAAGGGACCCAGAGGAGTGTCGCCGATGGCGGCGCCCAGAATCACCGGACCGCCCTTGGGCAGTTCATCCTTATCGCCAACCGCTTTGTAAACCATGAGAATCTTGCCGTCGGGCATGACGGTGGCGGTGGGGTTGCTGACCATCAGGGAGTCGATGCCGCCGGGGGTGATGTCAAGGACGGGGTTGGGCATTTTTACCCATTCACCCTCGGGGTCGTCTGTCCATGCCACGCCGATGCGCTGGCGGTTGCGGTTTTCCCACACATCGCCTACGCCGTAGGTCATCATGAAGTACAGATATACCCTGCCGTTATGAACCAGGGCGGAGGGGTTGTGCATAACCTTCCGTTCCTGGGGGTTGTTGCCCTCGTAATCAAACAGCACCTTTACATGGTGAAACTGGCCCTCCAGAGTGTCGGACTTGGCAAGGCAGACCTTGCAGTCGGTGACCCAGCCCTGGAAACCGTGGGAGCGCTCCCAGCGGGAATAAACCATGTAGTAAGCATTGTTGAACTTGAACATGGTGCCGCACCAGACATAGTAGCCTTCTTCTGTGAACAGGTTTGCCTTGGGGACGACTTGAATTCGCTTTTTAAAATCCATGATGTTTCCTCCAAATTCAATATGTTAGACAGGGGTAAAAATAAATTTCTGGGTCAGTCCGTCGCAGCTGGCGTAGACGGATACCGAGCCGTCGGATTTGCGGTCTTCGGAGAGTTCCGCATCACCGCTTTTCAGCAGATTGCGGACATATTCCATAGGGCTTTCCGTTTCGATTTCCTGGAAAAACACATCCCGCATCTGGTTGTTTCGGCAAAGATTCTGAATTTCCCGGACCAGCTCGTATTGCGCCATGAAAAAGCCCCCTTTTCCAAGGCAAGCGTATCACAATTTTTGCCATTTTGCAAGAGAAAAAACCGTCGACAAAAAAAGGTTGCAATTTCCGGATTGCCTTGCTATAATGCTGTTACCGATGCGGGTATAGTTCATCGGTAGAATGCCAGCTTCCCAAGCTTGAGAGGTGGGTTCGATTCCCATTACCCGCTCCAAACAGCAGGACACCCCGAACGGGGTGTCCTTTCCTTTTTCATAAGAGAAAAGCACCGGCTGTGCCGGTGGTTCCAAAAAGCTTTAGCTATGCCTTGTTCCGCCGCAGCGGCAAGCCTCCCCTGTGTAAGGGGAGGTGCCCAGTGCGCACACTGGGCGGAGGGGTTGTTTTCATAGTGACAATCCCTCAGTCACGCTGTCCGCGTGACAGCCCTCTACGGAGGGCCCCACCGTGGCTCTGACAGCCCACTGGGCTGTCATTCACTCCCACGGCGACGCTTCGCTTACCCTTTACACAAGGGAGCCTTTGGTTTGCGCATAACCGCATCTGCGGTGGTAGGGCAGGACATGCAAACGAAAGAAGATTTGATGAGCCTATAGGCTCGGCTGGCAATAGGCTCTAAGGGGGCTAGTGCATACCACCGGCACGGCCGGTGGTTATGATTATCAAACAGAAGGACCGGAGGAAAATGTCAAAATCTTATAAAATATGGGTTGAATTTATGGGGGCAATGTGCTATGATACCGTTGTATGGATATGGGCGCATTACGCCCAAAATTCACAATCGCAAAACTGCGGCAGGTGCCGCACGGGAGGTAGAAAGAAACATAATGTCTGTAATGGAGATCCTGGAAACCCGGAGCGCTTTTTCCTTCGAGGTTTTCCCACCCAAGACCGATATAGGCATGGAAAAGCTGTGCGGTGAGGGCGGTGTGCTGGATCAGCTGTATACCCTCAACCCCGACTATATTTCCTGCACCTACGGCGCCGGCGGCACCAATGTAGGAAAGAATCTGGAAGTTCTGGATAAGATTGTCAAGGATGGCAAGACTGTGGGCGTAACCCACTTTACCTGCATCGGCAATACCAAGGAAGGGATCCGTGAGCAGCTGCAGAATTATCTGGACCACGGAATCAACCACATGCTGGCTCTGCGGGGCGACCTGCCCTTTGGCTGGACCGGCACCGGCGGCGACCTGCACTATGCTACCGAGCTTGTGAAGTTTGTCCGCAAGGAATTTGGCGACAAGTTCACCATCGCGGTGGCCGGCTCTCCCGAGGGCCACATTGCCTGCCGCTCTCTGGAGGCGGATATCGCATTCCTGAAGCAGAAGCAGGACAACGGCGCCGACTACATTATGACCCAGCTCTGCTGGGATATGGACCAGTTCCGCTACTGGCTGGACGCCATTCGGGCAGCCGGCATCTGGATGCCCGTGGATGTGGGTATCATGCCCATCCTGGACCAGGCAGCAACCATCAACATGGCCCTGAGCCGCAACGGCTGTGTCATGCCCAGAGCGCTGTGCGAAATCATCTCCAAGAACTGGATCTTCCCCAATCCCTTCGTCAAGGATCCCTTCGACGCGGATGTGGAAGGCAAGAAGGAGAGCTTCCGCAAGGCGGGCATTGAATACACCATCAACCAGATTGACGAGTACCGCGCCTGCGGCATCAACGGCATCCATCTGTACGCACTGAACAAGTACGAGGATGTTGCCTACATTGCCAAGGAAGCCGGTCTTCTGGATTTGGTTTAATTCCCGTTAAAGGAGAACACCTATGCCTCATACCATTGCCGTCGCCGGAAAAGGCGGCGTAGGAAAAACCACAACCTGCGGCATGCTCATTGACTATCTGTGCCGCAAAAATGACGGTCCTCTGCTGGTGGTAGACGCTGACGCCAACGCCAACCTCAACGAGGTTCTGGGTGTGGAGGCAGACACCACTCTGGGCGAAATCCGCGAGGAGATGGCCCGGGCGGAAATGAAGGGCACCATCCCTGCCGGCATGACCAAGGCGGATTACGCCGAATTCAAATTCAACTCCGCACTCATTGAGGAGGACGATTTTGACATGCTGATTATGGGCAGAACCCAGGGAAAGGGCTGCTACTGCTATGTCAACGGTGTCCTCAAGACCCAAGTGGACAAGTATGCCAAGAATTACAGCTACGTTGTGATGGACAACGAAGCGGGCCTGGAGCATGTGGCCCGGGGCACGCTGCCCCATGTGGACACCATGCTGCTGATTTCCGACTGCTCCCGCCGGGGTATCCAGGCGGTGGCAAGAATCGCCGAGATGATCGACGAAATGGAATTAAAGCCCGGCAAAATGGGACTGATTGTGAACCGGGCGCCCGGCGGTGTGCTGGATGCGGGAATCCGGGAGGAAATCGAGAAGCACGGTCTGACGCTCTTTGGCGTGCTGCCTCAGGATGAGGCTGTGTATCGCTGCGACTGCGAGGGCACACCCAGTGCCCGCCTGCCCAAGGATAACCCGATGAAAACCGCACTGAAGGGAATCCTGGAATCCATCGGTCTGTAAACAAGTTAAATTTGCACAAATGTGCATGAAAAAATATCAAGGGGGATTATTATCATGTCTTTCGTACCCAAGACGCAGCCCTTCAGCGGCAAGATCAATGCCGTGACCCTGGGCACCGGTGACAAGGCAATCGTCATCGGCGGCCAGAATGTGCTGCCTTTCTACACCTTCGATGCTGCCATCGAGCACGCACCGAAAATCGGCGTGGAGATTTCCGACACCGCTGCCGAGTGGACCGCTCCCGGTCTGGTAGAGTTCTACGCCGGCTGCAACACCATGGCTGAGCGCGCCAAGAAGGCCGAGTCCATGGAAGGCGCAGACTTCCTGTGCCTGCATTTTGAATCCGCTGACCCCAACGGCGCTGACCGCCCCGTTGCCGACTGCGTTGCCGATGCCAAGGCAGTTGCCGAGGCCGTTTCCATGCCCATCGTCATCATGGGCTGCAAGAACATGGAAAAGGACGGAGAGCTGTTCAGCAAGATTTCCGAGGCTCTGCAGGGCAAGAACATTCTGGTTCTGTCCGCCAAGTCCGAGGACTACAAGACCGTGGGCGCTTCCGTCGCTCTGGCTTACGGCCAGAAGGTTGGCGCAGAAACCGCTGACGACATCAACCTGGCCAAGCAGCTGAACATCATGCTCAAGGGCCTGACCGTTCCCGCTGAGTCTATCGTGATGAACATCGGTACCGCTGCTGTTGGCTACGGCTACGAGTATGTGGCCTCCACTCTGGACCGGGTTCGCGCTGCTGCTCTGGCTCAGGCCGATGCAGACCTGCAGATGCCCATCATTGCTCCCGTATCTACCGATACCTGGGGCGTGAAGGAATCCACTGCTTCCGAGGAAGACGAGCCCACATGGGGCAACGCCGAAGAGCGGGCAATCGGCATGGAAGTTTCCACTGCCGCTGCCAACCTGACCGGCGGTGCTGACGCTGTGATCATGCGTCACCCCGTTGCTGTGGCAACCATCAAGAAGTTCATTACTGAACTCTGCTAATCGGAAGGAGGATACATACCATGGCTTTGAAAGGTCTTGACATTTTTAAGCTGTCTCCCAAGAAGAACTGTAAGGAGTGCGGCAGCCCCACCTGTATGGCATTCTGCATGAAGGTGGCCCAGGGCGCTGTGGAAATCGACAAGTGCCCCTATTTCTCTGATGAAGCAAAGGCAATGCTCAACGAGCAGACCGCACCTCCCATGAAGACCATCTCCGTGGGCGAGCACAAGCTGGGCGGCGAAACCGTTCTGTTCCGTCACGAGAAGACCCTGGTTAACAAGAACCTGTACGCTGTTTCCGTCTGCACCTGCATGGACGAGGCAACCGTAGATGCCAAGCTGGCTGAGCTGCAGAAGGTTGACTACGAGCGTATCGGTGAGAGAATGTACGTGGAGTTTGTCCAGGTTGCCAACAACCAGGCTGACCCCGCCGTTTACGCCAAGCTGGTGGAGAAGGCCGCCGCTACCGGCCGCGCTCTGGTTCTGGAGTGCTGGGATGTGGAGTGCGCCAAGGCTGCTCTGGCAGTTGCCGGCAAGAACGTGATTCTCGACGGCGCTACCCCCGCCAACTGGGAAGCAATGAACGAAGTGGCTACCGCTGCCGGTGTTGCTCTGGGCGTTTGGGCCGAGAACATCTCCGACCTGTACGACACCGTAAAGAATCTGGAAGCCAAGGGCAACAAGAATCTGGTTCTGGATGTGACCGGCAAGACCGCCAAGGAGACTCTGGCCAATGCCGTTCTGGTTCGCCGTACCGCCATTAAGGACGGTGACCGCAGCTTCGGTTACCCCTCCATCGTCAACCTGGTGAAGTTTGCCAAGGGTGATGCCCACCTGCAGACCGCTTATGCTTCCATGTTCACTGAGAAGTACGCTTCCATCATCGTCATGGACGGCATGAACTATGCTCAGGCTCTGCCTCTGTACGGCCTGCGTCAGAACATCTACACCGATCCTCAGAAGCCCATGAAGGTGGAGGCTAAGATATACCCCCTGAACGGCGCTGACGAGAACAGCCCCTGTGCTCTGACCGTTGACTTCGCTCTGACTTACTTCCTGGTTTCCGGTGAACTGGAGCGCTCCAACCAGCCGGTTAACCTGATCATCACCGATGCCTCCGGTATGTCCGTTCTGACTGCCTGGGCTGCCGGTAAGTTCTCCTCCTCCACCGTTAAGAAGACCTTCGAGGAGCTGGACATTGCCAACAAGATCAAGAACCGCACTCTGATCATCCCCGGCAAGGTTGCCGTTATGAAGGGTGAGATTCAGGAGAAGCTGCCTGAGTGGAATGTGGTTGTCGGTCCTCTGGAGGCCGTTCAGCTGCCCAAGTACATGAAGGATAAGGAATACGAGGGCGCTGCCGCTGCCGCCGCTGCTGAAAATGCTGCCAAGGCTGCTGCCGGCGTGAAGGAAGAGGTCAAGGAGCTGAGCTTCGAGGAGCTGCTGGAGACCCGCGTTCCCAAGATCGAAGTTGTGGATATGGGCGTCAGCTACAAGGGCTACAACCCCGAGTCCAAGCAGTTCGTTACCATCGGCGAGCGCATCCACTGCATCGCTCCTGCTATCCGCAAGGCTATGGACGAGCGTGACCCCGCTCCCATTCTGGAGCGTGCCGCTGCCCAGATCAAGGCCGGCGCTACCTACCTGGATGTGAACATCGGACCTGCTGAGAAGGACGGTCCCGAGCGTATGATGTGGGCTGTCAAGCTGCTGCAGGAGAACTTCAACAACGTTCCTCTGGCTCTGGATACTGCCAACATGAAGGCTATCGAAGCCGGTATCAAGGTTTACAACCGTACCAACGGCAAGCCCATCGTCAACTCTGCTGACGCCGGCTCCCGTATCGGCTACATCGA
>JAZNMX010000047.1:0-20147 GCA_045579965.1 Faecousia sp.
TGCGGGTGTAGTTCAATGGTAGAACACCAGCCTTCCAAGCTGGATACGCGGGTCCGATTCCCGTCACCCGCTCCATAGAAATGCGCCAGTAGCTCAGCTGGATAGAGCAACTGCCTTCTAAGCAGTAGGTCGGGGGTTCGAGTCCCTCCTGGCGTGCCAACTTTCGCTTAGGATTAAAAATCAAATATGGTGGGTGTAGTTCAATTGGCAGAGCACTGGATTGTGGTTCCAGGCGTTGTGGGTTCGAGTCCCATCACCCACCCCATAAAGAAAACGCAGTCCTTTTGGACTGCCCTTTCTTTATGGTATGATGGGACTCGAAGAGGGCGACCGAGCGCAGCGAGGTAAAAAAGTGTCCGGTGGACACTTTTTTAGACCGGGGGGAGAGTCTATAAATGCCCGACGGCACCCCTTGCGGGTGTTGGCGGGTATTTATCTTTTTGTGGGAGAGTCCTCCGGGGCGTAAGCCCCGGCTATGATAGCACAATCTCCGTCCTTACTGTCATTGCGAGGAGGGCGTAAGCCCGACGTGGCAATCTCCCGGGGAAAGGCTTGTTCCTGCACAGCTGGTCGAGAAATTGTACCAGGAGATTCCCACGGCCGGCTTTGCCGGTCTCGGAATGACAGCGGGAATTCTGACCGGTTCTGCTTGTAGGGGCGACCATCGGTCGTCCGCTTTCCTCCTCTTACTGGCCCCAAATGCCGGCGCGGAGGGTATCCCGCAGCGCGGCTGCCCGGCCGGGGGTAAAGGGCGAAGTAAGCCCCGCCTCCTCCACAAATGCCAGGAACTGGGCCTGATTGGTATCCAGATTCTCTTCCATCAGGGCAAGTCCGGCGCCCTTCTCCTTCAGTTCCGCCTGGTAAATCTGCATAGCGGCATCGGCGCTGACCACATAGCTGATAATATACAGGGGATTGGTAAAGAAATGGGGAATCATCACAAATTCCCGGCTGTCCCAGCCGCCGCCCACGAAGCCGAAGTCCTCCCCCACTTTCTGATAAACCCCGAGAATATTTTCCGGGGTAATCTCCTCACCCTTGAGCTGGTACACCCGGTGCTCAAAGCTGGCGTAGGCGGACTGCTCCACGAACAGCCCCAGTGTGTCTGCCATTTTCACCGGCTCCAGAACACTTCCCTGCCGGTTGTAGCACAGGCTTAAGTACTCCATGGCCTGGGAAAACACCTCCGCCACATCCACCCCCGCCACCGTACCGCCGGCGGCGTAATCGTTGCAGAAATGGCCGAATTCGTGGGCAAAGGTCAGCTGATCCGCGGCAATTCCCTGGGGGTTCAGGAAAACGTAAGGGGCGTAATAATTGGGCAGGAACACCTCAAAGGAGGCATCATATTTTTTGTTGCTGATGGCGGTGTTGTACAGCCCGTTTTTCTCCATCAGCTGAAAGGCATCGTACATCGTGCCGCCCATTTCCTCTGCCGCAGACTTTACATATTGGAAAATCTGCGCCTGCGTGCAGGGGGCATAGCCGGGATACCGGACACTGTCGGGCAGCTGGGTGTAAAGGGGCACAAGCTCCGTCTGGATTTCCCCCATCAGGGAAACCGCCTGCTCCGGGGTGTAGTCCCGGTCGTAGTAAAAATCGTAGGCAAAGCCGATGTAATTTTCATAGCCGGCATAGTCGGCAATCTCCTGGCGCAGGGCCAGAAGCCGGGCAAATAAATCGATAAACTTTGTGCCCCACTCCGTAAAGTAGGCATTGGAATAGGCCATGTATGGGCTTGCCTGGGCGCTCAGGTCGTAATACTCCGCCAGCAGGTCTGCCTCCTGATCCATCAGTGCGGTAAAGGTTTCATCCCACAGAGAATCCCCCTCGTAGGCGCTGAAAAAGCCCTCGCCGAAGAAATCGTCCTTCTCCAGCTCCTGGCGCAGAGGGCAGTCCGCCAGGGCATACAGCAAAGAATCCATGGCGGCATCCACCTCGCTGGTATAGGACAAACAATGCTGATATTCCTCATCCCAGTAGATATCCGTCACATCGGCGCAATAGTGGATATTCGCCAGAATATAGTTGGTATAAAAGTCGTAATAAAGCTCATAGCAGGCGTAAACCTCCTCCATCAGCTTATTTACGTCGGTCTCGGTTTGGGCAAGGGTCTCGGTTTTTTCCGTCTGCTCCCGGAACGCAGCGAGCTCCGGGCGGGAATATTCCATGTCCGAGAAGGGCACCGACATTCCGCTTTGCAGGACACTTCCAAGCTGCTGGAAAAAGTCCCCCAGCGCGGCGGCATTACAGCCGCTGAGCAGTAAAGATAGGACCAGAATCAGCGCCAGCAGTCCCCGTCTTAATCTTTTCATCATACGCATCCCCTTTCCGGGCGGTTCGTTATCACCAGAATACCACACAATCCACCCCGACGCAACAAAAATCCTTTACATTCCGGCAAGAAAATAGTACAATAACCGTATCTGAAACCAACGGGAAGGAGACTGCCTGTGTCCCAGATTAACCGGAACATTCTGTCCATCGCCCGGTGCGATGTACAATACCGCAGCGAAAAGGTTGCGCCCCTGGGTTTAAAGTCCTGCCACACCAGCTATCTCATGGAAATCTGCCACAACCCCGGCATTTCTCAGGACAAGCTGGCCCAGGCCATTTTCATCAACAAAAGCAACATCGCCCGCCAGGTTGCGGTGCTGGAGGAGGAAGGCTTCATTCGCCGGGTGCCCTCCCAGGCAGACCGCCGGGTGATGGAGCTGTACCCCACGGAAAAGGCCATGGCACTGCTGCCCCAAATCCAAGGGGTGCTTCTGGAATGGGAGGGCTATATCACCGAAGGGCTTACGGAAGAAGAGCTGGCACTGCTAACCAAGGTTCTGTCCGAAATGAAGCAGCGGGCCGCCCGTTGGACCGAACAGCTGTGAAAAACTGGCAAGATTCACAGCCGAATCCTATAGAAAATGTCGGAAACTGGCTGATTGCCGAATTGACGAAATCGGGTTTCTTATGTTATAATGTATCTATCCGAAAAAGAGGGCTTCTGTGACTGACGGATCAGTGGGTTACCACGTGGAGCAGAGGCTGATAGGAGCCGACCGTCTGGGCGCACTTTTTTCCAAAGACGGAAGAAGTGTGCCCTTTTTTGTTTTGAATCCAAGGAGGTAATGTTTATGAAGAAAGTTGCCATCATCATGGGCAGCGACAGCGACCTGCCAGTGGTCCGCAAAGCCGCCGACACGCTGAAGAGCTTTGGCGTTCCCTGCGAGATGCACGTCTACTCTGCCCACCGCACCCCGGTGCAGGCAAAGGCATTTTCCGAAAATGCCCGGAATAACGGCTTCGGCGTAATCATCGCCGCGGCGGGTATGGCTGCACATTTGGCAGGCGCTCTGGCCGCCAATACCACTCTGCCGGTCATCGGTATTCCCATGAAGTCCACAACCTTTACAAACGGCATTGATGCCTTGCTTTCTACCGTACAGATGCCCTCCGGAATCCCCGTAGCCACCGTAGCGGTAGACGGGGCTGTCAATGCCGCTTTGCTTGCCATCCAGATTCTTGCCGTGGAGGACGCCTCCCTTGCCAAAAAGCTGGACGAAAAGCGCGCCGCCGACGCCCAAAAGGTGCTTGCCAAGGACGCGGCGCTCCAGACTGAACTGTAAATCCAATTCTCAATGAATTTTTAAGAAAGAGGTACTGATTATGGAAAACCTGACTCTGCTTTACACCGGAAAAACCAAGAACGTTTATGCTCTGCCCAACGGAAACTGCCTGCTGAAGTTTAAAGACGACTGCACCGGCAAGGACGGCGTGTTTGACCCCGGCGAGAACTCCGTTGGTCTGACCATCGAGGGCGTGGGCGATGTGAACCTGCGCATGAGCATTTACTACTTTGAAAAGATCAATGCCGCCGGCATCCGCACCCACTATGTTTCTGCCAACCTGGAAGACACCACCATGGAAGTCCTCAGCGCCAAGGTATTCGGCAAGGGTCTGGAGGACATCTGCCGCCGCAAGGCTGTGGGCTCTTTCCTGCGCCGCTACAGTGAATACTGCACCGAGGGTCAGGATCTTCCCTACTATGTGGAGACCACCTTCAAGAACGACGAAAAGGGCGATCCTCTGGTTACCAAGGACGGTCTGGTAGATCTGGGTGTTATGACTGCCCAGCAGTACGATTCCCTGAAGGCCCAGACCCAGGCCATCACCAAGATCGTTGCAGACGACCTGGCTGCCAAGGGCTTAGAGCTGTATGACATCAAGTTCGAGTTCGGCTACGATGCCGATGGCAATGTGATGCTCATCGACGAAGTTGCCTCCGGCAACATGCGTGTTTACAAGGACGGTCAGTATGTTGACCCCATGACCCTGAACAAGCTGTTTTTCGCATAACAAAGGAGCGTTAGATTTTATGGGCGGCTTTTTTGGAGTAACTTCCCGCAGAAACTGCGTCATGGATGTATTTTTCGGCACCGACTACCATTCCCATCTGGGAACCCGTCGGGGCGGCATGGCGGCATGGAGCGAAGAAAAGGGTATGCAGCGGGAAATCCACAGCATTGAAAATTCCCCTTTCCGTACCAAATTTGAACATATTGTGGAGACCATGCAGGGCACCGGTGCCATCGGCTCTATCAGCGACAGCGACCCCCAGCCCATTTTGATCCGGTCCCGTTTCGGCGTATTCGCGATCAGTACCATCGGTGTCATCCGCAACGCCAATGAGCTGATTGCCCGGTTTGTTCAGGACTCCGGTGTGCATTTCGACGCTATGACCGGCGGCCGTGTAAACTCCAACGAGCTGCTGGCATCCTTGATGGCGCAAAAGGCCACCCTTGCCGAGGGCATCCGCTATGCTCAGGAGCAAATCGAGGGCACTTCCTCCATTCTGATTCTGAAGGAGGGGGGCAATCTGATTGCCGCCCGGGATTTGATGGGTCGGCTGCCCATCGTCATCGGCAAAAACGAGGACGGCTACTGCGTCACCTTTGAGGACTTTGCCGGCACCAAGCTGGGCTACGAGGTGGTTCGGGAGCTGGGCCCCGGTGAAATTGTGGAAATCTCCCCCGAGGGGGTTACGGTTCTTGCCGAGCCTTTGAAGTGCAAGAAGGTCTGCGGCTTCCTGTGGAGCTACTACGGCTTCTCCACCGCCTCCTACGAAGGCATCAATGTGGAAGTCATGCGCTACCGCAACGGCCAGATTATGGCCCGGGCAGATAAAGAGCGGGGCATCGCCCAGGACATTGACTATGTAGGCGGCGTGCCGGATTCCGGAACGCCCCACGCCATCGGCTACGCCAACGAAAGCGGCATACCCTTTGCCCGCCCCTTCATCAAGTACACCCCCACCTGGCCCCGGAGCTTTATGCCCGCCACCCAGGGAGAGCGGAATATGGTGGCAAAGATGAAGCAGATTCCCGTCCACGATTTGATTCGGGACAAAAAGCTGCTGTTTGTGGACGACAGTATCGTCCGGGGCACCCAGCTGAGGGGCACCGTGGACTTCCTCTATGAGCATGGCGCCAAGGAAGTGCATATGCGCTCGGCCTGCCCGCCCATTATGTACGCCTGCAAATATCTGAATTTCTCCCGGTCCACCTCCGACAACGACCTGATTGCCCGCAGCACCATTCTGGAGCTGGAGGGCGAGGAGGGCTTAAACCACATCGACGAGTACGTGGATAGCAAAACGGAACGTGGCCAAAAGCTGCGGCAGGCAATCTGCGATAAATTCCATTTTTCCTCTCTGGAATACCAATCCTTAGAGGGCGTGCTGGAAGCCATTGGCTTAAACCCCTGTGAGGTTTGTACCTACTGCTGGAACGGCAAAGAGTAACGAAAGGAGCTTTGTTATGGACCATAAAAATTCCTATTCTGCCAGCTATGCTGCTGCCGGTGTGGACATCACCGCCGGCTACAAAGCAGTGGAACTGATGAAAAAGCATGTCGCCCGCACCCGGAATGAGGGCTGCCTGGACGATGTGGGCGGTTTCGGCGGCTGCTTCGGTTTGCCCATTGCCGGCATGGAAGAGCCGGTGCTGGTCTCCGGCACTGACGGCTGCGGCACCAAGGTAAAGCTGGCAATTCTCATGGACAAGCATGATACCATCGGTATCGATGCCGTTGCCATGTGCGTCAACGATATTATCTGCTGCGGCGCAAAGCCCCTGTTCTTCCTGGACTATATTGCCTGCGGCAAGAACATTCCCGAGAAAATCGCTGCCATCGTCGGCGGCGTGGCAGAGGGCTGTGTTCAGTCCGGCGCAGCGCTGATTGGCGGCGAAACCGCAGAGCACCCCGGCATGATGCCGGTGGAAGACTACGACCTGGCCGGCTTTGCCGTGGGTATCGTGGACAAGAAGAAAATCATCGACAACACCCGCATGGCCGCCGGCGATGTGGTCATCGCTCTGGCCTCCACCGGCATTCACAGCAACGGCTTCAGCCTGTGCCGGAAGGTGTTCGATATCGATAACAACAACCCCCAGCTGTATGTTCCCAAGGAAGAGCTGGGCGGCAAGACCGTTGCCGAGGCCCTTCTGGTGCCCACCCGTATCTATGTGAAAGCCATTCTGGCGCTGCTGGAAAAGGTGGATGTCAAGGGCATCTCCCACATCACCGGCGGCGGCTTCTACGAAAACATCCCCCGCTCCATTCCCGACGGTCTGGGCGCCAAGATTGACAAGTCCGCAGTTCGGGTTCTGCCTATTTTCGACCTGATTGCCAAGACCGGCAATATCCCTGAGCGGGATATGTTCAACACCTACAACATGGGCGTGGGCATGAGTGTGGTCGTACCCAAAGAGCAGGTACAGACCGCACTGGACATTCTCACCGCCAACGGTGAGTCCGCCTATGTCATCGGTGAAATCATCGCGTCCGAGGAAAAGGTGATTCTGGAATGAAAAAGCGGATTGCCGTTCTGGTTTCCGGCGGCGGCACTAACCTACAGGCGCTGATTGACGCCCAGGGAAAGGTGCTGCAAAGCGGCGAAATTGCCCTTGTGGTTGCCAACAACGCCTCTGCTTACGCCCTGGAGCGGGCAAAAAAGGCGGGCATCGCCACGGAAACTGTGCTGAAAAAAGAGCTGGGCAGCCAGCTTGCCTTTGAAGACCGGCTGATGGAAGTGCTTACGGAGCATAACATTGATGTCATCATTCTGGCAGGCTTTATGACCATTCTCACCGCCCACTTCACCGGCCGCTATCCCAAGCGGATTCTCAATGTCCACCCCAGCCTGATTCCTTCCTTCTGCGGCGAGGGTTTTTACGGGCTGAAGGTCCATGAGGCGGCCCTTGCCTACGGCGTAAAGCTCACCGGCGCTACGGTTCACTATGTCAACGAAATTCCCGACGGCGGCGAAATCATCGCCCAGAAGAGCGTGGAAATTCTCCCCGGGGACACCCCGGAAATACTGCAGAAGCGGGTCATGGAGCAGGCAGAATGGATTCTCCTGCCCCAGGCGGCAGAAACGGTCTGCGCCGGTCTGTAAATTACAAAAAATCTTGGAGGTCTACTTTATGAATGTATATGAAACGCCTTCCATGGCGCAGCGGCTCAGCGGTAATACCTACCCCGGCCGCGGTATCGTACTGGGCGTCACCCCCGACGGCAAAACCGCCGTGGCCGCCTATTTCATCATGGGCCGCAGCGTCAACTCCCGGAACCGGGTGTTCGCTTTAGAGCCCGACGGCATTCGCACCGAGGCCCACGACCCCAGTTTGATGGTGGACCCCCATCTGATTATCTATCACCCCGTCCGCCAAATCGGCAAGGGTCTGATTGTCACCAACGGCGACCAGACCGATACCATCTGGCAGTACCTTGCCCGGGGTGAAAGCTGGGAGGCTGCCCTGCGCACTCGCCAGTTTGAAGACGACAAGCCCAACTGGACACCCCGGATTTCCGGCATCCAGGCAGGCGACGGCAGCTACAAGATGTCCATTCTGAAGGCCGCCGACCCCGACGGTAACGCCTGCGCCCGTTTCTTCTACGAGTATCCCGCCACTGCCGGCCTGGGTCATTTCCTCCACACCTATGTGTGCGACGGCAATCCCGTAATCCCCACCTTCCAGGGTGAGCCGGAGCGGGTCAGCATTCCTGCCGACATCGACGCCTTCACCGACGAGCTGTGGCAGAATTTGAACGAAGACAACAAGATTTCCCTGTTCGTCCGCTACACCGACCTGGAAAGCGGTAAATACGAGCAGCGGATTCTCAATAAGCACCAGTAAGGGAGGAAACTGTTATGAAAGAATTTGAACTGAAGTACGGCTGCAACCCCAATCAGAAGCCGGCATCCATCTACATGAAAGACGGCAGCGAGCTGCCCATCACCATTCTCAACGGCCGTCCCGGCTACATCAATTTCCTGGACGCGCTGAACTCCTGGCAGCTGGTTAAGGAGCTGAAGGCCGCCACCGGCATGTGCGCCGCCACCTCCTTTAAGCACGTTTCCCCCACCTCTGCCGCTGTTGGCAAGGTGCTGCCCCTGGAGCTGAAGAAGGCCTGCTTTGTGGAAGACATTGAAGGTCTGGACGAGAGCCCTCTGGCCTGCGCCTATGTCCGGGCCCGGGGCGCTGACCGGCTGTGCTCCTTCGGAGACTGGGTTGCCCTGTCCGACACCTGCGATGCCCTCACCGCCAGCTTGATTGCCCGGGAAGTTTCCGACGGTGTGATTGCCCCCGGCTACACCCCCGAGGCGCTGGAGATTCTGAAGACCAAGCGGGGCGGCAACTACAATGTAGTTGCCATCGACGAAAACTTTGTCCCTGCCGAGCAGGAGACCAAGGATGTGTTCGGCATCACCTTCCAGCAGGGCCGGAACAATTTCCGCATTGGCGAGCATCTGCTGGAGAACATCGTCACCGCCAACAAGGAGCTGCCCGAGGCGGCAAAAATTGACCTGATTCTTTCCCTGATCACCCTGAAATACACCCAGTCCAACTCCGTTTGCTTTGCCTACGACGGCCAGGCAATCGGCGTCGGTGCCGGTCAGCAGTCCCGCGTTCACTGCACCCGTCTTGCCGGCGGTAAGGCAGACACCTGGTTCCTGCGCCAGCACCCCAAGACCCTGGCGCTGCCCTTCCGGGAGGATCTGGGCCGTCCCGGCCGTGACAATGTCATCGACGGCTACATCAACGGCAACGAAGAGGATGTATGCGCCGAGGGCATCTGGCAGAATTACTTCACCACCCGTCCCGAGCCTCTGACCGCAGAGGAAAAGCGGGCCTTCCTGGATTCCCGTACCGGCGTCAGCCTGGGCAGCGATGCCTTCTTCCCCTTTGCCGACTCCATCAAGCGGGCAAAGGCCTCCGGCGTCAGCTATGTGGCAGACCCCGGCGGCTCCATCCGGGACGATCTGGTAATTGCCGAGTGCGATAAAAACAACATGGTGATGGCCTTTACCGGCATGCGCCTGTTCCATCACTAATAAGGCTCCCTTGTGCAAAGGGAGCTGTCAGCGAAGCTGACTGAGGGATTGATCCACAACCCCTCCGGGTCAGCTTGCGCTGACCCACCTCCCCTTACACAGGGGAGGCTTGGAGCATCCCATCGTCCAACAATGCATAAATGTACTTGGAGGTAATCCATGAAAATACTCGTGGTTGGTGGCGGTGGCCGTGAGCACGCCATCATCAAAAGTCTGAAAAAGAATCCTTCTGTAACGGAAATCTTCGCAGCCCCGGGTAACGGCGGCATGGCAGAGGATGCCATTTGCACCGGCATCGGCGCGACGGATATTGAGAAAATCGTTGCCTTCGCCAAGGAAAATGCCATTGACTATGCAGTCGTCGCCCCCGACGATCCCCTGGTCTTAGGCTGCGTGGATCGTTTGACGGAAATCGGTATTCCCTGCTTCGGCCCCAACGCCAATGCCGCCATTATCGAAGGCAGCAAGGCCTTTGCCAAGGATTTGATGAAGAAATACAGTATTCCCACCGCCGCCTATGAAATCTTCACGGAGCTGGATAAAGCGCTGGAGTATGTCCGCACCGCCCCCATCCCCACCGTCATCAAAGCCGACGGTCTGGCATTGGGCAAGGGCGTGATCATCGCCCAGACCCGGGAAGAAGCGGAGGAAGCGGTTACCGACATGATGGCAAACGCCAAGTTCGGCAAATCCGGCTCCACCGTGGTCATTGAGGAATTTCTCACCGGCCCGGAGGTCTCCGTCCTTGCCTTTACCGACGGCAAATGCGTAAAGCCCATGGTTTCCTCCATGGACCACAAGCGCATCGGTGACAACGACACCGGCCTGAACACCGGCGGCATGGGCACTGTCGCCCCCAACCCCTACTATACCGAGGACATTGCCAAACAGTGCATGGAAGAAATCTTCCTGCCCACCATCGCCGCCATGAATGCCGAGGGCAGAACCTTCCGGGGATGCCTGTACTTTGGCTTGATGCTGACCCCCAAGGGACCCAAGGTGATTGAGTACAACTGCCGGTTCGGCGACCCGGAAACCCAGGTGGTACTCCCCCTGCTTCAAAGCGATTTGCTCACCGTTATGATGGCAACCACCAACGGCACCCTAACCCAGACGGAAGTAAAATTTTCCGATAAGCACGCCTGCTGCGTGGTAACCGCCTCCGCAGGCTACCCCCTCAGCTACCAAAAGGGTCTGAAAATGACCATGACGGCGGAAGCCAAGGCCGCAACCTTTGTTGCCGGCGCAAAACTGGAAAACGGTGAGCTTCTCACCGCCGGCGGCCGGGTCACCGGCACCACCGCCATTGCCGACACCCTGGAGAACGCAGTGAAGGAAGCCTACCGGCTGGCTCAGGGCGTTACCTTCGAGGGTGCTTACCGCAGAAGCGACATCGGCAAGCGTGCTTTGCAGGCACAGAAATAATTTGGGAGGAAATCTCATGGTATATCGCGTATATGTTGAGAAAAAGCAGGGTCAAACCCACGAGGCCGACGGCCTTTTGCGGGAAGCCCGGGAGTTTTTGCAGATTTCCGGACTCACCGGCGTGCGGGTTCTGAACCGGTACGATGTGGAGAAAATTGACGAAACCCTGTTTTCCTATGCCGTAAATATGGTCTTTTCCGAGCCCCAGCTGGATACCGTCAGCTACGATGTCCCCAAAGGACAGGTGGTGTTTGCGGTAGAGCCCCTGCCCGGTCAGTTTGACCAGCGGGCAGATTCCGCCGCCCAGTGTATCCAGATTCTTTCCCAGGGAGAGCGGCCGCTGGTGCGCACCGCCAAGGTGTATGTGCTGGAGGGTAAGCTGTCCGATGAGGACATCTCCGCCATCCGCCGCCATGTGATTAACCCGGTGGAATGCCGGGAGGCCAGCCTGGACCTGCCCCAGACGCTGGAGCTGGAGGTCACCGTTCCCGAATCCGTGGCCACCGTGGACGGTTTCCTGGATTTGGACCGGGACGGTCTTGCCCAAATGGTAAAGGACTTGGGTCTTGCCATGGATTTGGACGACATTACCTTCTGCCAGGACTATTTCAAAACCGAAAACCGGAATCCCACCATTACGGAAATCCGGATGATTGATACCTACTGGTCCGACCACTGCCGCCACACCACCTTCAATACTACCATTGATTCCGTGGTCTTCCAGGACAGCCTTTTGCAGTCTGCCTATGAAGAATACATCGCCACCCGTAAGGCGCTGGGTCGGAACAAGCCCATCAATCTGATGGACATCGGCACTCTGGCGGGCAAATATTTGCGGCGTAACGGCTATCTGGACAAGCTGTACGAATCCGAGGAAATCAACGCCTGCACCGTTCGCATGACCGTAACGGTGGACGGCGAGGAGCAGCCCTGGCTGCTGCTGTTTAAGAACGAAACCCACAACCACCCCACGGAGATTGAACCCTTCGGCGGCGCTGCCACCTGCATCGGCGGCGCAATCCGTGACCCCCTGGCAAGCCGCGCTTATGTGTATGCTGCCATGCGTGTCACCGGCGCAGCTGACCCCTTAAAGAGCGTGGAAGAAACCCTGAAGGGCAAGCTGCCCCAGCGGAAAATCGTCACCACCGCCGCTGCTGGCTATTCCTCCTACGGCAACCAGATCGGTCTGGCTACCGGCATGGTGGATGAAATCTATCACCCCGGCTACGCCGCCAAGCGCATGGAAATCGGCGCGGTGGTGGGCGCGGTCCACGAGGACCACTCCAAGCCGGACTTCCCCGCCCCCGGCGACCAGATCATTCTGCTGGGCGGCAAAACCGGCCGTGACGGCTGCGGCGGCGCCACCGGCTCCTCCAAGAGCCATACTGTGGAATCTCTGGGCTCCTGCGGCGCAGAGGTGCAGAAGGGCAACGCCCCCGAGGAGAGGAAGCTCCAGCGGCTGTTCCGCAACGGCGAAGCTGCCGTCATGATTAAGCGGTGCAACGATTTCGGCGCCGGTGGCGTATCCGTTGCCATCGGCGAACTGGCAGACGGCCTCATCATCGATTTGAACAAGGTTCCCAAAAAGTACGAGGGCCTGGACGGCACAGAGCTGGCCATTTCCGAATCCCAGGAGCGTATGGCTATCGTGGTGGCGCCCCAGAATGTAGCGCGGTTCCTGGAACTGGCGCAGCAGGAAAATCTGGAGGCAACGGTTGTGGCTACGGTTACCGAGCAACCGCGGCTGGTGATGCACTGGAACGGACAGACCGTCTGTGACATCAGCCGGGAATTCCTCAATTCCAACGGCGCGGAAAAGCATGTGGATGTGATTCTGCCCCTGCCCCGGAAATTTGCCCCGGAAATCACCGGCAGCTTCACCGAGAACATGAACCGGCTGGCTACCGACCTGAACACCTGCTCCAAGCGGGGACTTTCCGAGCGGTTTGACGCCTCCATCGGTGCCGGTACGGTGCTGATGCCCTTCGGCGGTATTCATCAGCAGACTCCCATTCAGGCCATGGTTCACAAAATCAGCCTGGAGTCCGGTCACACCGACGATTGCTCCGTGATGAGCTGGGGCTACAACCCCTTCATCACCGAAAAGAGCCCCTACCATGGCGCATATCTGGCCGTTGTGGAATCCGTTTCCAAGCTGATTGCCACTGGCGCCAGCTTTGAAGATGTGTATCTGACCTTCCAGGAGTACTTCCTCCGGGTGGGCAAGGATGCCCAGCGCTGGGGTCAGCCCATGGCAGCCCTGCTGGGTGCGTTCAAGGCCCAGATGGATTTGAAGATTGCTGCCATCGGCGGTAAGGACTCCATGTCCGGCACCTTTGAAGATTTGGATGTGCCCCCCACTTTGGTTTCCTTTGCCGTTACCACCGACCAGGTGGGCAACATCGTATCCAACGAGTTCAAAAAACCCGGCCATACCGTGTGTCTGGTCAAGCCTGACTATCAGGAAAACGGCCTGCCCGTACCGGCATCTCTCATTAAGCTGTTTAACACCGTAACCGCCATGCTGCGCGGTGGCACGGCTGTATCTGCCTATACCTTAGGTCTGGGCGGCGCCGGCGAGGCGGTGATGAAGATGGCCTACGGCAACGGCATCGGCTTTGCCTTTAACGAAAATCTGCCCTTGCAGGAGCTGTTCGGCTACGGCTACGGCGGTTTTGTCCTGGAGCTGGCCGGTGGCGAGCCCATTGGCACGGTTCTGGGCTGCACCACCGAAAATGCCGCATTTACCTACGGCGGCGAAACCCTGGACCTTGCCGCGTTGCAAAAGGCTTACGAGGATAAGCTGGAAGGCGTGTATTCCTGCAATATCCCCGATGTGGTTACCCCCATGGAAACCGTTTCCTCCCCCGAAAAGAGTCCCATCGCTCCGGCGGTGAAGGTGGCAAAGCCCAAGGTGCTGATTCCTGTATTCCCCGGCACCAACTGCGAATACGACTCCGCCAAGGCGGTTGCCGATGCCGGCGCCGAGCCGGAAATCTTCGTGGTGAAGAATATGTCTGCCGACGCCATCAGCCGCAGCGTAGAGGAATTTGCCGCCAAGGTGAACGATTCCCAGGTGATTTTCATTCCCGGCGGCTTCTCCGGCGGCGACGAGCCCGACGGCTCCGGCAAGTTTATCACCGCCTTCTTCCGCAACGCCGCCATTAAGGAAAGCGTCACGAAGCTGCTGGAGCAGCGGGACGGCCTGATGCTGGGTATCTGCAACGGCTTCCAGGCGTTGATTAAGCTGGGTCTCGTGCCCTACGGCAAGATTCTGGATACCGACGATACCTGCCCCACCCTGGCCCACAATGTCATCGGCCGCCACCAGAGCCGGATTGTCCGCACCCGTGTGGCCTCCAACAACTCCCCCTGGCTGCGCAATACCCAGGTGGGCGAAGTGTACAATGTAGCCATTTCTCACGGCGAGGGCCGGTTCTACGCCAGCGAGGAGCTGGCACGGCAGCTGATTGCAAACGGTCAGGTTGCCACCCAGTATGTGGACCTCCAGGGCAACGCCACTGCCGATGTCCGCTTCAATCCCAACGGCTCGATTTTCGCCATCGAGGGTATCACCTCCCCCGACGGACGGGTCTTCGGCAAGATGGGTCACAGCGAGCGCTGGCAGAATGGCCTTTACAAAAATGTCCCCGGCGAATACGACATGAAGCTGTTCCGCTCCGCTGTGGAGTATTTCAAGTAAAAAGCAAAACCACCCGCCCCCTCTGACGAGGGGGCGGCCTTTTGTCATTTGTAGGGGGCGGCGCCTCGACGCCCCGCCAAGGCTTCCCCTTGAGGGGAAGCTGTCATGGGGAGCAAAGCGAACCATGACTGATGAGGTGTTACTGCAGTGAAACACACCTCATCCGTCACGGCTTACGCCGCGCCACCTTCTCCTCAAGGAGAAGGCTTTAACCGAATAAAAAATCTCCGACGGAAATCCGTCGGAGATTTTTGGTTTCTTAGTACATTCCGCCCTGAGCGGCAGCAGCTGCGGCGGCGGCAGCGGCTTCGGCGGCGGGATCGGGCTTGTCGGCAACCAGAGATTCGGTGGTCAGCACGCAGCCTGCCACGGATGCGGCATCCTCCAGAGCGGAGCGGGTCACCTTGGTGGGATCCACGATGCCGGAGGCGATCATGTCCACATACTCCTCGGTGTAGGCGTTGTAGCCGTAGCCGACCTTCTTGGAATTCTTGATCTTCTCGTAAACCACGCTGCCGTCTACGCCGGCGTTCTCCGCAATCTGGCGGATGGGAGCCTGCAGAGCGGTGGCGATGATCTTGGCGCCGGTCTTCTCGTCGCCGCTAAGCTTGGCAACCAGCTTCTCAACAGCGGAAATGGCGTTGACCAGGGCGGTACCGCCGCCGGCTACGATGCCCTCTTCCACAGCGGCACGGGTTGCGTTCAGAGCGTCCTCAACTCTCAGCTTCTGCTCCTTCATGGCAATCTCGGTCTGTGCGCCGACCTTGATAACGGCAACACCGCCAGAAAGCTTTGCCAGGCGCTCCTGGAGCTTTTCACGGTCGTAGTCGGAGGTGGTGGTGGCGATGGAGGAACGGATCTGGTGGGCCCGGGCCTGGATCGCCTCGGCATTGCCGGCGCCGTCTACGATGGTGGTGGTGTCCTTGGTGACAACAACCTGACGGGCACGGCCCAGATCGGTCAGCTGGGTTTCATTCAGCTCCATGTTCAGCTGGCTGGAAATCACAGTACCGCCGGTCAAAACAGCGATATCCTGGAGCATTTCCTTGCGGCGGTCGCCAAAGCCGGGAGCCTTGACGCAGACGCAGTTGAAGTTGCCCCGGAGGCGGTTGACAAGCAGAGTTGCCAGAGCGTCGCCCTCCACATCCTCGGCAATGATCATCATCTTCTTGCCGGACTTGACGACGGGCTCCAGAATGGGCAGAATCTCCTGAATGGAGGAAATCTTCTTGTCGGTAATCAGGATGAGGGCGTCGTCCAGAACGGCCTCCATCTTGTCGGTATCGGTGACCATGTAGGGGGAGATGTAGCCCCGGTCAAACTGCATACCTTCCACAACGTCCAGACCGGTCTCGGCGGTCTTGCTCTCTTCGATGGTGATGACACCCTCTGTGCCAACCTTCTCCATAGCCTCGGCAATCAGCGCGCCGATGGCCTCGTCGCCGGAGGAAACGGTGCCTACCCGGGCGATATCGTCGGAGCCGTTGACGGGAACGGAGTGCTCCTGGATGGCGGCGACGGCGGCGGCAACGGCCTTGTCGATGCCCTTGCGCATCACCATGGGATTTGCGCCGGAGCTGAGGTTCTTTAAGCCCTCACGGCTGATGGCCTGGGCCAGAACGGTAGCGGTGGTGGTGCCGTCACCGGCAACATCGTTGGTCTTGGTGGCAACCTCACGAATCAGCTGAGCGCCCATGTTTTCAAAGGGGTCTTCCAGCTCTACTTCTTTGGCGATGGTCACGCCGTCGTTGGTAATCAGGGGTGCGCCGAACTTCCGGCCCAGCACCACATTGCGGCCCTTGGGGCCCAGGGTAACCTTAACGGTGTTGGCCAGCTGGTCAATACCGGACTGGAGCTTCTTCCGGGCGTCTTCGCCGTAAACAATCAACTTTGCCATAGGATTTGTACCTCCCCGTTAGTCCAGCACGACGGCCAGAATGTCGTCCTGCTTTACAAATTTGTACTCTACGCCGTCCAGCTTGATTTCGCTGCCGACAAACTTGCCAACGACCACCTTGTCGCCAGCCTTAACGGTCATAGCCACATCCTTGGTGCCGGGGCCGGCGGAAACGACCTCGTAGATGGCGGGCTTTTCCTTGCTGGTGGATGCCAGAATGATGCCGGAGGAGGTGGTTTCCTCAGCGTCAAACTGCTTCAGCAGAACGTTGTCTGCCATGGGTTTCAGTTTCATAATCTTGCCTCCATACGAATTATTTAGACTGCAGGAAATCCCTGCGTTTTCTATCTGCTTAGCACTCCGTTTGCCTGAGTGCTAAACTATCATACCACATCCTGGCAAAAATGCAAGAGGAATTTTGAAAAATTCGGTAAATAATTTATGAATTGGTTTCCCGTTCTAAGGATTTCGCTTCCATTTTGGTCGTGTTTCGTGTATTATGACGAAAAAACTTCCAAAAAATTGCTATTTGGTATTGATTTTTGTGCGAAATTCCTTTATAATGAAGCAAACTGTAGTGGGGGAGGTTTGCACCTTGGGAGAGCTGATTGCCATTGCCTCCGGCAAGGGCGGCACCGGCAAGACTTCGCTGTGCGCCGGCATTGCCACGGCCTTAGCGGAGCAGGGCGAGCGGGTTCTGTGTATCGACTGCGATATCGGCCTGCGGAATCTGGATATTTCCCTGGCGCTGACCGAGTCCGGCGCGCTGTCCTTCCTGGATGTGTGCAACGACGGCTACGATTTATCTCAGGCAGAGCGCCATCCGGAGTTTCCCTCCCTGCGTTTCCTTACCGCGCCCATCCATTGCGCCGCCGAGGAAATCGACAGCGCCGCCTTTCTTGCCCTGCTGCGCCAGGCAAGAACCCGGTTTGACCGGATTTTTCTGGACTGCCCCGCGGGCATTGATGCCGGTTTCCGGCTGTGCTCCGGATTTGCCGACCGGGTGATTCTGGTGACCGGCGCGGACCCGGCCTCCATTCGGGATGCTGCCCGGGCAGGTCAGCTGCTGGAGAATATGGAAAAGAATCATGTGCGAATCATCGTCAACCGGGTGAGCAAAAAGCTGCTGAAAACCATTAAGGTCACCGTAGACGATGTGATGGACGATACCGGGCTTCCCCTGCTGGGCATTGTGCCCGACGACCCGGAGGTGACATTGGCCGCCGCTTTTGGCGCGGCGCTGCTGAAGCATACCGATGAGGGCGCTGCCGCCGCCTGCCGGCGCATCGCCAAGCGGATTCAGGGCTTCCCGGTTCCCATTCCCCGCCGGAAAATCTGACGAAGGAGAAGAGAAAATGAATGTTGCATTTTTGGCCCACGACAAGAAAAAAGAGCTGATGGTGCAATTCTGCACCGCATATAAAAGCGTGCTGTCCAAGCATACTCTGTTTGCCACCGCCACCACCGGACGGCTGATTGCGGACAATACGGGTTTGCCCATTACGTTGCTGCTGAGCCACAAACAGGGCGGCCATCAGCAGATCAACGCCCGGATTGCCTACAACGAAATTGACCTGGTGCTGCTGTTTACCGACCCCAACACCGTTGACCCCTGGGAGGATGCCCAGATGATGGAGACCATCCGCCACTGCGACAAGCAGAATGTGCCCATTGCCACCAACCTGGCGGCAGCGGAAATGTTCATTATGGGTCTGCAGCGGGGCGATTTGGATTGGCGTGAAATGCTCCACAGCAAGCCCAGATATTAAGGAAAACACCCGTTAGGAATTGGGAAGCGCTTCCCAATTCCTAATTTCATAAGGAGAAGATAGTATGGAGATTATCAAACCCCGGACACTGTCCGGTTTTATGGAGCTGCTTCCCGGCAAGCAGGCGCAGTTTGAAAGAATGCTGGAAATCCTGCGCAGGACCTATGCCTCCTACGGCTTTGCGGCGCTGGATACCCCGGTGATTGAAGATGCCCAGATTCTGCTGGCCAAGGGCGGCGGCGAAACAGAAAAGCAGATTTACCGCTTCCAGAAGGGCGACAGCGATTTGGCCCTGCGGTTTGACCTGACGGTGCCCCTTGCCAAGTATGTGGCCCTCCACGCCAACGAGCTGGCGTTCCCCTTCCGCCGGTATCAAATCAGCAAGGTGTACCGGGGCGAGCGGGCCCAGAGAGGCCGGTTCCGGGAGTTTTACCAGGCGGATATCGACATCATCGGCGACGGAAAACTGGATATCCTAAATGAGGCGGAGATTCCGGCGATTATTTATAAGGTGTTCCGGGGCTTCGGATTGAACCGGTTCCAGATTCGGGTGAACAACCGGAAAATCCTCACCGGCTTTTACGCCATGCTGGGCCTGAGCGAAAAGAGCGGCGAAATTATGCGCACCGTGGACAAGCTGGATAAAATCGGCACCGACAAGGTTCGGGCCATTTTGCAGGACACCTGTGAGCTGACAGCCGAGCAGGCGGAGGAGATCCTGCGGTTCATCGCCATTCGGGGAACCAATGCAGAGGTCATTGCCGCCCTGGAGGGCTATGCCGGGAAAAATGAGGTGTTTGATGC
The DNA here is from genome assembly GCA_045579965.1 of Faecousia sp. Lineage (GTDB taxonomy): Bacteria > Bacillota > Clostridia > Oscillospirales > Oscillospiraceae > Faecousia. Next base: position 18,990 of record JAZNMX010000047.1, read on the forward strand.
CGGCGTGACGGAGCTGAAGGCGGTCACCGCCAACTTAAGCGCCTTCGGCGTGCCGGAGGAGAATTTTGCCGTGGATCTCACCATCGCCCGGGGACTGGATTACTACACCGGCACAGTGTATGAAACCACCATGCTGGATCATCCGGAAATCGGCTCGGTTTGCTCCGGCGGCCGCTACGACAATCTGGCGGGCTATTATATTGATAAGCAGCTGCCCGGCGTGGGCATTTCCATCGGTCTGACCCGGCTTTTCTATGTGCTGGACGAGCAGGGGCTGATCAATCCCCAACTGCCTACCGCCCCGGCGGATGCGCTGGTGCTGCCCATGACGGAAGATGTGGGCGCTGCCATCTCCCTGGCGGAAACATTGCGCAGCAGCGGCCTGCGGGTGCAGCTGTACGGCGAGCAGAAAAAGTTTAAGCAGAAAATGGCTTATGCGGATAAGCTCTGCGTTCCCTTTGCCGTGCTTCTGGGCGAGGATGAGATTGCCGAGGGCGTGTGCTCTGTAAAGAATATGGTTACCGGTGAGCAGGTGAAGCTGCCGGCTGCAGAGGCGGCGGCATATATCGCCGCAGCGCTGGAGGCCAACCGGGGCCCGGTGATTCTGGAGAAGTAATATGGAAGAAAAATTCCTTGCTGCATGGGAACAGGCCAGGGTGAATGCCCAAAATCGGGGTGTTCGCCTGCGTCCCATGGGGCTGACCCTGGAAAGCGCCCGGCGGCAGCTGTCCGGAAACCGGGTGTCCGATGGGTTCGACGCCCTGGCGGACAAGGGGCTGCTTGGGTGGAGCCTAGAGGCGCTGGCAGTCGACAAGCGGTTTACGGGGCTGTTTACCGACGAGCAGGCAAATAACGCCCTGACCCGGCTGCTGGAAGCGGGTTATCGGTTCTGAAAATTGGGGTGTCCTCCCGGGAGGACGCCCCGAATCTCCAAAAAAAGTTTATTTTTCCCTTGACAAACCCCATACTCTCGGATATAATAACAAAGCTGATTTCGGCGATAGCGGAGGTTGGCACAATATATGGCGGCGTAACTCAGTTGGTAGAGTACCCGGTTCATACCCGGTCTGTCACCTGTTCAAGTCAGGTCGCCGCTACCAGGCCCGTTGGTCAAGCGGTTAAGACACCGCCCTTTCACGGCGGTAACATGGGTTCGAT
>JAZNMX010000048.1:0-34695 GCA_045579965.1 Faecousia sp.
TGAGGGATTGTCACTACGAGTACAACCCCTCCGAGCAAAATCAAAGATTTTGCCCACCTCCCCTTACACAGGGGAGGCAAGCCGCTGCGGCGGGACTGGGCATAGCTAAAGCTTTTTGGAACCACCGGCACAGCCGGTGGTATTCTTTTACAAAAATCAGGGGACGATGTTTCCATCGTCCCCTTTGGGTTAAAACTGTTTTAGGACTTCTTCCGGGAGGAAAGCACCATCCATACTGCAAAGCCGGCAACTGCCACAGCAACTACCGATACACAGATAACCACCCAGGTAAGCACATCAGCACCGGAGCCCCCGTTGGAGCCTGCAGGCTCGGTAGCGGGAGTGCTGGGCTGGGGATCTGCTTCGGTGGGCTGGGTTTCAGGCTGAGAAGGCTGGGTTTCAGGCACGGTAGGTTCAACAGCCTGCTCAATCACAAAGGAAACAGGCTTGGATTCGATGGCCTCGTAACTCAGAACATAACCACCGCAATTCTGATTACCCTTTGCCACAGTCGCCTTCATGTAATAGGTGCCGGGTGTTGTAGGCTGGGTTGCGGTATACTCGCCGTCCTCTGCGGTTGCATACAGGAATTCCACCTTGCCGTACAGCGCTTCGCCCACGGGCTTGGGAGCAGGATCGTCGGTAGACCAGCTCTCAATAGCAGGCAGAGTGGTGAACTCATTGATGGGCAGGCCGAAGTATCCGTAGCACAGCATATTGTTCATGGGGTAGGTATTGCCGCCAATGGATTGGGCGGTGATTTTGGAGGCGCCGGCGGTGGCAACGTATTTGCCAGTTGCGCCTACCTTCATCTCTACATTGGATAAATAAGACTGACCGTGGGCATACAATTCAACCTCGCCGCCGTTGAAGGTGATGCTCTGGGCGGTAATCAAATTGACCAGCTTATTATTGAAGTTGGTTTTCAAATCGTGCTTACCGCCGTTGAAGGTTACCTTGCCCCGGCAATCCAGAGCGCGTCCGATATTGGTCTGTAGGGTGCCGCCGTTGAGGGTGACGTTACCGGCCTCGATCGCCCAGGTCATGGAGTCGCCCAGACCGGCGCCCTTGAGCACGGACATCGTTCCGCCGTTGACAGTCAGATTACCCACCTTTACATAGGTACCCTGAGCAGTGGGAGTTACCGCAAAACTGCCCTGCTCAACGGTCATGTCGTTTAAGACATCAACCAGGGTAGCACCATTACCGGTTATATTTACATTACCCTTGGTGATCAGGTTGCCGCTTTCCACATAAATGCAGCGACCGAAGGTGGAACTCACATTCACATTGGCGCTTTCTTCAAAAATCAGATTGCCGCCTGCAGTTACCGCAATTGCGGAAGAAGTATCTAGGGAAAGGGTCTGTACAGTCAGCTTTCCGGGACCCGAAATTGACAGATCCTGCTTCTTGTGGACAATGCCGTCGCTGTTTGTCGTAACCGCGCTGTCTGCCAGAACAACAATATTCACCCGGTCAGAAATGGCCGTGAGATCAATCACATTATCTTTGCCGATCAAAGTAGCTTTCTTTAAGTACAGCGTCGCAACTCCGTCCACAATCGCCAGCTTGACATATTTGTCAGTGGGTTCAGAATCTACCTTAGTGGGTGTACCGGCAGTATCGGTAACGGCATATGCGACCTCACTGCCTTCAACCTCCAGCGTTACCTGTGCGTACTTGGTATTCAGAGTCACCTTTGCCGACTCTGCTGCCGCAGAAACCGTCAGCCCCACAGCGGGCAGCAAACCGGCAATCAAGCAGATTGCGATCAGCATGCTCATGATGCGTTTTTTCATAACTTTTCTCTCCTTAGCGCAAATGTTCTTTTGGGGAAATCCAATTATGCCGGCACACTCTCTCATTTGTGCCACATCTTGGATATCATATCATTATATCTTCCCAAACGCAAGCTTTTTTCAAAAATATACAAATACTGTGTCCATCGTCCCTCCCCTGTTGGGACATATGCCCTATATCGCTGTTTTGTAACCACTTTGTAGTTGAAAACGGGGGTGAAAAATGATATAATGTTGAAGACCCTCAAAACGCGAAAGGAGGAGCCTATGAAAAAACAACATTCTCTGCTTCTGGTCATTTTTCTGCTGGCGGCTATTTTAATTGTACTGCTGATGATTGCACCTAACATCGGTCGGCAGAACCCCACCGTGCCCAGCCAATCCACCCCGGCCAGCGCAGATACCACCCCCAGCTCCCAGGTGACAATACCCAGTACCACGCCAAGCACTCCCCCTACCAACCCCAGCAGTGAAGCTACCAACCCCAGCAGTGAAGCTACCCAGCCCAGCTCCGAAGCGACCCAGCCCAGCTCCGCCCCTACCCAGCCCACGGAATCCACCGGTCCGGCTGTGGAAATCGGCAACATCTACACCCGGGCAGAGCTGGAAGCCATGGACACCACGATTAACGGCTACGGTCCCGGAAAGACCTCCGACGGCAAGCGGGCACCCTATGCGGAGTCCGACCAGAAAAAGTACGGCAAATACGGCGGCAATTTCATCGCCCCGGATAATGGCAACATCTACTTAACCTTCGATTGCGGCTATGAATACTATGTCACCGGTGCTGACGGCAAGAAATACCGCAACACCGAACGGATTCTCGACATTCTGAAGGAAAAGAACGTAAAGGCCGTCTTCTTCGTCACAATGCCCTACGTTAAAGACGAAGCCGACCTGGTTCAGCGGATGATTGCGGAAGGTCACGCCGTGGGCAACCACTCTAACCACCACCCCGTAATGCCGGAGCAAACCATTGATAAAATGGTGGATGAGGTCATGAGCCTCCACGATTATGTTCTGGATCATTTCGGTTATGAAATGACCCTGTTCCGTCCGCCTACGGGCGCCTTCTCTGTTCAGTCTCTGGCGGTGGTTCAGAATCTGGGCTACAAGAATGTCCACTGGAGCTTTGCTTATTATGATTACGATACCGAGGACCAGATGGATGTTCCCTCTGCCTATGAGCGGGTGACCAGCTCTCACCACAGCGGTGCCATTTATCTGCTCCACGCCATTTCCACTACCAATGCCGCTCTGCTTTCCGATGCCATCGACTTCTTCCGTGCCGAGGGCTATAATCTGGAGCTGTTCCGGTAAATGTAAAAAACAAGGTGCGCAGCCGACTGGCTGGGGGCCTTTTGTGTTTAGTTGTTTACCGGGTGGTGGGCTGTGGGGCTGGAGGGGGTCAGCGCTTCAAAGGAGTAGCCGTTGGCAAGACCCCAGGCAATGATTCTGTCCACCGCCTTGACGCTGTAGCCCTTAATATCGTGCTGCAGAACAATGGAATACTTTCTGCCCTGCACGCCCTTGGTAACATTTTCAAAAACCTGATCTTCGGTCTTGGCATCGCTGGCATCCCGGCTGTCCACATTCCAGTCGAAATACTGGAAGCCCTGGGCTTCCACCGCCTTGGTAAGCTCCGTCATAATGCCGGTGCAGTATTTCTTGCTCACCTCATTGGAGCTGCCGCCGGGGAAGCGCATCAGCGTGGTCAGCACGCCGGTCTTATCCTGAATGATTTTCTGCATTCCGTACAGATCGTCAAAGAAGGCTTCCTTGCTGGCGTAGATGGTCTCGTAGTCATGGGTCACGGAATGGATGGCAATGGCGTGTCCCCTGTCTACAATCTTCTTCAGATGTCCGGTAGCGGCCTCGCCCACAACAAAGAAGGTCGCCTTCACATTATACTTATCCAGAATGTCCAAAAGCTCCAGGGTGTACTGGCTGGGGCCGTCGTCAAAGGTCAGGTAAATCACCTTTCCGTTGGGTTCCACCACGCCGGTTTGCTGTCTGGCTTCCACCACCAGAGTCCGGGTTGCGGTAGCGGTGTTGCCGTAGGTATCGGTAACTGTATAGGTAATGGTATACGTACCGGGAACATAGGTGCTGTGGTCCTTGCTGACGGTAACCTTTCCGGTCACATCTCCGTCGGCATTGTCGGTAGCAGTAAAGCCGGGGTCGGTAAATTGGTCACCGGCGTAAATGGTAACGGTGCTGTCGCCTTTCAGGACAATTTCCGGAGGCGTAAAATCTCCGTATTGAATGGGGCGGGTTACCACGGTCATGTTGCCGGAGGAATCCTTCACCCGGTAAATCACGGTATCGCCTTCCATTCTCCGCTCTACACGGTCTGTGATGTTTCCGTCGTAGTTATCTTCCGCAGAGAAGCCCTCTTCCACATAGAGGTGGCCGGGCAGTGTATAGCTGTTGGAATTATACACCAGAGAAATCACCGGCTTCTGGGTATCCACGATGGTAACCGTCCGCTGGGTCTGAGCAGTCTTGCCCCGGAATGTGGCGGTATAGGTCAGAGTGTATGTACCCAGCGTTTCCTGGGATACCTGCCCGGTAACCGTTACCTCAGCATCTACAGATTGGGCACCGGAAAGAAACGCGCTGTAATTGGCTGTCACGCCGGCATCCTGATAGGGCGTTCCGAATTCCACCGTGATATGCTCACCGCCCACCGGTGTCAGGGAAAAATCCGCAGACAGATAGGATGTAAGCGCCGCCACTGCGCCGATTACCAGCACGGCAGCCAGCACAATCAGCAGGTATTGACTTTTAAAATTACTTGCCTGTCTTCTGCGACGGGCGGGAGGATTTGTCTGTTCCATGGTATTAACTCCTACGGGGCAGGCTGCCCCAAAACTTACTTGACCCATTATACCCCATAATCCGACAAAATGGAAGTGGGATTTTTAAAAAATGCAGGAAAACCGCACCGGGAAAAATCTGACATTTTTTGCAAATCCTAAAAACAGACTATTGCAATCAACTCAAAAAGTGTTTATAATGTTTTCAGATATTTTTAAACACTTTATTTGGAGGGATTCTTATGTCCGGTAATGTTCGTCCCGAATCTATGGAGCGGATTACCAATCTGCAGCTTGCCAGCGCCTTCATTGACCAGCAGGTGGAGGAAATCCGCGCTCAGGTTGGTGACAAAAAGGTACTGCTTGCCCTGAGCGGCGGTGTTGACTCCTCTGTGGTTGCCGCATTGCTCATTAAGGCCATTGGCCGGCAGCTGGTGTGTGTGCACGTCAACCACGGCTTGATGCGCAAGGGCGAAAGCGAGCAGGTAATCGAGGTTTTCGGTGAAGCACTGGATACCAACCTGATCTATGTAGATGCCACCGACCGTTTTCTGGATCTGCTTGCCGGTGTCAGCGATCCCGAAACCAAGCGCAAGATTATCGGCGGTGAATTTATTCGGGTCTTTGACGAGGAGGCCTCCAAGCTTCAGGGCATTTCTTTCCTGGCTCAGGGCACGATTTACCCCGACATTCTGGAATCCCACGGCGTCAAGGCCCACCACAACGTAGGCGGCCTGCCCGAAGATATGCAATTCGAGCTGGTTGAGCCGGTGAAGCTTTTGTACAAGGACGAAGTCCGCGTTGTAGGCGAGGCGCTGGGTCTGCCCCACGGCATGGTTTACCGCCAGCCCTTCCCCGGCCCCGGTCTGGGCGTGCGGTGCTTAGGTGCCATTACCCGTGACCGTCTTCATGCTCTGCGGGAGGCCGATGCCATTTTGCGGGAGGAATTTGAGAAGAACGGCCTTGCCGGAAAGGTTTGGCAGTACTTTATCGCCGTTCCCGATTTCAAGAGCGTTGGTGTGCGCAATGACAAGCGCTACGAAGGCTGGCCCGCGATCATTCGTGCGGTGAACACCACCGACGCCATGTCCGCCACCATTGAAGAGATCCCTTATCCCCTGCTGCACCACATCACCGACCGGATCACCCACGAGGTGGAGGGAATCAACCGTGTCCTGCTGGATCTGACCCCCAAGCCCATCGGGACCATCGAGTGGGAATAAGTATAAAAAACTATCCCTGAATCAACGAACCCCCATGCAAGGCTTGCCTTGCATGGGGGTTCTGCGGTTATACTGTATGCTCTTTTTGCCGAAGGACATCGGTCACTGAGGCGACCAGTTCTTCGCACTGCTGTAAACTTTGCGCCTCTACCATTACCCGGATTTTCGGCTCCGTGCCGGATGGACGGACCAGAATCCGACCGCTGTCCCCCAACTGAGCCGCTGCGGCAGACACCGCCGCCTGTACATCCGGATCGCTTTGCGCTGCTTCCTTATCCTTAACCGTAATATTCTTCAGCACCTGGGGATAGATCTGCAGCCCCTCGCACAACTGGCTGAGCGTCTTCTTTTTCGCCATCATGACTTCCATCATTTTCAGCGAAGTCAGAATGCCGTCGCCGGTGGAGGCGTACTTGGAAAAAATGATGTGCCCACTCTGCTCACCGCCAATCCGGCAGCCGTTCTCCATCATATACTCGTAAACGAACCGATCTCCCACAGCGGTCTTTGCGTATCCGATTCCCAATTCATCAAAGGCTTTATAAAGACCGAAATTGGACATCACCGTGGTCACCACTGTGTTGCCCACCAGTTCCCCTTGCTCCTTCAGATACTTGCCGTAGATATACAGAATGTGATCGCCGGTGATCACATTGCCCTTTTCGTCCACGCAAAGGCAGCGATCCGCATCGCCGTCGTAGGCAAAGCCCACATCCAGACCGTTATCCAGGACGAATTTCTGAAGTACCTCAATGTGGGTAGAGCCGGCATTGGTATTGATATTATAGCCGTCCGGCTCCGCATTGATCACATAGGTCTTGGCGCCCATTGCATCGAATACATTTTTCGCAATATTCCAGGCAGATCCGTTGGCGCAATCCAGGCCGATTTTCAGACCCTTGAAGGAGTATCTCCCCAGGCTGATGAGGTAGCCGATATACCGGTTTCTGCCGGACACATGGTCCACAGTGCGCCCAATCTGATCCCGTTTTGCCAGAGGAAGAGAATCCCAGCGCTTTCCGTAGGCTTCCAGACGGTCCTCCAGGTAGGCTTCCACCAGGTCGGTCACCTGCTCATCCATCTTCTCTCCGAAGCTGTTGATCAGTTTGATGCCGTTGTCATAGTAAGGATTGTGGGAGGCGGAGATCATAATGCCGCAGTCAAACCCCTCTGTCCGGCAGACAAAGGCCACGGAAGGTGTGGTGGTCACATGCAGCAGGTACACATCCGCGCCGCTGGCCACCAGGCCACCCACCAGACTGTATTCAAACATATAGCTGGAGCGGCGTGTGTCCTTGCCGATGACAATTCGCGCCGGACCGTCGCTGCCGTTGCGGCGCTTGAGCTGGGTGTAGTACCATCCCAAAAAGCGTCCCACTTTATAGGCATGGTCCGCCGTCAGATTTACATTGGCCTCGCCGCGAAAGCCATCCGTTCCAAAATATTTACCCATTACCGTTCCTCCCTTTTTGCAATCTTGCCGCCGGTCTTCCAAATGCTTCTTTCCGGCACTACGCCACGGACGCAGGAAGTGGGATAAATGATACTGTCTCTGCCGATCACAGAGCCGGGATTCAAGACGCTGTTGCAGCCCACCTCCACCCGGTCTCCCACCATGGCGCCAAACTTTTTCAGGCCCGTTTCCACGGCTTCTTCCGGTGTTTTTACCACAACCGGGGTCTTATCCGATTTTACATTGGAGGTCACCGAACCGGCTCCCAGATGGGCCTTGTACCCCAAAATACTGTCGCCCACATAATTAAAGTGGGGCACCTGCACATTGTCAAAGAGGATTACATTCTTCAGCTCCACGCTGTTGCCCACCACGCAGTTCTCTCCAACCAGGGCGCTGCCCCGGATAAAGGCGCAATGCCGCACCTGAGTTCCGGGACCAATAATGCAGGGTGCGCCGAGATATGCCGTAGGCGCCACCTGCGCCGTGTCATGCACCCAAACATCGGGGCTGACCTGGGTATATTCCGGTCCAAGGCGGTTGCCCAGCTGCCGGATCATTTCCCCAATCCCCTTAAGCGCCTGCCAGGGATAGAGAAAGTCAGAAAGATATTCTTTTGCCAAAGTATGTTCAAGATCGTATAGATCTGCTGTTTTTGTCATTGCCGCATATCCTTTCTGCGAAGCAGTCATTCAAGCCCCGCTTCTGCCAGTATATTCTATGCGCAGCTTGTGCATTTGTCAATGTTTTTTATCGTTTTCGACTAAAAGTTTGCCTTTTTCTACTTTTATGACAAAAAAACAGCCTGGTCCTCGGACCAGGCTGCCAAAATGACGGAACCCTTTGGGAAAATTACTTCTCGTTCTTGTAGATTTCCTTGAAGTATTTGTAAGTATCCACCTTCAGCTCGCCGCAGGCGGCTTCGTCGCAAGCGACGATTCCGTCGGGATGCAGCTGCAGGGCGGAAATGGTCCAGGCGTGGTCAACGCCGCCCTCAACGCAGTGGCGCAGAGCGCGAGCCTTGTTGTGACCGCTGATGAGCAGCAGAACCTGCTTGGAGTCACACACCGTGCCAACACCCACGGACAGCGCGGTCTTGGGCACTTTGTTGGGGTCGTTATCGAAGAAACGGGAGTTTACGATGAGGGTATCCTCGGTCAGGGCGCGAACGCCGGTACGGGAAACCAGGGATGTAAAGGGCTCATTAAAAGCGATGTGGCCGTCCACGCCGCTGCCGCCCAGGAACAGATCGATGCCGCCATAGGAGGCAATCTTTTCCTCATAACGGGCGCACTCCGCCTCCAGATCCTCCGCCATGCCATTGAGAATGTTAATATTCTCCGCAGGAATGTCGATGTGATTGAAGAAATTGTCGTGCATGAAGTACCAGTAGCTCTGGTCATGTTCCCGGGGCAGACCCACATACTCATCCATATTGAAGGTCACCACATTCTTAAAGGAGACCTTACCTGCCTTGTTCATCTCGATCAGGTTCTTGTAAACACCGAGAGGAGAAGAACCGGTGGGCAGACCCAGCACAAAGGGACGGCTGTCCTTGTGGTTATTGATGGCATCTGCAATATGGTTGGCGGCCCAATCGCACATGCCCTGATAGTCATTTTTAATGATCAGCTTCATAAACAGTCACACTCCAGTCAATTATTTAGGGGCAAAGCATTTTCTGCTTTTTAAATATTATACACCCAAAAGCTGTGTTTGTCTATCACTTTGCCCCCATTCTTTTTCCAAAATCAACGCATTTTACCCCATATTCGATTCTTCTCTCCATCAAGGTGCAAATTCTCCTTGCGCAGGAAATATCCTTGATACGCCCGGTAAAGCCCAAAATAAGAGTTGTCTTTTTGGGGGGAATATGGTATTCTTTTCTCAGAAAGTATACTCTATCTTCCAAGGAGCATCCAATCATGGAAACACTGTTTAATCCCGACGGCAAACTCATGACCTTTATGACATGGATTGCCAATATGCTGATTCTCAGCCTGCTGTGGGTAATCTGCTGCATTCCCGTTGTCACCATCGTGCCGTCTACCGCAGCGATGTATTATGTAACACTGAAAATGGCGCGGCAGGAAGACTCCGGTATTACCAAAGCCTTTTTCCGTTCCTTCTGGTCAAACCTTCGGCAGGGCATTGTGCTGAACATTGTTTATCTTCTGCTTGGGGCATTCCTGGTGGCGGATTATTTCGCCTGCTATCTTCTGCCGGACGCCTATGAAAACATCGCCCTTTGGGTCATTTACATTGTCGCCGCAATCTTCCTGATGATTGTCGGCCACACCTATCCCCTGCTGGCTCAGTTTTCCAACACCGTCATTGGCACTGTGCGCAACGCTTTTATCTTTTCCCTGAGCAAGCTGTCCTACAGCATTCGGTTGGTGGTGATCCAATTGGCGCCGCTGCTGCTGGCCATTATGTTCCCGGACGCCTTCGCTATGATGACACCTATCTGCCTTTTGTTCCTGCCCGGCGTTTCCGCATGGATCTGCGGCCGGATGATGAACGAGATGTACAAACCCTTTATTGCTACCATGAAAGAGGAAACCCCCGAAGCGGAAAAGCCTGCTCAGGCGGAACTAGCCGAGACGGCAGATCCCGCCCTGGAGGAGCAAACCGAGGCAACGGTCTGACCAAAAACTCCAATAAAAAAGCCACCGGAATACAGCCGTATTCCGGTGGCTTTCTTATCAAAGCGCCTTGAGAATTTCCTGAAGGAATTTCCATACCCGCTCAGTGGATGCAATATTCAGCTTTTCCCGGCTGGTGTGAATATCGTACATGTTGGGGCCAACAGCAACGCAGTCCAGCCCCGGAAGCTTCTCGCTTAAGAAACCGCATTCCAGACCGGCATGAATGGCGACTACCTTCGCCTCCCTGCCAAACATTTTGTGATACAAGTCGGTCATGATGCCCTGCAATTTGGACTCCTTGCAGAATTCCCATGCAGGATAAGAGCCGGCAGTATGGAAGCTGCTGCCCTCGTAGAATTTCGCCACCTGCTCCAAACGGCTCAGCAGGTTTTCCTTCTCCTGATTGACGGAGCTGCGGACCGCAAAGGAAATGGAGAATTCCTCCTCCAGATTCATAACACCCAGGTTCAGGCTGGTTTCCACCAAGCCTTCTATGTCCTTGCTCCATGCCTGCACGCCGTTGGGCACGGCATTCAGAAGAGAAATGAGTGTAGCGCTGCACTGGCTGGTCAAAGCATTACCGCCCAGAGCATCCGCATCCTCGCCGTAGATTTTCACTTCCGGCTCATCGTACTGGGTGCGGATTTGCTCCTCCAGAGTCTGGCAGATTTCGTTGATTCGCTCGGGATGCATACCCAGAACCACCAGCGTTGCCTTGCAGGAACGGGGAATGGCGTTATCCTTTGCGCCACCCTTCAGGGAGGTAATGCAAAGGGGCATCTGCTGTTGGATTCTGTCCAGCAGCAGGCCCATCACCTTGTTGGCATTGGCAAGTTTCTTGTGAATCATCACACCGGAGTGACCGCCCTGAAGCCCCTCAACCGTCAGCTTTACGCAAGGGCCGTACACGGCCCGGCGTTCTACGGGGAGCTGAATGGTGGCTCTTGCACCGCCGGCACAGGACACCGTGAAAATATGCTCTTCTCCGGAATCCAAATTGATCATGGTTCTGCCCTTGAGCATGGAAAGGTCCACGCCGGCAGCACCATCCATGCCGGTTTCCTCGTCTACCGTAAGGATAATTTCCAGCGGAGGATGGGGAATGGATTTATCCGCCAGCAGCGCCAGCGCGTAGGCAACGGCAATGCCGTCGTCAGCGCCCAGGGTTGTGCCCTTTGCGAAAACATACTCTCCATCGTGGGTAACATCCAGGCCCTCTTTTTCCATATCAATGGGGCAGTCTTCATCCTTCTCACAGACCATGTCCATGTGACCCTGGAGAATCACAGGCTCGTGGTCTTCATAACCGCAGGTACCCTCCTGGAAAAACAGAACATTATTCAGTTCATCCTGAATATATCGGATTCCGTGTTCCTTGGCAAAGGACACCAGATAATCGCTGATCGCCTTTGTATTTCCCGAACCGTGGGGAATGGAACACAGCTTTTCAAAATACGCAAAAACAGACTCCGGCTGCAAGCCTGCCAGTTTTACTGCACGCATAATCAATTCTCCTTTTGCAACTTAAAATGCTGATAAAAAAGACTGCGAAAGGAAACCCCTGCGCAGTCTGTTTTTATCAATGAATGAGGCTCAGAGCCAAAGTCAGCAAAATCCATGCCAGCGCAATCCACTTGGTAGCAGCGGCAAGAACCTTGTCCAGACTTCCCAGCTTGCTCTTGCTGAGGAATGTTTCGTTGTTGCCGGCCAGTGCGCCCAGGCCGGATTCCTTACCGGACTGCATCAGCACAACCGCAATCAAAGCAATGCTGGAGATGACCTCCAAAATGGTCAAAATAATCTTTACAACTTCCATTTTTCTTAACCTCCCTCCAAGGGTATGTTGCACATCTCAGTCATTCTAACACAAAAAAAACCAAAATGCAAGTATCTTTCGTGTTTTTTGTTATTTTGTCACCCAATTGCCGGTTGCCAGGCAATTCAGATAGGCCTGGATAAAGGGGTCCAGCGCGCCGTCCATCACGGCGTTGACATTGGAGGTTTCACAGCCGGTGCGGGTATCCTTGACCAGGGTATAGGGCATAAACACATAGTTGCGAATCTGGCTGCCCCATTCAATTTTCTGCTGTACGCCCTTAATGTCGGCAATGGTTGCCAAATGCTCCCGCTCCCGGATTTCCACCAGCTTACTGCGCAGCATACGCAAGCAGGTTTCCTTGTTCTGGAACTGGCTGCGCTCAGTCTGGCAGGATACAACAATGCCGGTAGCCTTATGAATCAGCCGAACCGCCGAGGAGGTCTTGTTGATGTGCTGACCGCCGGCGCCGGAGGAACGGAACACCTGCATTTCGTAGTCCTCGGGGCGAATCTCAAAGTCCTCGGAATCGTCTTCGATTTCGGGAATCACTTCAATGGCGGAGAAGGAGGTCTGCCGGCGGGCATTGGCGTCAAAGGGGGAAACCCGAACCAGACGGTGAACGCCGCTCTCCCCTTTCAGGAAGCCGTAGGCATTCTCGCCTTCCACCAGAATGGACGCAGACTTCAAGCCTGCTTCGTCGCCCTCCTGATAGTCCATAATCTTGTAGGTAAAGCCGCTGCGTTCCGCCCAGCGGGTATACATCCGGTACAGCATCTGGCACCAGTCCTGGGCCTCTGTGCCGCCGGCACCTGCCTGGAAATTCATGATGGCGTTATTCTTGTCATACTTGCCGGTGAGCAAAGTCTCCAGGCGGCAGTTTTCAATATCCTGAATCAGCTTCTCAAAGCCTTCCTTCAGCTCCGGGAGCATGGAATCGTCGTCTTCCTCGGCTGCCATTTCGCAAATGGTCATGAGGTCATCCCAACTGGAAGTCATGGCACGATACCGGGAAATCTTATTTTCCGCCTGCTTGGTCTTAACCACAATCTTCTGGCTCTTTTCCGGGTCATCCCAGAAGCCGGGAGCTTCCTGCATGGCATGAAGCCGCTCCAGTTCGTTGCGAAGACCCTCCAGATTCAAAGAAGCTGCCAGACCGTCCAACGCAGGCTTGCACTCATTCAGCTTCTGCTTATAGCTGTCAAATTCAATATTCATGGAATATTTCTCTCATTTCCTAGGATTTAGCGGATATATTATACCCGGATTTGACCATTCTGTAAAGAGGAATCTGCAAATTTATCCAATTTTCCCTATCGCTCGCTGGGATGGTACTCCTCTTGGGCAAAAATCCAATCGTCTACATCCGGGTATTGGGTTTCCTGTTCCGTCATTGTGCCCCTCCTTCCAAATCATGCTCCTGCCAGTATATGCACAGGCGGAAGGATTTTCTATCGGAACTTGTTGACAGCACCTGATATTTTCAGTACAATGTATCCGGAATATGCCCCAGTAGCTCAGCTGTATAGAGCGGTCGCCTCCTAAGCGACAGGTCGCTGGTTAGAGTCCAGTCTGGGGTGCCAAAAAGGAACCCCCCGGTAAAACCGGGGGTTCTTCATATGCGGGCATAGCCCTCTGTTCCTCGCGTAACACGTAAACGCATAATTCTATTCTGCCAACTGCGAAATAGATAGCTATTGACACACACTTACACTTTTGAACTGAACACTATTCGTATCCTAAGGGCCCTCTTTCGCATAAAAAGGCACCTACCTATCTATATTACACTTTTAATTGCTTTCTATTATGCATTGCAGTATAATTGCAGTGCTACTCATACTCATATGAGTGCCTCCCTGTTTTGATTGTTTGTGCAGTTGGCGGACCGCACCTATCATCTTAACAGGGATTTTTACTCACCGCCATAGGCTTTATTGAACCACGCGTCTAACGCGTGGTTTTCTTTAAACAACAAAACCCGGTATCCTTCTTGAAAGGGATACCGGGTTTTTCACGTCGCTTATACTCTGGCAACGCCGGTGCGCCGGGCTGCTTCTGCCACAGCTGCGGCAACCGCAGTGCCCACACGCTTATCGAAGGCGGCGGGAATGATGTAATCCGCATTCAATTCTTCGTCAGAAATCAGATTGGCAAGGGCCATAGCGGCTGCCATCTTCATTTCTTCATTGATGTCGGAAGCCCGCACATCGAAGGTACCACGGAAAACACCGGGGAATGCCAGCACATTGTTAACCTGGTTGGGATAGTCGCTGCGGCCGGTGGAAATAACGGCGGCACCGCCAGCCTTGGCGTCCTCGGGGAAAATCTCGGGAGTGGGGTTGGCGCATGCAAAAACAATAGCATCCTTTGCCATGGTCTTAACCATTTCCGTGGTCAGTGTGCCGGGGGCGGAAACGCCGATAAACACATCTGCGCCCTGAATCACATCCGCTAGCTTGCCCGCCTGCTTATCCAGGTTGGTAACCTGCGCCATTTCTTCCTTAATCCAGTTCAAACCCTCACGGCCTGCAAAGATCGCACCGGTGCGATCGGTCATGATCACATTCTTGAATCCGGCAGACAGCAGCAGTTTTACAATGGAAATGGCTGCGGCGCCGGCACCGGAGGTGACAATCTTTACATTCTCTTTCTTCTTTCCCACTACTTTCAGAGCGTTCAAAAGGCCCGCAAGGGTAACAATGGCTGTGCCATGCTGGTCATCGTGGAAGATGGGAATGTCGCACTTTTCTTTCAGCTTGCGCTCGATTTCAAAACAACGGGGTGCCGAGATGTCTTCCAGATTGACGCCGGCAAAGGAACCGGAAATCATGTAAATGGTGTTGACAATCTCGTCCACATCCTTGGACTTAACGCACAAAGGGAAGGCGTCGACATCACCAAATGCCTTGAACAGAACACATTTACCCTCCATAACCGGCATACCGGCCTCCGGACCAATATCGCCCAAACCCAAAACTGCTGTTCCGTCCGTAACGACAGCACAGATATTATGGCGCCGGGTCAGCTCATAGGACTTATTGACATCCTTCTGAATCTCCAAACAAGGCTGCGCCACACCGGGGGTATAAGCCAGGGACAAATCCTCATTGGTTTCTACCGGTACTGTTGCAACAACCTCAATTTTACCTTTCCACTCACCATGCAGACGCAGGGATTCCTTTGCATAATCCATAACACAAACACCTCTCATCAAAAATAGGCAGAAATTCGCACTGTTGGCAGTTATACATCGTTTCATAATATTTGCAATAGATTTTCAAAAAATCCTGCAAAAGGCACACCCTCCGGTGTGCCTTTCTCCAAAATCATGACAACAGCAGCTTATCGTTGGCTTCATCGGAGCCGCTTGCTTTGCTGAACAGCTCCAGCAGCTGTTCAACTGTCAGCTTCTTCTTTTCCTCACCGGAAACATCCACCACAACTTTGCCGTCGTACATCATGACCAGGCGGTTGCCGTAGGTAATGGCATCGCGCATATTGTGGGTGATCATCAGGGTGGTCAGCTTGTTTTTCTCCACGATTCTCTGGGTAGCATCCAGCACCTTCGCCGCCGTCTTGGGATCAAGGGCTGCGGTATGCTCATCCAGCAGCAGGAGCTTCGGCTGCTGCAGAGTTGCCATCAGCAGCGTCAGCGCCTGGCGCTGTCCGCCGGAAAGCAGACCCACCTTGGCGGTCAGCCGTTCCTCCAGACCCAAGTCCAGAATCTTTAGCTGCTCCTTGTATTGCTCCCGCTCCGCCTTGGTAATACCGGGCTTCAGGGTTCTGGGCTTGCCCCGGCGGGCAGCCAGCGCCAGATTTTCTTCAATCTGCATGGTTGCAGCCGTACCCATCATGGGATCCTGGAACACACGGCCGATAAACTTTGCCCGCTTATACTCCGGCAAACGGGTCACATCCACGCCGTCAATGAAAATCTGTCCTTCCTCGACGCTGTAGGCGCCGGAAACACAGTTGAGCATGGTGGATTTTCCCGCTCCGTTGCCGCCAATGACGGTAACAAAATCACCCTCCTTCAAGTGGAGGTTTAAGCCCTTCAAAGCGATCTTTTCATTCACCGTACCGGCGTTAAAGGTTTTGAAAACATTCACAATTTCAAGCATGTTCTCTCTCCTTTCCGGCAGCATAGGCTTTTCTGGGGCGGTGTTGTCCTTTCCAGTAGGGCACTGCCAGGAACGTCGCCACAACCAGTGCGGAAATCAGCTTCAGATAGTTGGTGTTGATTTCCATCAGACTGATGACAAACTGAATCACCAGATAGTAAACGACCGAGCCAAGAGAAACGCTCAGCAGCTTCAATGCAAAATTCTTGAACAGCTTTCCGAAGGTGGCTTCACCGATGATAATGGCAGCAAGGCCAATGACAATGGCGCCTCTGCCCATGTTAATCTCGGCAAAGCTCTGATACTGACTCAGCAGGGCGCCGGACAGAGCGACCAGACCGTTGCTGATCATCAGGCCAATGAGCTTATTGACATCTGTGTTGATGCCCTGGGCCCTGGCCATGTGGGTATTGGCACCGGTGGCGCGAATGGATGCACCCCGCTCCGTACCGAAGAACCAGTACAGAATTCCGATTACAATGGCGGTAATCAAGGCCGCCACAAAAATGGGATGCTGGTAGAACGGACGCATGCCCGCCTTAACCTCCTGCATATACCGCATGGAGACCAGGAGCACATGGTCACGAACGTTAATGGACTGGTTGGAATTCATGCCCATAATTGCCAGGTTTACCGACCACAGACCCAGCTGCGTCAAAATGCCGGACAAAATGGCAGGAATGCCGCAGACAGTATGGAAAAATCCCGTTACCAGACCTGCCAGCAAGCCGGCAATCACCGCCCCCAGCATGGCAACCCATACATTGCAGCCGGCAAGCATCAGCATTACGCAAACTGCGCCGCCGGTGCAGAAAGAGCCGTCCACGGTCAGGTCAGAAACTTCCAGAATCTTATAGGTAATATACAGGCCAATGGCCATAATACCCCAGATGAGTCCCTGTGACAGCGCACCGGGCAGAGCATTGATTAAAGCACTCATGGTAATCCCCCAAGGTTGGAATCATTAGCCAATGGGCACGTAGCCCTCCGGCGGAGTCAGCCCCAGTGCCTGGCACATATCGGGGTTATACTTCTTGGTGGCAGAGCCGGCATACTCGATGGGCATTTCGCTGATATTGGCCTCGCCCTTGAGAATCTTTGCCGCCATCTGGCCGGTGGCTACGCCCAGGTCATAGTAGCTGATACACAGAGTCGCCACGCCGCAGCCGGAGCAGATGCCTTCCTCACCGGCAATCAGGGGAATCTTCTTGTCCCGGCAGATTTCGCCCACAATCTTGGCGCTGTTGGCAACGGTATTATCAGTGGGAACATAGATCACATCGGCTTCGGAAGTAGCCCGCTCTGTTACCGCTGCCAAATCCGCAGTGGAGGAGAACGCAAATTCCTTAACCGTCAGGCCCTTGCCTTCCAGGTAAGCCTTTACGACATCAACCTGGTATCTGGAGTTTGCCTCGGCGCTGCAATAGAGCATGCCCACATTCTTGGCATCGGGGAACCACTCCAGAATCATATCCGCCTGCTTTTCCAAGGGAGCAAGGTCAGAGGTGCCGGAAATATTTCCGCCTACCAGACCGTCAAAATCCTTCAGGTTCAGGGCAACGCCGTACTCGGTTACGGATGTACCCAGAATGGGGATCACGGTAGTGGCTGCCGCAGCGCTCTGCAGCACGGGAGTGGCGTTGGCCAGAATGAGGTCTACCTCTTTGGCCACGAAATCGTTGATAATGGTATTGAGTGTGTTGGTGTCGCCGGCGGCATTGCTCTCAATAAAATCCACCTTGTCTTCGCCCATAGCGGAAATCACAGCATCCTTAAAGCCCTTGGTAGCGGCATCCAGCGCGGGGTGCGGCTCAATCTGGCAGATGCCGATTACCAGCTTTCCGTCGTCAGCAGCAGGGGCGCAGGCTGCCAGAGAAACCAGCAGCAAAACAGCACACAGAACAGCAAAAATTTTCTTCATAAATCATCTCTCCTCATTGACACCCTTAAGGGTGCTATATTGACATACTATAACACTTTCAGCCGTCTGTTGTCAAGACGAATCCTCCTTGCGCGGACATTTATTTTCCACAGAAAAACACCCCCAAACACCCGCTCTTTTGTTGACCCTTGACAACCGGGGCTGTTTCCCATAAAATAACCCTATCCTTTTTACCGGAAAGGCGACTTTTTATGGCAATTACTTACTATCTGGAAACCCATTCTCAAGACCCAAGCTACAACCTGGCTTTTGAAGAATATGTGCAGGCCCACCGCCGGGAAGGAAATTATCTGATTCTCTGGCAGAACAAGAACGCGGTGATTATCGGCAGAAACCAGAATGCCGAGGCAGAAATCCATCGTGATTTTGTGGAAAGACACGGCATATCCGTCATCCGCCGCAACACCGGCGGCGGCGCAGTATATCACGACCTGGGCAATCTGAATTACTCCTTTATCACCGACGCAGGAGATGTATCTCAGCGGTCTGCCGCCCTGTTTACCGGACCTGTAGTAACCGCCCTGCAAAAATTGGGGCTGGATGCCTGCGCCAGCGGCCGAAACGATATTCTGGTTTCTGACTGCAAGATTTCCGGAACTGCCCAGCACCTGATGAACGGCCGAATTCTGCACCACGGCACACTGCTGTTTGATTCGGATTTATCGGTTGTGGCCGGCGCGCTGAATCCCGACCCTACCAAATTCCAGTCCAAAAGCGTCAAATCCGTCCGCAGCCGGGTTGGCAATATCCGCAGCTTTTTGAAAGAAGACTTGACTCTCCCCCAGTTCTGGGATTTCCTCAAAACCGCTCTGGCGGATACCGTAGTGCCCACGGCGCTGACGGAGGAAGAACTTGCCGAGGTGAAAAAACTGCAGGAAAGCAAGTACGCCACATGGCAGTGGAACTACGGAAAATCCCCCCAGTATGCCCAGGTTTGCCGGCGGCGTTTCCCGGAAGGCCTTCTGGAAATTCACATGACTGTCCGGCAGGGCATTGTCACGGAGCTTCGCATCTTCGGAGATTTCCTGGCGCTGACACCGGTCAAACCTCTGGAGGATGCCCTCATTGGCTGTGCTTATCGGGAAGATGCTCTGGAGGAAGCCCTTGGCAAGGTCTTGGATTTTGACTGCCTTGGCGGCATTACCCGTGAGGAACTCATAGATACTCTGTTACAAAGAAATGAGGAGGCGTGAGCCTCCTCAAATTTTTATCATTTCCCTCTGCAGGGGTTGCATCATCAGCCGGATATCCCGGTTGGGCAGCTTCTGCACTGCCTGCTCTGCTGCCGGCCGATAGCCGTTTACATCGTCCCCCGGAAAAGGAATATGACAAATGACCAGTGTTGCATCGGGCAAGTACTCCCTTACAAAATCCCTGCCCTTTTTCAGGGTCAGCCAGGGAAAGGGCAGAACCGCCACACGGATTTTCCGGTTTTTCAGCGCCTGGGCCAGGGCAGGACTTGCGGTAGCGCAGTCCCCTGCAAACAAAACCTTGCAGCCGGAAAAATCTGCAATCAGCCCGTAATGGCTTACATTCGCATATTGCGCCCCCTCATGGGGAAATCTGTAAAAGGTCAGCTGTCCCCGGCTTTCCACCGGTTCCGACAGTAAATTCTGATTGGAGAATATGGGTTCCGGCAGGAAAAGTTCCGCCTGGGGCCACAGTTTCTTTGCAGTCTGGGTCAAATCCCTAGAAAAATGGTCACCATGGCAGTGGGTATAACAAATCCATTTGGGATTTTGGAAAGCAGGATGGGTAAGCATCTGCCCCTGCAGCCGGGGAGATACGGCAGAAAAACCGGACTGCTTGTCTTCGTGGAGGGCATCCACCCAAAGGGTATCCTCCCCCGCCTGCACCGATACACCGGCATTTGCGCTGAGTGCAACCGAAAGTTCCATAAACCTGCCCTCCCAAACCGGAATGTATACCCATTATAGAATAATTCTATATAAAAAGCAAAGAGATTTTACAGAATGTTTATACTTTCTCCCTTATGGGGTCTTATAATGATAAAGTGAAAGATTATTGCAAAGGATTGCGTGAGAATTTATGGAAAAGCTGAGTGTAAAAAAGCCTTTTACCATATTGGTGGCCGTGATACTGGTTTTGGTTCTTGGTGTGGTGTCCGTTACCCGAATGACAACAGACTTGCTGCCCAACATAAGCCTGCCTTATCTCATGGTGGTCACCCCCTACCCCGGCGCTAGCCCAGAACGGGTGGAGGAGGACGTGGTTCGCCCCTTGGAAAGTGCCCTGGGCACTGTTAAGGGCGTGGAAAAGCTGATGTCTACCTCCGCGGAAAACTACGGTATGGTTCAGCTGGAATTTGCCGAGGGAACGGATATGGAATCCACTCTCGTGAAAGTATCCAGCGCCCTGCAGGAGGTGCAGGCCTCCCTGCCTGAGATGGCGGGCACTCCCTCTATTATTGAAATCAGCATGGACATGATGGCAACCATGTATGTTTCCGTCAGCCGAGACGGCTATGACATTTTCCAGCTGTCCGCTTTTGTGGAGGACACCGTAATCCCCATGCTGGAGCGGCAGGCAGGCGTTGCCAGTGTTTCCGGTCTGGGACTTGTGGAGCAGAGCATTCATGTTGAGCTGAACAAGGAAAAAATTGACGCCCTTAACGACAAAATCCTTGCCTCCGTAGACGAAAAGCTGGCGGAAGCTCTGGCGGAAATGGAAAAAGCCGAGCAGGACGTTGCCAAGGGCAAGGAAGAGCTCCAAAATGCCCAGGCAAGCTTCGGTCAAACCATGGCGGGCACGCTGCTTGACCAATTTGAAGGTGAGGTCATCAAAACCGCCGGCGAACTGAAGGGTAAGGTGGATGCCCTGCTTTCTCAGGTGACGGCTCTGCGTTTGGAAATCACCGACGGTGAGATCGGTGCTGCGCTGGATGGCATCATCGCCAATCTCAAGGAAATCTCCGCTGCCCTGGACAAGGACAACCTGTCCGTGGAAGAGCTTCTGAAGCTCAGCGGCAATCTGGAAGCCATTATCGACAATCTTGTAGTTCTGCTGGAAAAGGTGGCTGTGGCAACTCCTGAAAACGGCGAGCCCGGCTCCTCCGTTTCCCAAATCCGCAACCTTTTAACCGAAATCAACACCACCCTCACAGGTCTTTCCCAGCTTCTGGAGAATGTGCCGGAGATTCTGGCGGGTCTGAAAGAGGCAGTTGCCGGCCTTACCCAGGCGCAGCTGGATGCCGCCGTGGGCTTTGCAACCGCCTCTGCCCAGCTGACCACAGCGGAAGCCCAGCTGGTCAGCGCCCGCACCGAGCTGGAAAAGGCCAGGGAAACTGCCCTTAAAAACGCCAATCTGGATCAGCTTTTGAGTATCTCCACCCTCTCCCAGCTGATTTACGCCCAGAACTTCTCCATGCCTGCCGGCTACATTGACGATGCCAATGACAACAGCTGGCTGCTGAAGGTGGGCGAGGAATTTCAGTCCCTGGAGGAGCTTTCTTCCGCGATTCTGGTAAGCATGGATGCCATCGGGCAGGTACGGCTGCAGGATGTGGCAGATGTTACGCTGATTGACAATACCGGGGAAAGCTACTCCCGCTTAAACGGCAACGAAGCCGTCATCCTCAGCATCTTCAAAAGCAGCACCAGCGGCACCAACGAAACCGCAAAGAACTGTCTTTCTGCTTTTGAGGATCTGGAAGAAACCTACAACGGCACCCACATGGTAACCCTGATGAACCAGGGCAGCTATATCGACATTATCATTGAATCCGTGCTGTCCAGCATGGTTCTGGGTGCAGCTCTGGCGATTCTGATTCTGGCTCTGTTTTTGAAGGATGTCAAACCCACCGTGGTGGTGGCAATCAGCATTCCCCTTTCCGTCCTGCTGGCCTTGGTTCTCATGTACTTTACCGGCATCAGCCTGAACATGATGACCCTTTCCGGTCTTGCCCTGGGCATCGGTATGCTGGTGGATAATTCCATCGTTGTGATTGAAAACATCTTCCGTCTCCGGGGTCGGGGCATCAGCGCACCCCGGGCAGCGGTTCAAGGTGCCAAGCAGGTTTCCGGCGCCATCATTTCCTCTACTGTAACCACGGTTTGCGTGTTCCTGCCCCTGGTGTTTACCGAAGGCATGGTTCGGGAGCTCCTGCTTCCTCTGGGACTTTGCATTGGCTACTGTCTGATGTCCTCCCTGCTGGTAGCCCTTACCGTTGTTCCTGCTGCCGCATCCACATTGCTTCGCAATTCTGCTCCCAAGCGTCATCCCCTGTTCGACCGGTTCTTAAACAGCTACGGAAAATTCCTGAACTGGTGTTTGGACCACAAGGTCATTCCCATTACAGCCGCCACCGCCTTACTGGCTGTCAGCGTAGCAGCGGTTTTGAATATGGGTATCGTGCTGCTGCCGGAAATGACCGCAGACCAGATTCAGGTCAATGTCAAAACCCCCGCAGGTATCACCCGGGAAGAATCCTACGCCATGGCCGACGAGGTTGTCGATTTGATTCTGTCTGTTGACGGCGTGGAAGAAGTGGGCGTTATGGACGGCTCTGCTACTGCCGGCCTGCTCAGCGGTTTATCCACGGGCGGAAACGCCTACGGCAGCTATGTGTTCTATGTGGTAACGGAGCCCGGCACCCCTGCCAGCGAGATCAACCGCATTACGAAAGACATCAACGAAATCACCGGGCGCCTTGACTTCTCTGCCGAGGCAAACTCCGGCGGTATTGACGATTTGACCTCCATGCTGGGCAGTGGCCTTTCCGTAAATATCTTCGGTGACGATCTTCAAACCCTGGAGCAGCTTTCCCAGAAGGTTTCTGACATTGTGGCAACTGTCCCAGGCTATACGGACATCTCCACCAGCTTTGACGGCGGCGACGCCACCTTGCAGCTGGTGATTGACCGGGATAAGGCTATGGAAAAGGGCCTTACTGTGGCCCAGATTTATATGGCAATCTCCCAGCGGCTGACTACCTCTGCCACCGCCACTACCGTTACCGTGAACGGCATTACCCTGGATGTCACCGTGGAGGACAACACCGATCCTCTTACTGCCGAAAACCTTCTGTCTTTGGAGGTCAGCGGCACAACCATGGACGCCACCGGCAATTCTGTGACTGCTGCCTATCCCCTTTCTGAATTTGCAACCGTGGAGCAAACCACCTCCATCGGCTCTATCGACCGGGAAAACCAGGGAAGATACGTTACGGTGTCCGCCGATATCGAGTCCGGCTACAACGCAACCCTGCTGGCCCGGGAGCTGGAGGATAAGCTGACCCAGTTTAACCAGACGGAAGTTCCCTTCGGCTACAGCGTCCAGCTGGCAGGCGAAAGCACTGTTGTAAACGACATGGTTTCCCAGATGGCGCTACTTCTGGCGCTGGGCGGACTGTTCATCTATCTGGTTATGGTGGTTCAGTTCCAGAACCTGCTGTCCCCCTTTATCGTGCTGTTTACCGTTCCCCTCGCCTTTACCGGCGGTATGTTCGGTCTGCTGATTTACGGTCAGCAGCTGAGCCTGCTGTCGCTGATGGGCTTTGCCGTGCTGATGGGTACGGTGGTAAACAACGGCATCGTATTTGTGGACTATGTCAATCAGCTGCGGCTGGGCGGAATGGACCGCCGTTCGGCCCTCATTGCCACCGGCAAGACCCGTATGCGCCCCATTCTGATGACCACGCTGACCACCATTCTTGCCATGTTCCAAATGTTATTCAGCGACGATATGGCAGGCCAGCTGGGCGGCGGCATGTCCGTTGTGATTATCGGCGGTCTGCTCTACGCCACAATTATGACCGTTGTCATCGTTCCGCTGATCTACGACGTTCTCTTTAAGCGCAAGCCTCTGGAAGTGGATATCGGCAGCGAGAATCTGGACGATGTGCCGGATGATGCGGCTGAATTCATTGCCGAAGCCTTGGCTGCTGAGGCGAAAGCGGAGGAAACCGCAGAAGAAACACAGCAATAAACCTTAAGATGCCGCTGAACGCTTCAGCGGCATCTCTTTTTTGTATGATATAGCTTGCCTATTGGGGGAAAATGTGGTATCATTTAAAGATAGAGAAATTTGTCAGAAACCACCGGAAAGGAGCAATACTATGGAGCAGCTGAAACATATCAGCATTATCCTTCCTTCCCTGGATCCCGACGAGAAATTACTGACCGTTGTGGACGGTTTGCTTTCTCAGGGATTTTCTCATATTTTGCTGATTAATGACGGCAGCAAGCCTGAAAATCTTCATTACTTCGACACCGCTGCCCAAAATCCCCAGGTAACGCTTTTGCACCATCCCCAGAATCTGGGCAAAGGTGCCGCGCTGAAAACCGGTTTTTCCTGGATTCTGGAGAATCGGCAGGACTGTCTGGGCGTGGTCACTGTGGACGGCGACAATCAGCACCACAAAGAAGACATCACCGCCTGCGCTTTGCAGATGCTGAAAAATAAGCGGATTGTACTGGGTGTTCGGGATTTTTCCGAGCCTCATGTGCCGCCCCGGAGCCGAATGGGCAACCGGATTACCTCCTTTGTCTTTAAGGCATTTGTTGGCATGACCCTTTCCGATACCCAGACCGGCTTACGGGCCATTCCCATGGCGTACATAAAATCCATGCTGGACATTGCCGGCGACCGGTTTGAATATGAAACCAATATGCTCCTGCAGATGAAGGATTGGTCGATTCCCTATGAGGAGCTGAAAATCCGCACAGTTTACATCGAGGAGAATAAAAGCTCCCATTTCCGCGCGGTACGGGACTCCGTCCGGATTTACAAGCTGATATTTGCCCGGTTCTTCCGGTTTACCGCCAGTTCTCTTGCCAGTTCGGTCATTGAGGAGGGCTTGGTAATCGGTTTGAATCTGGGGCTTCACGCCCTGCTTTCCGGTGTTTCTCTGGTAGCGGTTACCACCGGTGTGGCCCGGCTGATTTCCAGTTTTATCAACTTCTCTCTCAACCAACGGCTTGTGTTCCGCGCCAAAGGCAACACCGGCCGGGCGATGGCCCGGTATTTCGCTCTGGCAATTCCCATGGCAGTCGGACAATTCGGCTTAACCTACGGCATTTATGAGCTGTTTTCCATTCCGGAAGAAAGGGTGATCCTCCGGGCAGCGCTGTACGCCCTTGTGATGATTGTTATGTTCTTTGCCAGCTATGCCATTCAGCGCCGCTGGGTATTTCGTAATCAGAAAAAGGAAGACTGAACCATGAAAAAAAGAGAAACTAAGAGAACTGTTTTGCGGATTCTCGGCAGAACGGGTCTTGTATTGCTGACGGTGATTCTGCTTGCCGTGGGCGGACTGTGCAGTGTCTGCCAGCTGGTATTCAACGGCCCGTCGGAAAGCGCCCGGGATGTGCTGACCATGTCGTTGCTGGAAGCCAGCGCCACCAAGTGGGTGCCCGGTGTGTTCCTGGGTCAGGAAAAGGTGGAGGAAATCCGGAAAAAGGTTACCACCCCCCTGCCCGAGGATGTATCCAACACCAACCAGATCGTGATTGCCGACGGTGTCATCTCCCAAACCAGCGACGAATGGAAGGATTACCCCGACGGCATCCGGATCGAAACGGTATACGGCAGCACCTTTACCGCCCATGTCATGATTGTCCGGGATCCCTCTCAGGTTTATCTTGCCACCTCCACGGAGCATTTCTCCCTGGATATTGAAGGCGCCCGGCTGACCAAATTCTTCCCCAAATCCGGTGCTCTTGCTGCCATCAATGCCGGTGCCTTTAACGACGACGGCACGCTGGGAACCTATATCGGAAGCCTCCCCCTGGGTCTGGTGATTTCCGAGGGCCGGGTCGCCTGGGATGACGGCAGCAGCTGCCAGGGCTTTGTCGGCTTTAACAAGGACAACATTCTGGTTGTGGCCAATACCATGACCGCTCAGCAGGCCATGGATATGAACATCCGGGACGGTTGCTGCTTCGGTCCGGTTCTCTTAATGAACGGCGTGGTCAACCAGACCGAATACGCCTCCAATTCCGGCTACAATCCCCGTACCGCCATCGGTCAGCGGGCAGACGGCGCTGTGCTTTTGGTCTGCATTGACGGACGCCAGATGGGCTCTCTGGGCGGCACTTACGCTGACCTGATCAACATCATGGTGGAATTCGGTGCAGTCAACGCCTGCAATCTGGACGGCGGCTCCTCCTCCATTATGCTCTATCGGGATACCCTGGGCCGTTACGGCGAGGCCGGCGGAATCGTCCGGGTCAACAGCATGTCCATGCTTCAGGACTCTTCCCGGCGGATGCCCACCTTCTTCTTGGTCCGCGGACCGGAAAGTGAGGGCTAATCATGTATAAAGGAAAATATTTTGCGTCAAATGCCCCTGCCGCCCCAAAATCCAAAACCGGCACCATTGTGTTTTACAGCATTTACGGTGCGGTGGTGTTGGGACTGGTTGTGGCTCTGCTTTTGGGCATGAATGCGCTGAAAGACTGGCTGATTCGCTACGAATCCTCCCAGCCCGGGAACAAAAGTCAGCAGGTGTTTACGGAGCATTTTGCCCAGCCAGACTGGCGTGCACTGTATGCCCTTGCAGGCATCGAAGACACCGTTTACGAAGGCAGCGAAAGCTATGCCGCCTATATGACCCAGAAGACCCAGGGCCAGACCCTTACCTATCAGGAGACCTCCGCAGGCCTTTCCGGTGACCGGAAGTATCTGGTGTATCTGGGTTCTGAGAAAATCGCCTCCTACACCCTTGTGGGCAGCGAGTCCTCCCAGAGCGGCATTACCGACTGGCAATTGGGTAAGGTAGAGCTGTTCTTTGCCAGAAACCACTCTGTCACCGTTGCCAAGTTGCCGGAGCATACCGTTTACATCAACGGCGTTCCGTTGGACAGCAGCCATACCATTCGCTCGGTTTTCACCGGCGCGGAGGCCATGCTCCCCGAGGGCGTTCACGGCTACCGGATGGAGCAGCAGCTCATAACCGGACTTTTGATTCAGCCCCGTATTGAAGTCAAGGATGCAGCGGGCAACACCGTTGCCATGGAAGCCGATGAAAGCGGCATTTTGACTCCCGTGCTCCCGGAGCCGGTTCCCATGAGCGATGACGAAAAGGCGCTGATTATCAGCACCGGTGAAGCCTATGCCAAATACTGTATCCGCGCGGTAACCAACGCCCAGCTGGCGGACTTCTTTGATTCCAAATCTCCTTATTATCAGGAACTCATTCAGACCAGTCTCTTTGTCCAGGGGTACGATTCCTTCCAGTTCGTGGACGAAAAGACCGCAGTTTCCGATTTCACCCGTTACAACGACAATCTGTTCTCCGCCCGGATTCAGCTGACGATGGAAATCAAGCGGCTTGGCGGCAACCAGACCAAGTATCTGGAAATGAACACCACCTACTTCTTCACAAAATTGGAGAAGGGCTGGCGGGTAACCGACATCACCAATGTCCGCATTCAAGAGAAGACCGAGCTGGTTCGCCTTCGTTTCTTTGCAGACGGCAATATGCTGGATTCCCAGATGGTAAACATTCACGAAACCGCTCTCACCCTCCCCTCCGTTTCTGTTCCCCAGGGTCAGGTACTCAAGGGCTGGGCAAAGCAGGAAACCAACGACAAGGGCCAAATTACCATGACCGTGGTCTTTACCCCGGACGAAACCGGCAAGGTTACCCTGCCGGAAAACACCACCCTGGAACCCATGGATTTATTCCCCGTGTTTGAAAAGGGAGGAAACGGCTGATGGACGCGCTGTTCTCCCAGCTTGCTGAGGGCTTTGACCTACCCATATTGCAGTGGATTTCCCAAAATCTCCGATGCGGCTTTCTGGATACTGTAATGCCTCTGATTACCGTACTGGGAGATGCCGGTATCTTCTGGATTGCCGTTGCCCTGGTGTTTCTTTGTATCCCCAAGTACCGGAGAATCGGCTTTGCCATGGGCACGGCGCTTCTTATGGGCCTTCTGATTTGCAATGTAACCCTTAAGCCGCTGTTTGCCCGGATTCGCCCCTACGATTATCTTCTGCAGGAGCACGGGATTACCGTACAGCTGCTGATTTCCGCTCAGCACGATTTCTCCTTCCCCTCCGGTCACACCGCCGCCTCCTTTGAAGCTGCCACAGCGCTGATGCTGTATCGGAAGAAATGGGGCATTCCCGCCCTGGTTCTGGCGACGCTGATTGCGTTCTCCCGGCTTTACTTGTTTGTCCACTATCCAACAGATGTTCTGTTTTCCATGGGACTGGGCGCGTTGCTGGGCTGGGCGGCCTACCGGCTGACTGAGGCTGTTGCCCCCAAACTGAAGCTGCAATAGCGGCTCCTTTCCCATTTTAAATCCCGTTTTTGTCAAATTCGCTGTTGCTTTCCAAGAGCCCTTGCGTTACACCAATTCCGTTTGGTATTATAAAGCAAATATCATTATGGGAGGATTTCCGATGTCTGATCTGTTTATTCCTGCAGATGCCCCCATTCTTTCCGAAGTTCTGGGCGCATACGAATTCCCCGCCACCTTGCTGGGCGCTGTTCGCTACGGTCAGGGCCACATCAACGACACCTACTGTGTCTTGTGCCAGCCCCAGGACGGCGATTGCGTCCGTTTCATTCTCCAGGGTCTTTCTTCTGCCGCTTTCCCCCACCCCGAGGAGGTTATGGAAAACCTGTCCGGCATCACCGGCTACCTGCGCGAAAAGATTATTGCCGCCGGCGGTGACCCTGCCCGGGAAACCCTTACTTTGGTAAAAACCAAGACCGGCACCGATTATTATACCGACTCCACCGGCAGAATCTGGCGGTTGACCAACTTCATCGAGGGTACGGATTGCTACCAATCTGCCACACCGAAGCTGTTTGAAGCCTCTGCCTACGCCTTTGGCAAGTTCCAGTACCTGCTCCAGGGCTATCCTGCCGAAACCCTTCACGAGCCCATCCCCCGGTTCCACGATACGGAAAACCGGTTTGAGAAATTCCTTGCCGCCCTGGAGGCAGACAAGGTAGGCCGTGCCGCGGATGTTCAGCCGGAAATCGACTTCGTCATGGCCCACAAGGCAGATTGCTCTGTGGCGCTCCAGGCCCTTCGGGACGGCAAGCTGCCCCTTCGGGTCACCCACAATGACACCAAGCTGAACAACATCCTCATCGACCGCCAGACCGGCAACGGCATCTGTGTCATCGACCTGGATACCACTATGCCCGGTCTTTCCATCAACGATTTTGGCGATTCCATTCGCTTTGGCGCCAACCACAGCCCCGAGGACGAAAAGGATCTGAGCAAGGTTAATTTTGACATTGATCTGTTTGAGGCCTACACCCGTGGCTTCCTGAAGGGCGCACAAGGTTCTCTGACCCCTGCCGAGCTGGAATATCTGCCCTGGGGCGCCAAGCTGATGACTCTGGAATGCGGTATCCGGTTCCTTACCGACTACTTAGACGGCGACAACTACTTCCGCATTCACTATCCGGAGCAGAATCTGGACCGTTGCCGTACCCAGTTTAAGCTGGTACGGGATATGGAAGAGCAGTTTGATGCCATGCACGCCGTGGTTGCCAAATACGCCAAGTGAAATTTACAGCCTGCATCCGAAAGATGCAGGCTGTTTTCCTTGCAAAAAAACAAATTCCTTGGTATAATAGTTGCAATTATGACGAAAGCGCAGGTTATTCCATGAAAGACAAAGATTCTGTGCGGCAGGAAAACCGCCAGCTGATGATGCTGAACGAGCCCATCGGCAAGGTGATCTTCAAAATGGCGATTCCCACCATCATCGCTTTTTTGATTAACTCCATTTATTCTCTGGCCGACACCTATTTTGTCAGCTCTCTGGGCACCAATGCCACCGCTGCGGTCAGCGTTAACGCCTCCTTGGACCAGCTGATTATGATGTGCGGTTCTATGCTGGCTGTGGGCGCTAACAGCTATATTGCCCGGCTGCTGGGACATGGCGACTCCAAAAAGGCAAGCCAGGTGCTGTCCACTGCCTTTTTCCTGGCAGCAGGTTTGGGCACTGTGCTGATGATTGTGGGCGTTTCCTTTATGACTCCCATGGTTCGCCTGTTGGGTGCAACACCCACCTGTGAGCAGTACGCCATTGAGTACGCCACTTATGTTTTGCTGGCCGCGCCCTTCATGGCTTCCAATTTCGTTATGAACCAGTGCCTGCGCTCGGAAGGCAGCGCTACCCTTTCCATGATCGGCATGGGTATCGGCGGTGTTCTCAACTGCATCTTGGACCCCATCTTCATTTTCGGTCTGAATATGGGCGTTGCCGGCGCTTCTCTTGCCACCGCTCTTTCCAAGCTGGTCAGCTTTGTGATTCTGATTTTCCCCTATATCACCAAGCGGAGCGTCCTGCGGCTTTCCATCCGGAATTTCCGCTTTACCAAGGACATTGTCCCTGAAATTGTCAGCGTGGGCTCTTCTTCCATGTTCCGCTCCGGCCTGTCCGTGGTCTCTGCCATTTTCCTCAACAATCTGGCAGGCAACATCTCCGACGCTGTGTTGGCCGGTATCGGCGTATCCACCAAGATTATGATGTTCCCCTTCAGCATTATTCTGGGCTTCGGCAGCGGCTTCCAGCCGGTGGCAGGCTTTAACTGGGGCGCCAAGCGGTATGACCGGGTGCTGTCCAGTTACCGTTTCGCCGCCATTACCGCGTTGGTGGGCGCCGGAATCATGGCTGCCCTTCTGGCTGTTTTTGTGGACCCGATCATTGCGCTGTTTCCTGATACAGATGCTCAGATGCGGAAGATCGCTGCCTTAAGTATTGTCCTGCAGTGTATTGCCCTGCCTGTTCACGGGTGGGTGGCTGTGGTAAATATGCTGTGTGCAGGATTGGGCAATGCCCGGGGGGCATTTATTCTCGCCACTTCCCGACAGGGCACCTGCTTTATCCCCATTCTGTTCCCCATGGCGATGCTTATGGGCGAATACGGTATCGCCTCGGTTCAGGCGGTTGCGGATGTGCTGACTCTGGCATTGGCGATTCCCATCGTGCTTTCTACCCTCCGGCGTGTCAAGGCGGCTCAGCAAACCCAAGCGTAGTATTGCAAAAGCGGCGGGAATATGATAAAATTGCGATAGATCCTGTGATTGGATACTTTTTGTTGAGAAAGAGGTTATTTCCATGGAAAAAACAAAAATCGGTCTTTCTGTTGCTCTGGTTAGCGCATTTGTCTATCTGGTAGCCCTCTTTGGCGGCTACACACCTTTGATTCTGGTTACCGGCTACATTCTGATTGCAGAAGAAAGCACCCAGCTGAAGAAAGCCGCCGTTACCGGTCTGGCTGTCCTGCTGGCCGCGTCCTGCGTCAACTTTGTCCTCGGCCTGCTGCCGGATCTTATGAACATCGTGTACTCCCTGCTGCGAATCTTCAAGGTATATGTTCATATTGAGTTTATTGACAACGTTGTGAACTTCTTCTCTAACCTTGTTTACCTGATTCGCTCCCTGGCTCTGGCTGCGCTGGCCTTCCTGTCCATCACCAACAAGTCCATCAAACTCCCCTTTATTGACAAACTGTTTGATTGATCCTGAATATGAAAAGAGCAGACTCTGATGAGTCTGCTCTTTTTTTACAGCAAGGGTATTCCCGCCTTTTCACAAATCTCTATGGTCTCCGCATCCCAAATACTGGACTGAACCTCGCCAATATGGGCGCAGCCCATCATCAGCATACTCAGCCGGGACTGACCGATACCGCCGCCAATGGTAAGGGGCAGCTGGTCAGAGAGCAGCATTTGGTGGAAGGGCAGCGTTCTGCGGTCGTCACAGCCCGCCAGCGTCAGCTGACGGCTCAAAGACTGCGCATCCACACGAATACCCATCGAGGAAATTTCCAGCGCTCTGCCCAGCACATCGTCCCAGAAGAAGATGTCGCAGTTCAGCTGCCAGTCGTCATAGTCCGGCGCACGGCCGTCATGGGGCTTTCCGGAGCGCAAGGCACCGCCAATCTGCATAATACAGGTTGTGGGGTGTTCTTTCACATAAGCATTCTCCCGCTGAGAGCCGGTCATGTCGGGATACAGGTCCTCCAGCTCCTGAGAGGTGACAAAACTAACCTCCCGCTGAAGATTCACACGAAGCTGCGGGAAACGCACATGCAGCCGGTCATTGGTGTTGCAGATTGCATTGACGATTGCCCGAACAATCAGCTTCAGATACTCAAGGTTGCGGTTTTCCCGGGTAATAATTTTCTCCCAGTCCCACTGGTCCACGTAGATGGAGTGGACATTGTCCAGGCGCTCATCCCGGCGAATGGCGTTCATATCCGTATACAAGCCCCCGCCCACAGAGAAATTGTCCCGCTTCAGCGCCAGCCGCTTCCATTTGGCAAGGGAATGGACTACCTGTGCATCCGCCCCCACCGCAGGCACATCAAAGGACACCGCCCGTTCGTAGCCGTTCAGATTGTCGTTCAGACCCGACTCCTGGGTAACAAACAAGGGTGCAGACACCCGCTTTAGGTTCAGCGCCTCGGAAAACTCCTGCTGAAAAGTCTGCTTGATATAGGCAATCGCCCGCTGGGTGTCATAGGCATCCAGAACGGGGCGATAATTTTGAGGTATGTAGATTCGATCCATCATAAACCCGCCCTTTCATAAAACTTTCTACCATTGTACCTTATTCTCCCAGAAAATCAAGCCCTGGGATCGTTTTTATAGGTTCTGCTTTGTAAAAATAAACTGTACTCCTCAGCACTACTGTTAAAAACATCCAAATCAATAAATTCTTCTTCGCCTATATATCCGTTAAGCTTGCCCCGATTTGAATATTGCCAAAACATCCACGTTCTGCCATCCGTTAATTCCGGCTTTGTAATTACATTTCTTATCCAAATGTCGTATTCCTGGTAATCGTTTGACAAATACAATTCATAGGATTTTTCGGTGGCATAGATAATGGGCTTTTGACCGTAATGCGCTTCCAATACAGCAAGCATTGTTTTTAGCTGTAGTTCTACGGATGCCCTATCTGGGGGATTCTTTTCTTTGTCGCCGTAAAATTCCAAGTCTATGACTGGTGGCAGCATACCTTCAAATGGAGTAACTGTATTTATAAAATTTTCTGCCTGCGTTTGTCCACTGCTGTCATAACTGAAAAAATGATAAGCTCCCACGGCAAGCGCGGTTTTTTGTGCCCCTGAAAAATTAGCATCAAAGTTTTTATCTGCAAACGAACTTCCCTCGGTAGCTTTAATAAATACGAAGGATATATTCTGTGAAGAAAGAACTTCCCAATCGATTTCTCCTTGATACGATGAAACGTCAACCCCCTTTATAGCATATCTTTCAGCGGAAAAGCCATTTAAAAGAATGATGCCGTTCCAAACCAAAACAAAAGCAGTGGTAAAAATTGCAAGCAGCAATAAAGCACCAATAATCGATATTCTTATAATTTTCTTTTTCAAATAATCACCTCTTATGAAATCATACCATCATCCTGTTTTGAAATCAAGGGATTACAGAACCGCAGAAATAGAGAGGTTCAAATCCCTCTCCTTTATCCGCCAAGAAGAAACCCACCCCGTTGGGGTAAGACCATGCTGCTTGATGGAGGGATTTGATTCAATCATGGTTGCCACCAGTTTTTGAACTGGTGGCTGCAGCTTGCCACCGGCAAGCTGCATTTAAATCGGTTCAAATCCCTCACCTTCAATTGCCAATAACAAAACCACCCCTTCTGGGGTGGTTTTGTTATTGGCGGAGATGGAGGGATTTGAACCCCCGCACGCCTTTCGGCGCCTAGCGGATTTCGAATCCGCACCCTTCAGCCGCTTGGGTACATCTCCGTGGCAACTCAGCCATTATATCAGCACCGGGGCAAAAAATCAAGCATTTTCCGCCTTGCGCTTGGCAAGCTCCAGCACTTGAGGCATCATTTTCATAATGCTGTCATAGCTCTCCCTGCGATGGGGTCTTAAACATCCGGAGCAGTCCTTAATCCCCTCTTTTGTATAAGAGAAATTACCTCCGCACTTCTCTCCCAGTGCATACAAGGGGCAAAAACAAAAAAGGCAATTAAAGGAATCCTCATCAGCCCCCGCGTGACAAGGAAAATACTCGCATTGACGGTTTTGAACAAATTCATAGTTTGCCATCCGGTTACTCCTTTCCAAAACAGTTCCATGGATAAACATCCGACGGCTGGACAGCAAAGTCCATTTTCTCACCGGTCGAAGGATGATAAAAGCCTAATTGGGAAGACAACAGGGCAATTTCGCAGTCATCCTCCAACGTAGCATATTTACGCTCCCCCACCAGAGGACGCCCCCGACTGGCAAACTGCACGCGAATCTGGTGTGTCCGCCCGGTCACCAGTTGGATTCTGACCCTAGAAAGCCCATCCTTTTGGGCAAGACATTGGTAATGCAGAATAGCCTCCTGTGCGCCCTTGCTCTGTTCCGAAACCACCATTGTCATTTTACGCACTTTGTCCCGCAAGAGCAGATCCTGGAATGTTCCGGAATCCTCCACCGCGCCGTGGACAACCGCCAGATACTCTTTCTGAAAAATATCCTCACGAATCTGTCGGGAAAGCTCCGATGCCGCCCTGGTGTTACGAGCCAGAACCATCAACCCGCTCACCACTCTGTCCAGACGATGTACCGTGCGAACGTCTGCTTTCGGATCACCGAGTGCTTCTCGCAGCATATCCGGCAGTCCCCCCGGCTCATCCGTGGACAATACTCGGGGCGGCTTCATGCAGACAACAATATCGTCATCCAGATATACGATTTCCATTCCATCACCCACTTTTGATTATCATATCAAAAAACACCGCAAAATGCAACGAGGTATAGAAAAAAGAACCTCCACATTTCTGTGGAGGCTTTTGTGTTCGCGTTACCTATTTTCACGGCCAGTCGCCCGGCAACTATCGTCGGCGCAAATGAGCTTAACTTCTGTGTTCGGGATGGGAACAGGTGGACCCTCATCGCAATC
>JAZNMX010000049.1:0-31937 GCA_045579965.1 Faecousia sp.
TTTCATCTTGAATAAATCTTGAATTACGACGAAACACTGTATACCAACTGACACATAATGTATTTTTATTCGTGATTTTGGTGCTATTTAGTCCACTTTATCCATATGTATTCATTCTGTCCACCTCCTGAGGCCATGGCATTCAAGAGGTCAGCGGTTTGGTTTTGCTCATATCCATCAAGGAGATTTAAAAAGGTGCCTCACGGCAAAAACCAGGTACTTCTTTGAGACCAACCTCACCGGGACTTGTTTGCAATGATCACGCGTTTCACCTATGACTCAGGCAGCATACCGACTAAACAAGAAGTCGAAGCTAGTCGTCAAGATGGGGCAGTACAATGCCGCTTTGTTTTGCGAAAGTTGACGTTTTTGTTAATATTGACATCAATCCTGCCAAGGTGTATGATTGTTCTAACTCGTAAGGATGTGTAAGCTATGAATTTTAATTTACAGGAATATCTCAAGGATTTGTCCGCCATCTGTGCCATTGACAGCGGCCGGGGAAACAGCGAAGGCAACCATGCTATGGCTGCCTTTTTCGAAAGCCGCTATCAGTCTCTGGGTCTGAAGACCGAGCTGCGGCATCAGCAGGGCGGCGAAACAGCACCCATTCTGTTAGTCCGAAACAGCGATGACGAGGAAATCGACGTTCTGTTTATTGCGCACATGGACACGGTCTTTGCCGATGGCACCGCAGCGGAGTGGCCTTTCACCGTAGATGAAAACGGCATTGGCAACGGTCCCGGCTGTATAGACTGTAAGGGCGGCTGCCTGTCCATCTATTATCTACTGCGGAATATGCTGACAGAGGGAAATTGCAACTTCCGGTTCTGCGTGGCAATGAACTCCGACGAGGAACGGGGCTCCCTGCTCTCCCGGGCTACATTTGAGGAATTGGCACGGCATACAAAGTATTGTCTGGTCTTTGAGCCGGGCCGGGCCAATGATGAGTTTGTGGGCACCCGCAAGGGCGGTGCCAATTATCTGGTCAAGTGCCACGGCGTTGCGGCACATTCCGGCGTGGATCCGGAGAAGGGCGCCAGCGCCATTCTGGAACTGTCCCGGTGGATCCCGGAATTCTATGAGCTGACGGACTACGAAGGCGGTACTACCGTCAACATCAGCCGCTTTACCGGCGGCGCCGATGGCGGCGCCGTGCCGGATTACGCCGAATGCAGCCTGAACCTTCGTTTTCTGAACTCCAAGGCCCAGGACGATCTGCAGGCAATCTTTGCGCGGATCAAGAAAGAACCCTTTGATTCGCGGACCTCTATGGAATTTATTCCGGCACCTGCGCGGCCTGCCATGATCCCTCATGAAGAAACGGAAAAGCTGTTTTCCTTGCTGCGGGAGGCCGGTTCGGAGCTGAACCAGCCCGTGGAGCTGGTAACCACCGGCGGCGGTTCCGACGGCAATCTGGTCTCCCACCTGGGCGTTGCGACGCTGGATGGCTGCGGTCCCTGCGGCGCCAGTCTGCACACCAAAAACGAATACCTGAAAACCGCTTCCGTTGGCCCCCGGTTGGAGATCATGGAGCGGCTGCTGAAGAAGCTCTACCCTTGAAACGAACTCACTAACACTCCATTCGACAAAAGAGGAGGAACGATCTTGATTTCCTTTGAAAGTGATTACACCACCGGAGCCCACCCCAAGGTGCTGCAGCGCCTGATTGACACCAATTACGAGGCCCAACCCGGCTACGGAGCAGACGATTACTGCGCCAGCGCCGCTGAGAAAATTCGCGCCGCTTGCGGCTGCAGCGAGGCGGATGTGCAATTCTTAGTGGGCGGTACCCAGACCAACGCCATCGTCATCAGCACTATGCTTTCCGAATACGAGGGCGTCATCGCCGCCACCACCGGTCACATCGCTGCCCACGAGGCAGGTGCCATAGAATACAGCGGTCACAAGGTTTTGACCCTCCCCCATTACCAGGGAAAACTGGATGCCCGTGAAGTAAAAACCTATCTGGAAGCTTTCTATGCCGACGAATCCAAGGAGCACATGGTTTTCCCCGGCATGGTGTATATTTCCCACCCTACGGAATACGGCACTCTGTACACCAAGCAGGAGTTAACGGAGCTGTCCAACGTTTGCCGGGAATACCGCATTCCCCTCTTTATGGACGGCGCGCGGCTGGCCTACGGGCTTATGAGCCGGCAGACCGATGTGAGCCTTTCCGACATTGCCCGACTTTGTGATGTCTTTTATATCGGCGGCACGAAGGTAGGCGCGCTGTGCGGCGAGGCGGTGGTCTTCACCCGGGGCAACACCCCTGCCCACTTCCTGAACCGGGTTAAAAAACGGGGCGCGCTCCTGGCCAAGGGCAGGCTTCTGGGTGTCCAGTTTGACGCGCTGTTTACCGACGGACTGTATTTTGAAATCGGCAAGCATGTAATGGACATGGCAGAAAAGCTAAAATCCCTTTTCGCCCGGAAAGGCTACCGGTTCTATCTGGACTCCCCTACCAATCAGCAATTT
Organism: Faecousia sp.; assembly: GCA_045579965.1. GTDB lineage: Bacteria > Bacillota > Clostridia > Oscillospirales > Oscillospiraceae > Faecousia. Next base: position 2,482 of record JAZNMX010000049.1, read on the forward strand.
GTCGTGCTGGACAAGGCCACCCTTTCCCGGATTCGGGAAGCGGTTGCCGTAACGGTATGGGAGTGGCTGGACAGTGACCATGCGGTCGTCCGCTTTGCCACCGCCTGGTCTACCACCGAGGAAGACCTGCAAGCATTGGAAGCACTTCTATAAAAAACGCCCCGCTGACCGGAATCGGTCAGCGGGGAAAGTTTTACTTTGTGAATTTATTCAACAGGATGGTAACCAAGACGATGATGCCGATGGCGACGAAGATGCCCAGCATACCGGTTCCCATATAGGAAAGATTCTCCACAAAAGCCATAGGATTGAAATTCATAACATACCGCCTTTCTGCTTACAGGAAGAAGTTCAGAATCAGACCGCCGGCAATAACGGAGGCAATCTGACCGGAAACATTGACACCCATGGAATGCATCAGCAGGAAGTTCTGGGGATCTTCTGCCAGACCCATCTTATGTACCACACGGCCGGACATGGGGAATGCGGAAATACCGGCTGCGCCAATCATGGGGTTAATCTTTTCCTTCATAAAGAGATTCAGCAGCTTGGCAAACAGCACGCCGCCGGCAGTATCGAACACGAAGGCAAACAGGCCCAGACCCATAATCAGCAGGGTGTCAACCTGCAGGAAGAACTCTGCCTGCATTTTGAAGGCAATGGTGATGCCCAGGAACAGGGTAATCAGATTTGCCAGTACCTTCTGGGCGGTTTCAGACAGCTGATCCAGCACGCCGCACTCACGCAGCAGGTTGCCGAACATCAGGAAACCAACCAGGGCTACAGAGCCGGGAGCAATCAAACCGGCAATCACGGTAATGAGAATGGGGAACAGAATCCGGGTGGTCTTGGAAACCTGAGAGGGGGCGTACTTCATGCGGATCATACGCTCCTTCTTGGTGGTCATCAGCTTGATAACCGGGGGCTGGATGATGGGCACCAGGGCCATATAGGAATAGGCGGCAACCATGATTGCGCCCAGGTACGGAGATTCGGGATCCAGCAGCGCCTGGGCCACAACGATGGCAGTGGGGCCGTCGGCTGCGCCGATGACGCCGATGGACGCAGCGGTCTCCAGGTCGAAGAACATGGAAGCTGCGCACAGGGTAAAGAAAATACCGAACTGGGCAGCCGCGCCAAAGAGCATCAGCTTGGGGTTGGAAAGAATGGGGCCAAAGTCAATCATGGCACCGATGCCGATAAACAGCAGCAGGGGGAACAGCTCGTTGGAAATGCCGGCATTAAACAGCGTCTCCACCACTTCCACCGCACCGGAATGGGGCAGGTTCACCAAGATCGCGCCAAAGCCCATGGGCAGGAGCAGGGTCGGCTCCATATCCTTTTTAATGGCGAGGTAAATCAGAATGCCGCCGATTAACCACATCACCAGCTGCTGCCAGGAGACCTGGAGCAGGTTCTCGTAAAGAAATTCCAAAATGGACTCCTCCTTGTTTGTTGATAATCAAAATCCGCAGACCATTATACCGCAAACACGCTGAAAAATCTACAGAAATTTTACAATTTAGCCACTATTTTTCCGGCAGAGCTTTTGCCAGGTACATCATATCCACCAGCTGAACCCCCGCCTCAAAGATGGGGTGGTCATAGTTGTCTACAAAGAAGTTGGGAACGGTGTGGGCGCGGACAAAACCGCACTTTTCATAAAAGGGCACAGTCAGCGGACTGTCACCGGTACCTACCTGGAGGGTATGGAACCTACTGGCGCAAAAGACTGCGGCATGGTCAAGCAGCGCCCTTCCGTAGCCCCGACCGTGGAATGCCGGGTCAGTGGCGATATTTTTCACTTCCGCCACGCCCTTTCCCTCGTCGGTAATCACGCAAACTCCCTTGACGCCATCGTCTTCCAGCACAAACATCGTGCCTCTTTCCAAATACCGGTCAATCATGCTTTCCTGCTCATCTGCCAATAACAGCAGCTGCAAATACTGCTTTTTGTTTTGCGTTACTTTTTGAATCTCCATGGAGTTTCCTCACTCATTTTTGTAGGGCGCATCCGCCGGGTATCCCCCGGTCAGCTTTTGCATGGTCCGCTGCAAAGCATCCTGGGAGTTTCCCCAGGGCTTTCCTGCGTTACGGTAGTCATACCTTGCCACCAACCAGTCCAAATCCCCCTTGACCCGGATGAGATTTTCCAGCATCACCGCATAGACGGTGTCGTAAAACCATTTGCGCTGGCTGTCCGGCAGCTTGCTTTCCGCAACCTCCAGAAGGGCAGCAAAATGGTCAAGGCAGAAGCCCTTCCCCTGCTCTACCTTGACCCGGAATTCTGGCTCCCGAATCAGATAAAAGAAGGTTTCAAAATACCGGGCCATGTTATTTTGAATCTTATCGCACAAATAGCAGCTGTCCGCCCGGTTTCGCAGCTGTTTCCCATAGGTCTGCTCCGGTACATTCTGTTTCCGGGTGAACAGCCCCTTTTTCGCAGGCACATCGGGCTTCTCCGCCTCGCAGGCAAATTCCTCAATAAGTCCCGCCATATAGGTCTGCAGCATCAGCGCACTGCCCAGGGGATTGCCGTAATCATACAGCTTTTTCATATGCTGTCGGCAAAAACCTGCTCTGTCGGTTGCCGCCCGGACATCCGGCTCCATATAGCTGGCGCCGAGCCCTGCCACATAGCGGATTGCGCTGCGCTCCGCTGCGCGCTCCATGGCGCAGAACGGGCATTCATCCTTTGCCTCAAACCCTTCGTTCACCGGTATGGTGTAAATTGTTTCTTTCATATTTTGCCTCCGCAGATATTTCCTTCAGTATACCAAATCGCCCTAAAAAAGCAAGCCCCGGAAGGTTGTTTCCGGGGCTTTCGCCAGTTATTTGGTTTTCTTTTTTCGGGTCACCAGCAGGAATACCGCTGCCGCTGCCATCAGCACCACCACGGCAACTGCCGCAGGAGAGCCGGTTTCTTCCTCAGCCTCCTCGCCGGAATTGCTACCGATTTTGGTAGCCTCTTGGTAGAGGTTTTCCACATACCGGGAAATTTCCTCAGACAGATAGGCATATGCCGTGCCCTTCTTAAGAACCGATTCCTCGGGGTAGATAATCTCGCTCTCCGCCAGATATTCCTCCATATACTCCCGGGCTTCGGTTATGGGGGTGGCATAGCAGACATAGTCCATATTGGCGCCGGCAATCTCCGGGTCGCACAAAAAGTTGATAAACAGCTCTGCCGCTTCCTTTTCCTTGGCGCAGGTGGGAATGCACATGGCATCGGTAAACAGATTGAATCCGTTGGGGGGCAGGTAGAATTTCAGGTCCGGATTGTTGTCCATCATAATCATGCAGTCACCTGCATAGTAAGGAGCAATGTACGCCTCCTCGTTTTCCATGATGGAGTAAATCTGGTCCATAACATACTGCTGCACCAGGGGGCGCTGCTGGGACAGAACATCGGCGCAGTGCTGCAGCTGCTCCTTATCCGTGGTGTTGACATCGTAGCCCAGCATGTACTGGGCAATGCCGAAAGCATCCCGGGAATTGTCGATCATCAGAATCTTGCCGGCATACTTTTCATTCCACAGCAAATCCCAGCCGGTAACATCCGCCTCGTCTACATACTTGCTGTTGTAGAGGATGCCCACCGTGCCCCAGGTATAGGGAACGGTATACTTGTTCTCCGGGTCATAGGCGGGGTTTCGGAACTGCTCACCCACCTTGGAGAAGTTGGGGATGTTGTCAAAGTTCAGGGGCAGGAGCATATCCTCCTGGATCATACGGTCAATCATATAATCCGAGGGAATGATCACATCCACCGTAATACCGCCGTTGCTCAGCTGGGAGAACAGTGCTTCGTTGGATTCGTAGTAGGACATATTCACATCGATATGGGGATACTTTTCTTCAAACGCCGCCACCACATCCAATGTTTCGTCGGAGCCGTCCGCCATATTCATGCCCCAGTTTTTCACATTCAGGACAATTCTCTCCTGCCGGTTGCCGAAGGCAAGGAAACCGCAGCCCAGCACCAGACATACCGCCAGCACCGCCGCCACGCACCGCCGGGCAATCACCCAGCCATGGGACACCGCCCGGGTGCTCTTTTTCCGCTTTTCCGCACCCAGCTGCATCAGGTTCATGGCCAGCATCAGCACGAAAATCAGACCGAACAGCAGGGTAAACATAGCATAGACCTTGGGGTGAATGGGCTTTTTGGTATAGGTGTAAATCTCCACCGGCAGCGTTACAAAGCCGGAGCCGGTAACAAAGTAGCTGATGACGAAATCGTCCAGGCTCATGGTAAAGCACATGATTCCGCCGGCTACGATACCGGGCATAATCTCATGGAGAATGACCTTGAAAAACGCCTTCACGGGGGTGCAGCCCAAATCCATGGCAGCATCCGTCAACGCCGGATTCATCTGCTGCAGCTTGGGCATGACATTTAAAATAACATAAGGCAGTCCAAAGGTCACGTGGGCAGCCAGGAGTGTCCAGAAATTCAAGGACTCCCGCTGGCCCAGCAGCCCCGTACCCACAAAGACAAACAGCAGCGAGAGGCTGACGCCGGTTACAATATCCGGGTTTGTCATGGGAATGTTGGTCAGACCCATCACGAATCTGCGCAGTTTGGGCTTCATGGCATGGATGCCCACCGCTGCCACCGTACCGAAGGCAACGGAAATGGCTGTGGACAGCAAGGCAATCAGCACCGAATTTCCCAGCAGGGACAAAAGCTGCTCATCCCGGAACAGCTCTGCATACTGCTGGAAGGTAAAGCCCTCAAATTGGGTAATATCCTTACCGGTATTGAAGGACGCCACCAGCAGCACCGCCATGGGAATATACAGGAAAACAAAAATCAGAATGGTAAGAACGCGGTTTGCTTTTTTCATACAATCACACCGCCTTCCTCGTCACCGCCGAACCGGTTCATGATACCGGTGCAGATAAACACCAGCAACATCAGAACCAGGCTCAGCGCAGCGCCCAGATTGGGATTGTCGCCCTGCTTAAAGAGCCGCTCAATCAAGTCGCCGATGAGCACCGTATCGGTGCCGCCCAGCTTCTGGGAAATATAGAAGGTGGAAACCGCAGGCACAAACACCATGGTAATGCCGCTGAGAATGCCGGGCACGCTGAGGGGCAGAACCACCTTGGCAAAGGTTTGAACCGGCGTGCAGCCCAAATCCTCTGCCGCCTCAATGAGCCGGTCGTCCATTTTTACCAGGGTTGCGTACAGCGGCAGAATCATATAGGGCAGGTAGTTATACACCATGCCCAGAATCACCGCTCCGGGGGTACGAATCAGCTGTAAGCGGGCAAGGCCCAGGCTTTCCAACAGGTTATTGATAATACCGGTATCCTGCAGAAGGCCCACCCATGCCAGCGTCCGCAGCAGAAAGCTCATGCACATGGGCAGCATCACCAGCATGTAAAGAATCTTCTGCACGGTCTGACCCCGATGGGCAATGAAATATGCCACCGGGTAGCCCAGAATCAGGCAAATCAGGGCAGAGGCCAGGCTGTATACCACGCTCTCTCCCAAAACCGGCAGGTAGATGGAAAGATGGCGGATATTCTCCAGGGTAAATACCCCTGTATCCGGGTCCGTCAGGGCATAGTAGCCCACTACCCCCAAGGGAATGAGGGTAAAGACCACCATCCAAATCATATACGGAACCGTCAAAAAGACCGAATTATTCCTCCTCATCGCCGGCATCCTCCGTCAGCTCGTCATACTCGGCAGAGTAAGAGCTGTAGTCGCCAAACATACCGGAATACTCACTCTTTTTCATAATGTGGATATCCTCCGGATTGAGCCGGATGCCGATGGTAGCGCCCACGGGCTGGTAGTCCGTGGTCTGAATCAGCCACTTGAAGCCCTTGAATTCCACAATGATATCATAATTGAGGCCCTTAAAGGTAACAGAAGTAACGGTTCCCACCAGATGACCCTGCTCCTTTTCCACAATATCAATATCCTCGGGGCGAATCACCACGTCCACACTTTCATTGGGTTCAAAGCCCTTATCCACGCACTGGAAGGTGCGCCCGAAGAAGCGGACCTTGTAGTCTTCCAGCATGGTGCCGTCCAGAATATTACTTTCGCCAATAAAGTCTGCCACGAAGGCGTTCTTGGGCTCGTTGTAAATATCCTCGGGCTTGCCGATTTGCTGGATTCGGCCCTTGTCCATAACCACCACGGTATCGGACATGGAAAGGGCTTCCTCTTGATCGTGGGTAACATAGACAAAGGTGATGCCCATGGCCTGCTGAATCCGCTTCAGTTCGTTCTGCATATCCTTGCGCAGGCGCAGGTCAAGGGCGCCCAGAGGCTCATCCAGAAGCAGAACCTTGGGGCGGTTGACTAACGCTCTGGCGATGGCGACACGCTGCTGCTGACCGCCGGACAGAGAACCGATGCTGCGGTGACCGTAGCCCTTCAGGCTGACGATTTCCAGCATCTGATTCACCCGCTCGGTGATCTCTTCCTTGGGCAGCTTGGCCACCTTTAAGCCAAAGGCAATATTATCAAACACATTCAAATGGGGGAACAGGGCATACCGCTGGAATACGGTATTGATTTGGCGCTGATAAGGGGGCACCTCGTTGATGCACTTTCCGTCAAAAATCACTGTTCCGGCGGTGGGATTCAAAAAACCGCCTATGATCCGAAGTGTTGTGGTCTTACCGCAGCCGGAGGGGCCCAGTAAGGTTAAAAATTCATGATCGTTGATATAGAGATTGATGCCGTCGAGTATACGCTCCCCGTCGAACTCCATGGTAAGATCCCGGAGCCTGATGAGTTCCTTGGACATTATCCTCCCCCGTTTCTGTACAGATTTTTTCGTCATAATATGACAAGTATAGATATAAACGAAAATCACCGCTTTGTCAATGAGTTTTCCCCCTACGGGGGAAATAAATTTTTTCAGTTTTTTCCCATTTCCGGATTATTTTCCAAAATTCTGGCAATACTTAGCTACGGAGGTGCTTAAACACTATGAAACACAAGAAAACAAACTTCAGCTTCGGCGGCAAGGGCTACTACATAGCCCTGATCCTGTGCGCAGCTGCCATCGGGATTTCCGGCTATTTGTATTACCGAAACCAACCGGAAGCTGACCCTCAGCTTCAAAACCCCAGCCAGAATGTGGGCGCGGTGACGCCCTCCGGGGATGACACCCCCGCCATTGCCACCCGGCCCGATGGAAGCGAGGTCACAGAGCCTACTCAGCCTTCCGACAAAAAGCCCCTGAAAACCGGGCTGCCGGTTTCCGGTGAGACGATCCATGAGTATGCCATGGAGAGTCTGAGCTACAACGAAACCACCCGGGACTGGCGGGTTCACAACGGCATTGACATTGCCGCAGAGGCGGGTACAGAGGTCTGTGCCGCGGCAGACGGCACAGTCTACACCACCTATCAGGATGAAACCATGGGCTACACTGTGGTAATCCGCCACCAGGAGGGCTATGTTACCGTCTATTCCAGTCTGGCGGAGGATCTGCGTGTAAAGGCAGGCGATACCGTAGTGCTGGGGCAGGCCATCGGCACCGTTGCCAATACTGCCCTGCTGGAAACCGCGCTGGGGGACCATCTTCACTTCTCTGTCACCTGCGACGACAAGCCCATGGACCCCAACCGGTTCCTGAACCTAACCTAAACCGTTTCTTTCTTTTCCTCTTAAAAAGTGCCGCCGGAAAGCTTTCCGGCGGCACGACTCTTTTATTCTTCTACATTCAATGCGATATGAACCGTATCCAGCTGAATCTGGTCCACCGCAGTGGGCGCGCCCATCATCAGGTCCTGGGCGTTCTTGTTCATGGGGAAGGTGATGACCTCCCGAATGGATTCCTCGCCGCACAGCAGCATCACAATCCGGTCAATGCCGGGGGCAGCGCCTGCGTGGGGGGGCGCACCGTAGCAGAAGGCATTGTACATAGCGGGGAACTTGGCCTTCACGTCCTCCTCGCCCAGGCCCACCATCTGGAAGGCCTTGACCATGATTTCGGGGTCGTGGTTACGAACCGCACCGGAGGCCGTCTCGTAGCCGTTGCAGACCAGATCGTACTGGTTGGCGTTGATAGCCAGGAGCTTTTCCGTATCTCCCTCTGCCTCCTCCAGCGCCTTCATGCCGCCCTGGGGCATGGAGAAAGGATTGTGGCAGAATTCCAGCTGGCCGGATTCCTCGCCCATTTCGTACATGGGGAAGTCCACGATCCAGCACAGGGCGTACTGATTCTCGTCGAAGTGACCGGGAATCCGGGTGCCCATCAGCTTGCGGATGACACCGGCAGTCTTCTGGGCAGCGGTCTTCTTACCCGCGGCCATACAGACGAAGCTGCCCGGCTTCAGCTGCAGCTTTTCCACCAGCGCTGCCTTGCACTCCGGCAGGAACTTGGAGATGCCGCCAACCAGCTCGCCGTTTTCGTCCAGGCGGAACCAGCAGGCCTTGTTGCCGGTCCCCACTTCCACATCGGCAATCAGCTTATCAATCCACTTCCGGCTTTCTGCAAAGTTGTCCACCGCCACAGCCTTGACGGTAACGCCCTCGAAGGGGCCGAAGCCGCAGCCCTGGACAATTTCGGAAATATCGGAAACCTCCAGATCGATCCGCAGGTCCGGCTTGTCGGAGCCGTAGCGCTCCATGGCCTCGTTAAAGGGAATATGCCGGAAAGGTGCCTGAGATACCCGGTCGTACTTGCCGAACTTCTCAAATACCGGCACCAGCACTTCCTCCAGGGTGGACAGCACATCCTCCTGGGTAGCAAAGGACATTTCCATATCCAGCTGATAGAATTCACCGGGTGTCCGGTCTGCCCGGGCGTCCTCATCCCGGAAGCAGGGGGCAATTTGGAAATACTTATCAAAACCGGAGGTCATCAGCAGCTGCTTAAACTGCTGGGGTGCCTGGGGCAGCGCGTAGAACTTGCCGGGGTGATTCCGGGCGGGCACCAGATAGTCACGGGCGCCCTCGGGAGAGGATGCGGTCAAAATGGGAGTGGTAATCTCCAGGAAGCCCCGCTCGGTCATCAGCCGGCGAATTTCCGCCACCACGTTGCAGCGCAGAATGATATTCTGCTTCACAGCGGGATTGCGCAGGTCCAGGAAACGGTACTTTAAGCGGACATTTTCATCGGCATCCTTACTCTTGTTGATTTCAAAGGGCAGCTGATTGTAGCGGCACTTGCCCAGAATTTCAATGCTCTGGGGCACAACCTCAATCTCGCCGGTGGGAATTTTGGTATTCTTGCTCTCCCGCTCCCGGACGGTGCCGGTGACGGAAATGGTGGATTCCTTATTGATGCCCTTAATCTTTTGCATCATATCCTCGGTCTCCACAACCACCTGAGTGGTGCCGTAGTAGTCCCGCAGCACGAGGAAGGCAAAGTTTGCGCCCACCTCACGGACATTCTCCATCCAGCCGACAATGGTAACCTGCTTGCCGGCATCGGCAAGCCGCAGCTCGCCGCAGTTATGGGTTCTGGATTGGGTCATGATCATCATCCCTCTTGTTTCTTATTTTTATCCTTAGTATTATTTCATAAACATCGGAAAAAGTCAATCAAAATGCAGGCAATCCGGGAAGATTGCCTGCATTTTTCCTTATTGCTCCGTTGCGTAGCCCTGGGCGTCAAAGGTATAAGAAATTCCGTCAAGCTGCCAGATGCCGTCTTTCAGCCAGCTGCCCTCCGCAGTGCGGTAGCGCCAGCCAAAATTGTCCTTTACCCAGCACTGGGCATTGACGCCGCTCTGCAGCGGTTTCATTTGGGCCAGATTCTGCTTGGCCTCCTCATCCTGGAAATGCCACCACTCTGAGTCCAGCGTCGTCAGACCGGCATCGGTCATAATTTTTCGCAAAGTATTGGCGTTTTCATTGTTGGCGGCAGGCTCGGAATACCAGCTCAAATCATGGATCGGGGTCTGCATGCTCAGTTCCACTGCGTTCAGCGTTTCCAGGGTCAAATCCAGGGCAATGCCCCGATTGTGATTGGAAATACCCTTTGCCAGGAAATTGCTCAGAGCATACCGGCCGCTGTCCGTCATCAGCTGCTCATAAGTCAGGCCCTCGGGGTGTTGCGGAACGATGTTTTGAACAATCGCCTGAGTCAAATCGTAAACCGCCAGCGTTGCCTCTCTGGGGCGGAATGCCTCATAAATCTTCAGCCGGTAGCCCTCTGCTCTCGCCGCTTCGGCAGCAGTAACCAGCTTTTTGGCTGCGGGATACAGCAGCGGTACTAAAAATTCCCCGTTTTTCTGCTGCATATGTTCATAGCCCTTCACCACCGTTCCCGTCACATTGGGAATGGCATAATCGTGAACCTTGAAGAGTGAGCCGTAGCTGTTGGCAATATCGTAGCTGCAAAGATTGCCCATATAATCGGGCAGGTTAATCATGCAATAGCTGCTGTCCACATAGCAGGTTTCATTGCCAAGGCGAATCCGGAACATTCCGCTCTCCTCGCTGAGGACGCAGTAGGCGCTGCCCGCAGGGGCAGTACCCAGCTGAGAGGATTTTCCGGTATCGGTATACACCGGCAGGTCAATCAAGGGCCAGACCGTTGCATACTGGGTAAAGACACCGGTGGTTACCTGACACTGCGCAGTTGCCAGAGTTTCTGACTCTCCGGCAGCATTGGGGTCTGACCTCGCCACCACCCGGAACCGGTAGTCCCGGCAGGCCTGCAGACTTTCCGTTACATAAGACAGCTCCTGCCCTTGCCGGACCATATGCAGCCGTTTCCAGCTTCCCTCTTCATACATCTGAAGCTCGTAGTAATCTCCCCGGGTTTCATTCCAGCTCAGCTTCAGGGCATTGCCCTCTGCAGGCTCATGTATGAGTTCCAGAGGGTTGCCCTCAAACAGCTCCCGATTCACAGTTGCCCCTACGGTTTCCACGCCGTAGTAGTCAAGACCCGCTGCTTTTCGGTATGCCGTCAGGGTTAGTATGTAGCTTTCCTCCTCGCCGGGGAGGGGATATCCTCCATTGTCGCCGAAGCGAAAGGCCGCCTTGCCTTCCACCAGCTCCTGAAAGCCCAGGACAACGCCATGCGCGTCCATAATCTGCGCTCGGCAGGCGGTATCGCTGTCCAGCTGGGCGGACACCGTCAGCATTCCCGTATAGGGATCCGCATCCCATTGTACATCAGACACAGCAGGCGCTTTCAGCCGAAGATTTACCGATAAATCCCGGCTGCCGGGATACAGCTTTCCGTCTTGCCATGCGTTTGAGCGGACGCGAAGGGTCAGCCGTTCCTCCCGGGGAAGTCCCGAAAGGGTGCAGCTGCATTTTTCTGTATCCTGGGAAAAGAGAATTTCACCGGTGTCTGCTTTGGAGACCTCCAAAGTGTAGCTGTCGGCGCCGATGCCCACAGGCCATGCCATATACACCGTTCCGTCGGATTGTTCGTAAAGGGAAATCACGCCGTTTTGGGGCATACTGTTCTGGGTTGTATGCTCCCGAACCAGCCGGTTGACGGCAAAGATCACCCCCGCCACCGCCAAGGCCAGAAGCACGCCCAAAATTACCAGAATCCGAATCACTCTGGTCTGTAAGCGCTTATTCCACATAGCTGACTACTTCCTCGTCGCCTTCCCGGTAGGTATAAACCATAAAGCCCTCATATTCCAAAATACCATCCTCGCCCACACCGGGGTTCAGGCAGCTGTCGGCGTAATCTGCCTTCTTCGGCATGCCTACCAGCTGGTAAAGCTCTTCCACCGACTTATCGATGCAGCTTTCCGCCAGAGCCTTCAAGTCCGCGGCAGCGCTGCTAGACTGGGTTTCACTCTGGCTGGGCTGGGTGGAAGGGGTCGTTTCCTTGTTTTCGTTCCCGCCGCAGGCGCAAAGACACACCGCCAGCAGGCAGGCTACTACCAAAATCCATCTCTTTTTCATATGCGTTTACCTCACTTTTGGGTTGTTTCAAACATCACCGTCTGATTGTCATCGGTATAAATCAAAGACTGCACAGCTGCGCTTTCCGGCACATAGGCGGCAAAGCCGCTGTCTGCCAGCAAAAATGCCTCGTAGGTCTTTCCGTCGCACACCACGTACACCGAAGATTCAGTATCCGGCTCCTGGGGCAGTGTGCCGCTGACCATTTTCATGCCCTCCGGGGCTTTGGAAGAAACCGTTACATCCGCTGTGCCGCTCACCGTTTGGGGCTGCGGAATTTCCACCACCGGGCTGGGCATAACCGGCAGATTTTTCATAGCGATGAGATTGCGAAGATTCCGCTCCACCAATTCAATCAGCACAAAATCCCCCTCCCGGGTCAAATCGTAAACGGCAGAACGGGAAAAATAACACTTCCCATAGCTGTCTGCCAGATACGGGTACAGCAGATTGCCAAAGGAATCCCGATAGGCAAGCAAACTCCCCTGCCCGCTTCCCTCGGTCTGGAGGGTAACGCTGTCGGGCTTGGTTGCCTTGGAGGTATAGCGGAAGTTCAGCGTTCCCCCGTAGACGGGGTTTTCCTCCGTATCCCGCAAGGCAGGATACAGCATCTGAAACAGGTCGCCGGTATGAGGCTCTTTTTGGGAGAAATCTGCGGAAAAATAGCTGCTTTCCACGGAGAATGCCTGATTGATTAAATCCGCGCCCAGGGCTGCGCCTTTGGAATTCCAGTGAGAATCATGGGCAAAATACAGCGGCTCCTCAATTTGCCCCAATGCGGCAAACAAATCCACCGTCTTGACATCCATTTTCTTCAGTAACTCCATCAGCCGGCTGGCGTTGGTATTCTCCGCCTTTACGCCGTAATCGGGCATATTGGCTGAATAAACGGAATTTTTATTGGGCGCAATGATGAAGACAAACTCCCTGCCCTGAGATTGGCAGAACCGGCTCATCAGCTCCAAATTCTTAGCGGCGCTGTAAAGCTCCCGGGCTGTCATATTTTCTGTGCCGGTATAGTCAGCCAAAGTGTTGGAAAAGAACAGCCAGCCGTCCTTGCCGGCAATCACCTTATCATTTCCGGAAGTGCCGAACACGCCGGCAGTCAGCCGGTTGTCCAGAGTAATCAGCTCCTGCCGGAGGAAAAACCGGTCGCCAATCCAGTCCGACAAATCGGAAAGGAACTCCCGGTTCATGCTGCCGTCGGAATTGCGCCACTTGGGGGCGGCGCTGAGCAGCTCATTGGCACCGGCCTGAGAGGGCCCGGCAAATACCATGCCGATGCTCAAGGTCAGGCTGATTGCCAGAAACAGCCCAATAAATGTGCTCAAAAAAATCTTTTGCTTCATGGGGTCACCTCAAAACTGGGCGTAAATGAAGGGCGTAAAGCCGCCGGTTGCCAGCTTGGCAAGGCACAGCACCAACAGCACAAGCGCTACCACATAGCCCACCGGTTCCAGCCATTTTTTGCCCCCCAGCCATGTTTTCCAGGGCAGGCATGCCGCCACACTCATAGCAAGAATGGCAACCGTTTCGCCGCTCAGCAGCCGGTACAGCAGCACCGTTGCGGTTTCCGTAAAGTTGAAACCTGCAAACATAGTGCCAATCATCTGAAAGCCCTGGGAAACAGAGGTCGCCCGGAACATAACAAAGCCCAGACACACCGCCAAAAGGGTATAGACTCTGCCCACAATCCGGCTGCTTTCCAGCTTCTTTGCAGGAATCGGCTGCAGGCTTTCCAGGGCAGACAGCAATCCATGCCACAAACCCCAGACCACAAAGGTCCAGGCCGCTCCGTGCCAGATTCCGCACAGGGCAAAGACAATGGCTTTATTCAGCGCCGCCCGGGCTGCACCCTTTCGGTTGCCCCCCAGGGGGATATACACATAGTCTTTAAACCAGGAGGACAGACTGATGTGCCACCGCCGCCAGAAATTGCCCACTGTGGGGGCAATATAGGGATATTGGAAGTTTTCCGGTGTACGGAAGCCGAACACCTGCCCCAGACCGATGGCCATATCGCTGTAGCCGGAAAAATCCAGATAAATCTGCAGCATATAGGAAATGGCCGCCAGCCATGCCAGACGCAAATCCGGCGCGCCGCCCTCCAGGGAGAAAACGGCATCCACAACTGCGCCCAGCGTACCCGCCAGAATCAGTTTCTTGGAAAGTCCCAAAATAAACCGACGCAGACCGGCAGCGGCGGCGGTCAGGCTTTCGCTGCGGTTTTGCACCTGGGGTCCAAACTCCCGGAACCGGGTAATGGGACCTGCCATGACTTGCGGAAAGAAAGAAAGGTACAGCAGCAAATCCCGGAAGGATTTTGTGCCCGTTTCCTTGCTTCGGTAGGTATCCACCAGGTAAGAAATGCTCTTAAAGGTAAAGAAGGAAATGCCGATGGGCACGCTCAGCCCCAGCTCCACACCGGGCAGCCCCAGTACACCGGAGAGGAAAAAGTCCAGATATTTATAGGCGCCCAAAAGCAGCAGATTTCCGGCAACGCCGGCAATCACCGCCCCTTTCCGGCAGCAATCCCTTTGCAGAGCCAAACCCAGCAGGTAGTTTACCAATGCGCTGGCAAGCAAAACCAAAAGACCGGACAAGCTTCCGAAGCTGTAAAACAGCAGGCCGAAGATAAGCAGCACCCAATTTTTCCCCTTATTCCAGGGAATCAGCCAATACGCCCCCAGACACAGGGGCAAAAAGCAGCTGATGAAGATTACGCTGTCGGTATTCATAGTAACTCTTATCCAATCAATAGGTCGTCCACTTGTAGCGCCAGTAGCTTTGCCGTTCCATGGAGATCATGAACATATCCATATCGTATCTGGGAGGATCGTGCTGAACCCGATAGGCCATCTCCCACTCGCAGTCAAAGAAATAGTCCGCGCCGTCAATGTTAATCAGACACCAGCCGTGGGGCTGGTCGGTTTTGGTGCAGGTGCCGCTGATGGCGTAGGTTTCCCAGCCCAGACCTCTGGACAGCGCCCAGAAGGCGGCGGCATAGTTGTAGCAGTTGCCACGGCCGGTGGTGAACATCACTTTGGCTTCCTTGGGTGCCCAGCCGGTTGCGCCAACCTCCAGGGCATTGTCATAGCGCCGCAGGTAGGTAAAGCTGTCCCGGCAGTATTCGTGAACCACCCGCAGCAGGTCCAAGCCCTCCTTGTCCGGATTCTCAGCCATCAGCTTTTTGAGAATCCCAGCCACCAGATCATCCAGCTCCGTATCACCGGTAGTATACCGGCCGTCCTTGCCGAAGTAGAGGTCACCTACCTTGCTGTCTTTCAAATAATAACCGTCTTTGGTGATATAGTAGAGGTAGCCGTCACGGTTCAGAAAACCCGGCTCCAGATCCGTAGGCAGGTCGATCTGCGCCCAGGGCGTACCGTCCTCTGCCTGGATGTGGGAAACGGATGCCTCCAGAAGTGTAATTGCATCTTCCCTGGTTGCGGTAATCTCCACCGGCAGAACTGCGTCTGCGGCAAGTTTCACCGGCGCATTCAAATCTCTGCCCAAAAGGCTGTTCATAATCCCGGCAAAGGCCGCCCGGGTGACAGGAGCTTTGTCGGTCAGCACCTGGGAAATGGCATCTTCCGGGAAGAAGCTCAGCAGAATCTTCCGCAGATACTCTCCGTCCACAGCACCGCTGCCCTCCAGCAGTGTGGGGAAATACGCCTTTGCGCCGGCAGCAGCCACAGCCTCCAACGCCTGCTTCAGCTCCGTCTCCGTCAAAATATCGTCGGGGCGCAGCTTGTCCTGATTATCTGTAAACAGATAGGGCATATGCCGGGTCAGCGCAGGGTAATAGGCCAGCCGATAGGTTACATCCGAAGAAACCGCAACCTGGGCAGGGTCTACCAGATTACCTGCCCCATCCTGCCAGCCCAGAACCTGCAGGCCCTGAATGGCTACGGGGACGGCAGCAGGGCATTTCCCTTCCTCCACCCGCTTTTGGAAATACTCGTGCCCGTTTACTTCATAAGTAACGGTATACATCTGCGGCGCAGGCCCTCCGATATCCGGAATCACCGCGCAGCCGGCAAGCAGCACGCTCAGCAGAATGAGCGCAGGTACTATCTTATGGACGAAACATCCTTGTCTTTTCATCTATATTCCACCTTTCGTGTATTGCGATAGAATACCAATATGTATTATACTGTAAAGGCGGCCACATTGCAAGTGGAAACTGCTGCCGGGCCCCCTGCCCCCGCCCCGGTGGACCGGCGCAAAATCCACAAAATTAGCCCCAGGCAAACTTCTTTTCTGTAAAAACTTTGAAAAGTTGAATTTTTTGTAATTTTTGGGTTGATTTTATGGTATCTTTCGCATACAATAGTTTGGCAAGTGATGAAGGTTTCACCGGCAGGAGGTGGCAAAATGCTCAATATCGTGCTGGTCGAGCCGGAAATCCCCCAAAACTGCGGCAACATTGCCCGGACCTGCGCCGCTACCGGCAGCCGGCTCCATTTGATTCGCCCCCTGGGCTTTGATATTTCGGAGAAAGCCGTCCGTCGGGCGGGCCTGGACTACTGGCATATGGTAGATGTTCAGGTTTACGACAATCTGAATGACTTCTTTCAGAAGAACGATGTTCAGCAGATGTGGTGCCTTTCTACCAAAGCGCCCCGGGCCCATACCCAGGCGGATTTTCAGGACGGCTGCTACCTGCTCTTCGGCAAGGAAACCAAGGGTCTTCCCGAGGATTTTCTGAAAGCGCATTACGACCGCTGCGTCCGTATCCCCATGCGCAGCGATGCCCGGAGCTTAAACCTGAGCAATGCGGTAGCCATTACGGTCTACGAAGCCCTGCGGCAGCTGGATTTCCCCGGACTTCAGGATTGGGGAACGCTGCATACTTTGTAATCATTCCAAAATATGGAGGAAAATACACATGAACTACAACAAGAAGTCTATTGAAGACATTGACGTAGCCGGCAAGCGGGTGCTGTGCCGCTGCGACTTCAATGTCCCCACCAAGGACGGCAAAATCACTTCCGACAAGCGGATTGTGGCTGCCATGCCCACCATCGAGTACCTGGTTAGCCAGGGCGCCAAGGTGATTCTGTGCTCCCACATGGGCAAGCCCAAGGGCGAGTGGAAGCCCGAGCTGAGCCTGAAGGTGGTAGCTGAGCGGATCAGCCAGCTGCTGGGCAAGGAAGTTGTTATGGCTTCCGATGTTGCCGGCGAGGATTCCAAGGCAAAGGCCGCTGCTCTGAAAAACGGCGATGTGATGCTGCTGGAATACACCCGTTACATCAAGGGCGAAACCAAGAACGATCCCGAGCAGAGCAAGGCTCTGGCTGACCTGGCTGACATTTTTGTCAACGACGCCTTCGGCACTGCCCACCGCGCTCACTCCTCCACCGCCGGCGTGGCTGACTATCTGCCCGCTGTTTCCGGCTACCTGGTTCAGAAGGAAGTTTCCATTATGGGCAAGGCTCTGGCAAACCCCGAGCGCCCCTTCGTCGCCATTCTGGGCGGCGCCAAGGTTTCCGACAAGCTCAATGTGATCAATAACCTGCTGGAAAAGGTTGACACCCTGATCATCGGCGGCGGCATGGCTTACACCTTCCTGGCCGCTCAGGGCTACACCGTGGGCAAGTCCCTGGTAGACAACGAGAAGCTGGACTACTGCAAGGAAATGATGGCAAAGGCCAACGCCAAGGGCGTTCAGCTGCTGCTGCCTGTGGACACCGCTGTGTCCCCCGCTTTCCCCTCCCCCATCGACGCTGAGATCGCCGTCGACTATGTAGACTGCACCGCCATTCCCGCTGACCAGATGGGTCTGGACATCGGCCCCAAGGCTTGCGCAGAATTCGCTGCCGCTGCCAAGGCCGCCAAGACCGTGGTCTGGAACGGCCCCATGGGCGTGTTTGAGAACCCCACTCTGGCAAAGGGCACCATCGCTGTGGCTCAGGCTCTGGCCGACAGCGAGGCTGTGACCATCGTCGCCGGCGGCGACTGCGCTGCAGCCTGCGAGCAACTGGGCTTTGCTGACAAGATTACCCACATCTCCACCGGCGGCGGCGCCTCTCTGGAATTCCTGGAGGGTCTGGAACTGCCCGGCATTGCCTGCCTGCAGGACAAATAAAGTTCGTTCGCGTGAGCGGCCCCCTTGTGTAAAGGGGGCTGTCACCGAAGGTGACTGGGGGATTGTTTCAGTATAGACAATCCCTCCGTCTGCGTAACACGCAGACACCTCCCTTTGCACAAGGGAGGCTTGGGCGCTTTTGCGCCCCGATAACCATGTTAATACCATCGGCTTTCCGATGCTACATATATGTAAGGAGAAATTTCAATGAACAGAAAATATCGCAAGACCGTCATTGCCGGTAACTGGAAGATGAACAAGACCCCCTCCGAAACCAAGGAGTTTATGACCCAGCTGAAGGCCATTATGCCCAAGGGCCGCTGGTGTGATGTGGCACTGTGCGTGCCTGCTGTGTGCATTCCTGCCGCTGTCCGTGCTATGCGGGAGACCCGTGTGGGTATCGGCGCAGAAAACTGCAACGCCAACCCCTCCGGCGCTTACACCGGTGAAATCGCTACCAACATGCTGGTGGATGCCGGCTGTAAGTATGTCATCATCGGCCACTCCGAGCGCCGCGCCATGGGCGAGACCGATGCCGATGTCAATGCCAAGGTTCTGGCCGCTCTGGATGCCGGCCTGACCCCCATTATGTGCTGCGGCGAATCCTTAGAGCAGCGGGAAGCCGATGTGACCAACGAGCACATCGCCATGCAGATCAAGCTGGGCCTGCAGAATGTGTCCGAGGACAAGATTCGCAAGGTCATCATCGCCTACGAGCCCATCTGGGCCATCGGCACTGGCCGCACCGCCACTCCTGAGCAGGCTGAGGAAGTCTGCGAGAGCATCCGCGCTGTGGTTCGCAAGCTGTATTCCTCCAAGAACGCCCGGGCCATCTCCATTCTGTATGGCGGCTCCATGAACGAGAAGAACGCCTACGAGCTGCTGTCCATGCCCGATATCGACGGCGGTCTGATTGGCGGCGCTTCCCTGGTTCCCGAAAAGTTCGTGCAGATCATCGAAGCTGCCAACCAACCCACTTTCTAATTCACTTGCGCTTGGGGCAGCTGCATACGCAGCTGCCCTTTTTGCCCCCTTAAAGGAGGAGCGAAATGAACACTCTGTTTTTATCCGCCACAGCACCGGAAACCGCTGCCGTTGCAGCAGATATCATCCGCAAGGGCGGTCTGGTGGCCGTACCTACGGAAACCGTCTACGGTCTGGGCGCTAACGGGCTTGACGAAAGCGCCGTTGCCAAGATTTTTATCGCCAAGGGTCGCCCTCAGGACAACCCTTTGATTCTGCATATTGCAGGGCCCGAGCAAATGGAGCAGTTTTGTCACCACATCCCTCAGGCCGCCTATGATTTGGCGAAGCGGTTCTGGCCCGGTCCTTTGACCATGGTCCTGCCTGCTAAGGATATTGTGCCCAAGGCAACCACTGGCGGACTTTCCACCGTGGCGCTGCGCTGCCCCGACTGTGACATTACCCGGAGAATTATCGCTCTGTCCGGCTGCCCTCTGGCTGCCCCCTCCGCAAACCTCTCCGGAAAGCCCTCCACCACCACCGCCCAGCATGTGCTTCATGACCATGACGGCAAAATCGATGCCATTGTGGATGGCGGCAGCTGCCGGGTGGGTGTGGAGTCCACCATTGTGGATTTAACGGAGGAACGCCCCCGCCTGCTGCGCCCCGGCGGCATCACCCCGGAGCAGCTGACGGAGGTTCTGGGAGATTTGGTGGTGGACAAGGCGGTAACCGCTCAAATCAGCCATGACGAGGTTGTGAAAGCCCCGGGCATGAAATACCGCCACTACGCCCCCCAAGAGCCGGTGGTGATTGTGTCCGGTTCCCGGGAGGCAGCAGCTCAGTATATCCGCCGCCATTTTGTCCCCGGCGACCGGGTGCTGTGTTTTGAAGAAGAACTTTCGCTGTACGAAGGCTGTAATCCTTTAGCCTACGGCAAGGAATCCGATGCTGCCACCCTGTCCGCAGGACTCTTTGCCGCGCTGCGGGAATTGGATGACCCGAATGTGCATCAGGTTTACGCCCGTTGTCCCGAGGGCGGCGGTATCGCCTATGCGGTGCAAAACCGGCTGAAAAAAGCAGCCGCCTTCCACATCGTGGATGCGGAGGTAACAGAATGATTATCGGAATCACCGGCGGCACCGGCTGCGGAAAAACCACCCTCCTCCGGCAAATCGAGGCTATGGGCGGGTTGATTCTGGACTGCGGTGCCATTTACCATCAATTACTGGAAACCGACAAAAACCTGCTTTCCGCTTTGGATGCCCGATTCCCCGGAACGGTTGCGCAGGGCCGTCTGGACCGAAAAAAGCTGGGCAGTATCGTCTTTGCTGACCCCTCTGCCCTTTTGGATTTGAACCGGATTACCCATGCCGCTGTGAAAGGGAAGGTTTTGCAGGCGCTGGAAACTGCGCCCAAGCTTGCCGCTATTGACGCCATCGCCCTCCACGAAGGGGGCTTGGCGGAGCTTTGCGACGTTACCGTGGCGGTTACCGCACCGGAAAATATGCGCATTGCCCGGCTTATGCAGCGGGAAGGCATCAGCGAGGACTATGCCAAAGCCCGGATTCATGCCCAGCATGACGACGGGTGGTATCGGGAAAAATGCAGCCACACCTTGGAAAATACGGGCAATCTTTCGGAATTTGCGGGCAAATGCCTTGCTTTTTTAGGAAGCCTGGGTATAATGAAAGAAAACCGATAAAGGAGAATTCACTATGACTACCGAAGAACTGCGCAACAATCTGTTTGCGGAAAAGAAAAACGGCTACACCCGGATTACCCCTGCCCAGCGGGAGGAAATGGAAAGCTACTGCAAGCGCTACATGGCTTTCATGGATGCGTGCAAGACCGAGCGGGAAGCTACCGCCTGGACCGTCCGCGAAGCGGAAAAGCAGGGCTTCAAGCCCTTCTCCCCCGATATGTCCATCCAGCCCGGCGACAAGATTTATCTGAACAACCGGGATAAGTCCATCATTCTGGCGGTGATCGGTAAGGAAAGCCTTGCCGCAGGCGCCAACATCTGCGCCGCCCATGTGGATTCTCCCAGAATGGACGTAAAGCCCAATCCGCTGTATGAGGACTCTGAGATTGCCTATTTCAAGACCCATTACTACGGCGGCATCAAAAAGTATCAGTGGCCCACCGTGCCTCTGGCCCTCCACGGCGTTGTATACCGTAAGGATGGCACTGTGGTCACCGTCACCGTAGGCGAAGACGATTCTGATCCCGTTCTGATGGTCTCCGACCTGCTGATTCACCTGTCTGCCGACCAGATGAAGAAGACCCTTGCTGAGGGCATTGTGGGCGAGCAGCTGAACATCATTCTGGGCACAGAGCCCATCGAGGGTGAGGGCAGCGACCTGGTGAAGCTGAACATCATGAAGCTGCTGAACGAAAAATACGGCATCATCGAGTCCGGCTTCCTCTCCGCTGCGCTGACCCTTGTGCCTGCCGGCAAGTGCCGGGAGGTGGGTCTGGACCGGAGCCTGCTGGGTGCCTACGGTCACGACGACCGGGTCTGCGCCTATGCGGAGCTGGAAGCGCTGTTCACCATCGGCACCCCCAACAAAACCGCTGTCTGCATTCTGGCAGACAAAGAAGAAATCGGTTCTGTGGGCATCAGCGGTATGCAGAGCCAGGCCTTTGAGTATTTCATGGGCGGTCTGTGCGATGCCCAGAATGTCAAGCTGACTCAGTGCTTTGCCAACTCCTTCTGCCTGTCTGCCGACGTTTCCAACGCCTTTGACCCCAACTTTGCCGAAACCTGCGACCGGCGGAATAACTCCATGCTCAACTACGGCATCTCCATTACCAAGTACACCGGTTCCCGGGGTAAGGGCGGCGCATCTGATGCCTCTGCTGAGGCCATGGGCCATGTCCGCACCACTCTGGACAATGCCGGTGTTATCTGGCAGATTGCCACCTTGGGCAAGGTTGACCAGGGCGGCGGCGGCACGGTGGCCGCTTATATGGCAAACCGGAACATTGTCACCGTGGATGCCGGCGTACCGGTGCTTTCCATGCACGCACCCCTGGAGCTGGTCAGCAAGCTGGACTGCTACGAAACCCTGCTGGCCTGCAAGGCAATTTATCTGGCTTAATTACAAAAGAATCCCTCGCAGAAAAGGATGATGTCCTTAACGCAGATAAGTAACACAAAATAATAGATGCCTGCACAGGCCCTTGCTGGGAACTGTGCAGGCATTTTGTGTAATTGTAGAATAATGTGCGGAAGGCTCCCTTGTGTAAAGGGAGCAGTCAGCCGACAGGCTGACTGAGGGATTGTTTTACAGCGGTGCTAATACTCATCTGTTAGACATATTGGAATTTGTAGCGCTGAAATTAAAGCGTCCGTTCCATAAATATCTCATCCCAAGGGTGAGACACTTCTACAAACCCAAACTGTTCAAAAAGCTTTCGGGAAGCATCATTGCCCTCAACATAGCACATAGAGACTTTCTGATATTTCCCTTCTTCTTTCATTGCGTCCAAAACAAGACCGATTGCGGCCTTTCCATATCCTTTACCCTGATATCGCTTGTCAATGAAAAGCTGGCAGAAATCATACGCATTCTTTTCGGGGTCATCCAAATACATACCCATACCCACCGCAGTTTCATCATCATAGACATTGAATACGCGTGGACGGAATTTGCGGTGCAGCCAGGCTCTACCCAGCATTACCAAGCTCGAGCATACATAGTCCCGCTGCTCTTCGGTAACTTCCAAATCCGTTCGACCTGTTTCATTATCTATATCAACTAAATGTATCATGTTATTACCTCTCAAATTCAAGTTTTGCGAACTGTTTCTAATATTCTACTATATAAACGTATATAGTGCAACAACAATCCCTCAGTCACGCTGTTCGCGTGACAGCTCCCTTTACACAAGGGAGCCTTTGGTACGGCAGAAATGGATATTTGTCCCCTTTGTCTGTGGCAAGCAGCGCATCCGGCTGTCTATCGGATGCAATTAACCGGGCAGTTGCTTAGCCCCACATAAACAGGAAAACTGGCAGGCCATATTGACCTGCCAGTTTTCCGTAAGAACATCTCCCTAATCTGCGAGGGATTTTATTTATGCGTTTAAGGTCTTTGCGTTTTTCTTCTGAATCATCTGAACTGCCAGCACAGCCGCAACCAGGCCCAAGCCGATGACATCGGTTACCGTGCCGGGGTAGATCAGCAGCAAGCCGCCGGCGGCACTGATAAGCCGCAGATACCAGGGCATGGGTGCCAGAATATAGCCCTCCAGGGCGGCGGACACACCAAAGATACCCACAACAGAGGTAATGCAAATTCCGATGACCTCCCAGGCCGTGGTGTTTACAAACAGCATCGCCGGATTCAGCGCGAACACATAGGGCACAATGAAGGCGGCGATTGCCAGCTTGGTGGCGGTGAGGGCGGTCTTCATGGGATTGGCCTGACCAATGGCCGCGCCTGCATAGGCTGCCAGTGCCACCGGAGGCGTCAGGTCTGCCACAATGCCGAAATAGAACACGAAGAAATGGGCAGCAATGGGGGGTACATTCATGCGAATCAGAATGGGTGCGCAGATGGCAGCCATAATGCAGTAATTCGCGGTGGTGGGTACGCCCATACCCAGCACGATGCAGCAAAGCATGGTCAAAAACAGAGCGACAATCACCTGGTTTCCTGCCAGCGCCACGATGCCGTTGATGAGCATATTGGCAAGGCCGGTCA
This sequence comes from Faecousia sp., assembly GCA_045579965.1. GTDB lineage: Bacteria > Bacillota > Clostridia > Oscillospirales > Oscillospiraceae > Faecousia. Next base: position 26,108 of record JAZNMX010000049.1, read on the forward strand.
TGGTGATGGTTCCGGCAATGATACCGGCAATGCCGCAGGCTGCGGCTACGGTAATGGTGCCTTGTGCACCGGCAGCCAGCGCCTCAAAAATCCGCTTGGGGGTGATGCGGCTTTCCTTGTTGAACAGGCTCACCACAATCGCTGCCACGATGGCAATGGCCGCCGCATACTGAATGCTGCTGGAGCCGGAGCTGACCATGTAAATCAGCACAACCAGAGGAAGCAGCAGATACAGCTTACCCAGCAGGGGCTTCAGCTTGGGCAGTTCTTCCTTGCTTAAGCCCCGCAGGCCCAGCTTCTTGGCCTCCAGGTGAACGGAGATAAAGATACCGGCAAAGTACAAAATCGCAGGCAGAATCGCCTTCGTGACAATCTCACCGTAAGGCAGCTGAACATAATCTGCCATTAAGAAGGCAGCTGCGCCCATAATGGGGGGCATAATCTGTCCGCCGGTGGAAGCTGCTGCCTCAGCTGCGGCAGCAAACTCCGGCTTGTAGCCGGTCTTTTTCATGAGTGGAATGGTAACTGCACCGCTGCCTACCGTGTTGGCAACGGAAGAACCGGAAACCATACCTTCCATGGCGCTGGCAACCACGGCCACCTTGGCAGGACCGCCGGAGAAGCCGCCCACAACGGAATTGGCAATCTGAATGAAGAAATCGGCAATGCCGGTCCGCTCCAGAAATGCGCCAAAGATGATAAACACCACAATGAATTTGGAGCAAACATTGATGGGCGTGGAGAGAATGCCTTCTTTACTGTAGAACAGATAACGGACGGAATAATTCAGCTTACCCATGAAAGAGGGATTCGCCAAACCCCAAATCAGCGCATAGACAACGAAGCAGGCTGCTACAATCAAAATTGGCAGACCCACGCTCCGGCGGCACACCTCCGCCAGGCACAAAATGCCCACGATGCCGATTGCAATCTGATATCCCTGGAACAGACTGCCCTGCTGAATAATGGTCATGGCGTTGAAGCTGAAGTACAGGAACGAGCCCGTACCCAAAACCATCAGCACAATATCATACCAGGGCAGATAGTTGACCCTTTGCGTTCCCTTCCGGGCGGGAAACACCAGATAACCCAGCAGAACAATACCCGCCACAAAGGTGGTCAGCCGGAGCTCTTCCAGCCAGCTGGCAAACAGGGTAACATACAGGCAAAACAGGGCAAACGCCGCCAGAACGCAATTTACCAGGATTCGGGGCGTTCCTTCCCAGATCCGGACGTTGGACTCCCGGTCGTATTTTTTCATAACGGCATCCAAATCCATGGGCTCATCCACGGGATTGGGCGCTTTTTTTCGGAACAATGACATAGCCGTTCCTCCTTTATGAATATGGAATTGGCTGCGGTGAAGCTTTCACCGCAGCCAACATAGCTTTACGGGATGATCACTCGGTAGAAACCGTAACGCCCTTCTCGGCGAAATACTTGGCAGCGCCGGAGTGGAAGGGAGCGGTCATGCCGCTGGTGGCATTGTCAATGCTCAGCTCTGCGCCCTTGCCGTTTTCAGCAGCGATGGCAGTCATATTGTCGAAAATTGCCTTGGTCAGGTTGTAAACCTGCTCCTCGCTTGCGCTGGCAGATACAATCAAGGTTGCCTTAACGGTAACGGTCTTCACATCCTCCGTCTGGTCGGCGTAGGTGCCGGCGGGAATGGTGTATTCGGTATAGAAGGGGCAGTCTGCCATCAGCTTGTCGGCGATTGCGCCGTCAATGGGAACCAAGTATGCATCGTTGGTGGTGCACAGCTCGGTGATTGCGGGAGTGGGTGCACCGGCCACGATGAAGGCAGCGGCAATCTTGCCGTCCTTCAGAGAATCGGCGCTGTCAGCAAAGCTCTGATACTGTGCCTGGATGTCATCCTCTGTCAGACCGGCGGCAGCCAGAACATCGATTGCATTGAAGTAAACGCCGGAGCCGGGGGCGCCAATGGAAACGCTCTTGCCCTTCAGATCAGCAACGCTCTTAATGCTGGGATCGGTGGTAACCAGCTGAACTGCCTCGGCGTACAGACCGGCAACAACCCGGAAGCTGTCTACCTTTCCGTCTTTCTCAAAGGAACGGGTACCCTGCCATGCGTAAGCCATAACATCGGACTGCACGGTTGCCAGCTGATAGTCGCCGGCAGCAATGCCCTGAATGTTGGCCTTGGAGCCGTCGGTAGAAACGACAGTTACATCGATTCCGCCGTGATTCTTAATGTACTGACCCAGCACGCCGCCGAAGGCGTAGTAGGTACCGGAAGTACCGCCGGTGCCCATGGTCATCTTCGCGGCAGGAGCGGAGCATGCGCCCAGCGCCAACATCAGTGCCACAACCAGCACCACAGCAATTAACTTCTTTTTCATAATAATTCCTCCTTGTTTCCAAAAATTAAGGTATGACCGGATTATACTGCTATATTCCCAAAAATGCAAGTTTTATTTTTCGAACTTTCATTTCTAATTTTTGGGATTTACAAGTTTTTATCGAATTTGTGCTTTTGCAAGAAGACATTTTAACCATTGCGTCTTTGTTGTGCGGACATGGTGTAAAATATAACCAAACACATCCGGACACTTTCTGCAATTTTATGTACTTTGCCGATTTCTTGTTTTAGATTTTCTTGTTTTGCATTATTTCCTGCATTTTGTAGAACTGTCGGCAATTTCCTCCCCAACCGTCGCAAATCCCGGTTTACTTTTTTTAAAAAGGATGGTATAATTCTTATCAGAAAGGAGGCGGTTGTATGCGGGATTTGATTCAGGAACTGCGGGCGTTTTTGCGTCGGTGCGATATGGTTCTGGTGCTTTTGTGCCTTGCTACCTCCGCCTTCGGCTGCCTGCTGCTGGCCAGCGTCACCAACGCGCCCAAATTCGGCAACTCCACCCGATACCTGGTGGTTCAGATTCTGGCCACCCTCATCGGTCTGATTCTGTATTTTGCCATGTCCGCCTTCGACCTGGACTTCCTCTCTGAACACCGGGTGGGCCTGATGGGCTTTACTCTGTTTTTGCTGCTGCTGCTGATTCCCTTCGGCACGGACAACAACACCGGCAACCGCAGCTGGCTGCATTTTGCCTTCCTTCCCTTTAACATTCAGCCTGCGGAATTTTGCAAAATATTCTATATTGTCACCATGGCGTCGGTAATGTCCTCCCACCAGAGCCGGCTTTCCAATTATAAAAGTGTTGGTCACATGCTGGCGTACCTAGTGGTTCTGTTTGCGGTGAATATGGTCATCAGCCGGGACTTGGGCGTTTCTTTGATATTCATTTTCATTTTTGCAGGCATGGCCTTTTCCGGTGGTGTCAATTTGATGTGGTTTGCCCTGGCAGGCGGCGCCATCGTTGTGGGCTTCCCCATCCTCTGGCCCCACCTTTCCCCCCACCAGCAGAATCGTCTGATGTACCTCATCAACCCCAGTATCGACCCCAACGCCCAGGGTGTAGGCTGGCACACCAGCGAGAGTTTAAAATCCCTTACCGGCGGCGGACTCACCGGACAGGGTCTTTTCAACGGAAACCGCACCCAGGCAGGTGCCCTTTACGCCCAGCATACCGACTATGTCTTCTCCTCCATTGGCGAGGAGCTGGGCTTCTTGGGCTGCGCGCTGGTGGTCATCTCCCTGGTGGCCATTATCGTCCGGTGTATCTGGGTAGGCACCCACACTCCGGATTATATGCGCCGGGTGGTGTGTTTTGGTGCTGCCTCTGCCATGATTTTTCAGGTTATCAGTAATGTGGGTATGTGCATCGGCATTACGCCGGTTATCGGTCTGACCCTGCCCCTTTACAGCTACGGCGGCAGTTCCATCGTGGCCACCTACATGATGCTGGGTCTGGTTTCCGGTGTGCATGCCCGACCGGCACCGAGAAGTCACGAACGGTACATCCAACCCCCAAGATAAAAGGAGAACGGATACTATGAAGCCCTTCATGGATGCCAATTTTCTGCTGGAGAATCCCACCGCTCAGCACCTTTACCATGATTACGCAGCCGGGCTGCCTCTGGTGGACTATCACTGCCATCTGAACCCCCGGGAAATCTACGAGGACCGCCGATTCGAAAACCTGGCTCAGCTTTGGCTGGGCGGTATTCAGCCCGACGGCTCTTTCGCCGGCGACCACTACAAGTGGCGCATCATGCGCTCCAACGGCGTAGAGGAGGCCTACATTACCGGCAACATGCCGGATTATGACCGGTTTTTGAAGCTGACAGAAGCTTTGGAAATGGCCATCGGCAATCCCATGTACCACTGGTGTCACCTGGAGCTGCAGCAGTTTTTCGGTGTTACCGAGCCTTTGACCACCGAAAGCGCCCCCAGAATCTGGGAGCATTGCAATAGCCTCCTGCAAACTCATCCGGATATGACCGCCCGGGGACTCATTCGCATGGCAAAGGTTGCCATGATCGGCACCACCGACGACCCCATTGACGATTTGCAGTGGCATGAGAAAATTGCCGCCGACCCCACCATGACCACCAAGGTGCTCCCCTCTTTCCGCCCGGACAAGGCGGTGAACATCCACAAGGCGGACTTCCTCCCCTACCTGGGCAAATTGGCACAGAGTGTTGGTAAGGAATCTCTGGCCTCTGTAGAGGAAATTTGCGATGCCCTTGCCCAGCGGCTGGAGTACTTCCACGCCCGGGGCTGCAAGGCCAGCGACCACGGCCTTGACTATGTTCCCTACCAGGCATACACCATGGCCCAAGCCAACGCCGCATACCAAAAAGCGCTGCGGAGCGAAAAGCTTACCACCGAGGAAATCGAAGGCTTCCAGACCACCCTACTGCTCTTCCTGGGCAAGGAATATCACCGGCTGGGTATCGTGATGCAGCTTCACTACTCCTGCCTGCGCAACAACAACCAGCGGATTTTCAAGCTGCAGGGACCGGACACCGGCGTGGACGCCATCGCTCAGAATACCTGCGGCGGGAATCTTTCCCATCTGCTGTCGGATCTGGACGAAGCCCACAGTCTGCCGAAGACCATTCTGTATTCTTTGAATCCTGCAGACAATGCTCAGCTGGGCACATTAATCGGTTGCTTCCAGGACAGCACCGTTCCCGGCAAGATTCAGCACGGCTCTGCCTGGTGGTTCAATGACAACAAGGTCGGCATGGAACAGCAAATGATTTCCCTGGGCAACCTGGGTCTGCTGGGCAACTTTATCGGCATGCTCACCGATTCCCGTTCCTTCCTCAGCTACGCCCGGCACGACTATTTCCGCCGGATTCTGTGCAATCTGGTGGGCACTTGGGTAGAAAACGGAGAGTATCCCAACATCGACAGTTCCCTGAAAAAGATTGTTGAGAGCATCAGCTACTACAACGCCGTCCGTTATTTCGAACTGTAAGAAACAAGCACCTCGGAACCGGGGTGCTTGGTTTTCCTGTATATCGTTGTCATTCCGAGGCCGGTCTTGCAGGCCGTGGGAATCTCCTGGTACCATTCACCGATCTAATCAGCAGCGATTAATATCCTCCGGGAGATTGCCGCGTCGGCTTGAATCAATGTATGATTGCCCCCGGCAATCATGAGTATTTTAGATTCGCTGCGCTCTGCAGCACCCCTCAAGGGGAAGGCATTCAGGCAGATCAATGTCCGCCCCGCGGCGGCAAAAAGACCCGCCGGAGATTCGTTTGCGCTTAGGGTGACCCGCCGGAGATTCGTTTGCATTCCCGTCCGGGAATGGACGGGAATTAATGTTCGGCTCCGTCAAGCCGTCGCCGGCGGCGCTCGTCCGCGCCGCATTTCAATCTTTCGAATCTCCGGCGGCAAAAAAGCCGATACCCGAAAGGGTATCGGCTTTTTTGGTGACCCGCCGGAGATTCG
>JAZNMX010000050.1:0-3693 GCA_045579965.1 Faecousia sp.
CAGCCGAGCCCGCTGAGCCCGAGTATGTTCCCGCAGAGAAGGAATTCGGCTTTGTCTCCGTCTGCGCAGGCGAAGGTCTTGCACAGCTCTTCCGCGAGATCGGCGTTGACCGTGTTGTAACCGGCGGCCAGACCATGAACCCCTCCACCGAGGATATCCTCCGCGAGATCAACCGCACTCCCGCTGAGACCGTTTTCGTTTTCCCCAACAACAAGAATATCTGGATGGCCGCTCAGCAGTGCGACTATCTCACCGATAAAAAGGTAATCGTTGTCCCCACCCGCACCGTTCCTCAGGGCATCACCGCTATGCTGAATATGGATCCCGGCGCAGATGAGGCCACCCTCACCGAAACCTTCAACGAGGTTATTGGCGGCGTACATACCGCCATGGTAACCTATGCAGCCCGTGACAGCGAGTTTGACGGCTATTCCATCAAAGCCGGTGAGTATCTGGCTCTTATGGATGGCGCACTTCTTGGTTCTTTCGATACTATGCTTGCCACTATGGAAAAGCTCAATGCAACTTTGGAGCAGTATGACCCCGAGTTTATCTCCGTATACTACGGTGAGGATGTTGATGAAGAAGGCGGAGAGAAGACCCTCGCATATCTTGCAAAGGCCTTCCCCGATGCCGAACACAGCATCATAAACGGCGGCCAGCCCGTTTACTACTATATGATCTCCGTTGAGTAAGAGATTAAATAAGAGATAAAAAACAGCAGGACAAAAGTCCTGCTGTTTTTGTTATCAACCGCGCCTTTAAAGCCTTCCCCTTGAGGGGAAGGTGCCCCGCAGGGGCGGATGAGGTGTTTGCGGTTACACCTCATCAGTCACGGTTCGCTCTGCGCCCCATGACAGCTTCTCCTCAAGGAGAAGCCTTTTCGGGGCGTCGGGGCGCCGCCCCCTACAACGCCGAACCCCCGTGCCGGTGAAAGCACGGGGGTCTCGTTATGCAATTAACCCCACAGGCCGTCGGGGTACTTGCCCTGAGCGGCCAGCTCCTTCAGAGCGGCAACCACCATGGGCTTATCGGCGGCGTAGGTCACGCCGTACCATCTGTCAGCAGAGCTGAGCACCTGCACCCGGGCTCTGCCGCCGTGGAGCATATTGTTCACGATGGTGGGCAGCAGGTATTCCTTCTTGGCAGGATTCTCGGGCACTTCCTTCTCCAAAAATTCGGGGAAGCCCTCTGCCAGTGCGGTAAGCAGACTGGGGGTGAAACCAAACATATTCATGGACACCAGGGTATCGGCAGCCAGGTCAGTATAGGTCTCGCCATCCTCTGTAAAGTGGATGCCGTTTTCATACTTTTCAATCTTCAGCCGCTCTACAATGTTGGTAAGATACCCGTCGGCGTTCACATCGCACACGCCACGGGCAACGCTGCCGTGGTCGGTAACGGTATTGCCCAGCAGGTAGCCCACCATGCAGAACTCTGCCTTATCGGTATCTTCCCGGCCGTTCAGGGCGTCGAAAATGGTCTTATAGGCGGACTTGCCGTAGTAATCGTCGGCATTGACCACGGCGAAGGGTGCGCAGTCGATTTCCTTTGCGGCGCACAGAATGGCATGGCCGGTGCCCCAGGGCTTTGCGCCCCGAACCTCGGGAACGGTAACGCCCTCGGGGAGCATCTTATCCTGCTCCTGGTAGGCGTAGCGGATTTCCATGGGGCACTTTTCCAGCCGCTTGCCCACGGTATCCATAAAGTCCTGACGGATTGCCTCCTTGATGATGATGACAGCAGTTTCAAAGCCTGCCTCGTGGGCATCGTACAGAGAATAGTCCAGGATTGCCTCGCCGTGGCTGCCCACGGGGTCAATCTGCTTTAATCCGCCATACCGGCTGCCCATGCCCGCAGCCATCACTACCAGAACCGGTTTCTTTGCCATCGTAAAAAACTCCTTTTATGTAATATTTAAATAAATATCGCTTTTTGTTACTTTGTCCCAGGAAAATTCCGACGCCAGCTCTTTTGCCGACACCGGCTCTTCTTTTTCAATCAAACCGCAGGCGAACGCCAATTTGCCAATCAGCTCCGGCGCCGTCATGCGCAGCCGCAGCGCCCCCAAATCCAAATCCTTATCCCGCTTGCTCAGCCGCCGTCCGTCGCCGCTGAGAAGCATGGGTACATGGGCATACGTCGGGTGGGGAAAGCCGAACAGCTCCTGCAGATACATCTGCCGGGGTGCGGAGCTAAGCAAATCTGCGCCCCGGACCACTTCGGTCACACCGGCTTCGCCGTCGTCCACCGTCACCGCCAGCTGATACACATATACGCCGTCTGCCCGACGGACCACAAAATCGCCACAATCCGTCAAAAGGTTTTCCCGATAAATACCCTGGCACCGGTCCTCCACCTGCCAGATTCGGTCCGGCACACGCACCCGCCAGGCAGGCGCCCGGTCCGGTGGGTTTTGTAAATTCCGGCAGGTTCCGGGATAGACATACGTGCCGTCGGACAAATGGGGGGCGTTGGGGCTGTGGAGCTGACTGCGGGTGCAGTAGCAGGGATACAGAAGTCCCATATCCCTCAGTTTTTCAAAATACCGGTCATAGACTTCGCTGCGTTGGGATTGGGGCGGCGTTTCTGCGTCCCAGGTAAGCCCCAGCCAGGTTAAATCCTCCCGCAAAATTTGGGCAAATTCCTCGCTGGTGCGCAAGGTGTCCAGATCCTCCATGCGCAGCACCATCTCGCCGCCCCGGGATTTCACCGACAGCCACGCCAGAAGCCCGGCAAACACATTGCCCAGGTGCATTCTGCCGGAGGGCGTTGGGGCAAACCGACCGACCGCTGCCATTACAGGAAGGCAACCAGCCAGTAAATCAGCACGCCGATGATGCCCAGACACAGGGCGCAGGCGGCAATCTCCAGACCGATAATCACCTTATCATCCCGTTTCTTTTCTTCCGGGGACTTTTCTTCTTCCTGCTCGCCGTAATTGTCCAGGTCCTTGCCGAAATCGTTGGAAAAATTCCGAAAAACCATGGTCTCATCGGTTTCGGGCAGGGCATCGGGATCGTCAAAGGCAGGTCCGGAGACCTCTGCCAGCAGGGCATCCAGCACCGCATCGTCCACTTCGTCCTCCGCTTTTTCCGGTTCTTCCTGGGGCTCTGCCAGTTCTTCCAGCAGGTCGGCAGGCAGCTCCATATCTGCGGTCAGATCCTCCGGCAAATCCTCGGTCAGATCGTCTTCCACCCGGGGCACCGCAACGGTTTCATCCGCCAGCAGGGCTTTTTCCAGCCGCTCCAGTTCTTTTTTGGTATCCTCCATCGTGGATACACCTCCTTTTGCCCCCTATTCTACTGCAAAAACCGCGCTGTGTAAAGGCTTATTCCAAAACAGCGGGGAAACTTTATACTTTTTTAACATTTATCCGCTTTTTTTATTCACAATTTCCGTTTAGACTAATTGAAGTAGAAATTGATTAGTTTCTTTTTTCTCTCTCTTTTCTCTCTCTTTTTTCCATCTCCTCGCTTATACAAGGGTCTGCAGAGCCAAACTGCAGACCCTTGTATTTTTTCTGTCATTCCGAGCCAGCCCGCAGGCTGGCGTGGGAATCTCCTGGTACAAAGGCCCCCTTGTGTAAAGGGTAAGCGAAGCGTCGCCGTGGGAGTGAATGACAGCCCAGTGGGCTGTCAGAGCCACGGCGGGGCCCTCCGCAGAGGGCTGGATTTTTGCGAAGCAAAAAGA
>JAZNMX010000051.1:0-16869 GCA_045579965.1 Faecousia sp.
TTGGTAGAGTACCCGGTTCATACCCGGTCTGTCACCTGTTCAAGTCAGGTCGCCGCTACCAGGCCCGTTGGTCAAGCGGTTAAGACACCGCCCTTTCACGGCGGTAACATGGGTTCGATTCCCGTACGGGTCACCAAAAAAGACACCACCCTTTTGGGTGGTGTCTTTTTTGCCCTACGGGAATCGAAAGGGCGGCCGAGCAACGCGAGAAAAAAACATGCCGGTGGCATGGTTTTCCCCTCTCAGTCGGCTGCGCCGACAGCTCTCCCAAAGGGAGAGCCAAGGGCTGTGCTGCCATTAAGAAAGGAGGCACCCGAATGGGCGCCTCCTTTCCCCCTCTAAGGGGTGTTCAGAAAGAGAGCGGGGAATCATAGTAAAGTGTCGGCGGCTGTCTGCAGAAGCCGCTGTAAGGCCTGCAGGAGCCTTGAATCAATCGGCGGCGTCCTGGTCCGGCGTGGGGTCTGTAACGGTTCCAGCGGCCGCTGTGCCGATCACAATGGCCTCGTTGCCCACCGCCTTGGCGGATGCGGGTTCAACCCAGGATACACAGAAGCTTACGGTAGCCGTACCGCCGGCAATTTGGAGATTGTCAAAACGCTTCTGCTCGCCCGGCGTGCCGTCAAAGGTGAAGTAGTAGCTGTAGGGTGTGCCGTTGTGGGACACCAGCATCAAAACATAAACCTTCCCACGGGGGCGGTTCAGATCGTCCGGTCCGGTGGCGTCGGTATCCAGCCGCAGGACGACGGAATAAGTGTCTTCCGGCAGGGTGTAGACATTTTCTTCGCTGGGGGAGACCAGAGAATCGCCCAGCATGATTTGAGGGATGGGGTTTGCCTCGGCGATGGTGATTTCATTTCCTGAATTTTCGATTTCCAGAGTAAACCAGGCCCAGGTGGTGCTTACCAGGCAGGCCATGCACAGAAGAATACTGCAAACCGTGGAGAGCAGCACCTTGCCGAACAGCTTTTCTGTTACTTTTGTTCCTTCTGGAACGGTGAATAATTCTTTGATTCGCAAGGTGATCCCTCCTTTCGTTTGTTACTGCAGCGGGGCGTTGGCCTGCTGGGCAAAGACGGTGATGCCCAGCGCGACCTGCGGCGCATCCGGTCCCCGGTAATTGGCCCGGTTGCCCACTTCTTCCGGCATATATACAATCAGCGCCGCGTAGTGGGGCTGATCCGTTACTTCATAGGTATAGGGAGAAATTTCCGACCAGGTTCCCAAAGCGCCCCAATCGTTGGGGGCTTGGCTTCTGGCGGCCAGGCGGTCGGCCACCTGTTGCTGAACATCTGCTTCCGTCTTGCCGAATACGACGCCGTATCGCAGATAGTTGGGCAGGTAAATCTCTTCGCCCCAAAGATTCTCTCCTTCTACAGCGTCCGCAACGGTAACCGCCAGCTTATAGCGGAAGGCCACATCGCCTGCATTGGCAATCTCCAGGTAAACCACCTGGGTATAGCCCGGTTCGTAAAGGGCGTTATCGCGAAAGGCCGCCGTGGCGCCCTGCAGGTCGGCATAGGACTGCATGGTTTCGTTGCGGTAGGAAACGTTCATTTTTAAGAGGCCTACCTGGAACTCGTTTCTTACGGTGTCGTGATCGCTGAACCAGGCAAGGGTTGCGCCGGTTCCCAACGCCCACCAAAGGACAAACAGGCACGCAGACAGGGCAAGCGCTGCCTTTGTCCATTTTCTTTTTTTCAAGGCATTGCGCCCCCTTTCTGTTGATTATTGCGCTTCCTTCGTTTTTCGTTTCAGCGGGAAAAGAAGAAGGAGCAGAGCAGCCAGACTGAAAATCAGCAAGCCAGACCAGCGCCACAGCTGGGCATCGTCGCCGGTGGGTGGCTGAGGATCGGTGGGCTCGATTTCATATTCTTCGATCATGAATTCCCAGTCCAGGAAGCCGATCTGCTGCTGAAAATCGTTGTCCAGCGTAACGGGAACATCCAAAATCACATTCAGATTCACCTCGCCGCCGGAGTACAGCGTGCCCAGGCATACCCAATCCGTCAGCTGGGCGGTCTCGTTGGCGGCGGCGTCGAACATATAGGCCATGGCGTTCTCCTCCGGCTTTTCCACCCGGAGACGAAGCTGGGAAAGAAATTCCGCGCTGTCCTGGTGGGCGCCGAGAGAGCGCATATAAATTTTTACCTTGACCTTGTTGGAGGCATCGTTTTTCACTGTGATCGGTTGGGCGATGCTGTCACCGGGCATCACATCCTTAAAGTTGGGAAACAGATCTGTGGGTGAATACTCGCTCCCGGGAGCGAAGATAAAGCTGCCGGCATCACCGCTGTAGGTCACATTGCCGTCAGCCGCCCAAACGGGGCTGGCGCAGGTAAGCAGCAGTATGCAAGCGCACAGGAGGGCAAACCATTTCTTCATGCCGCCACCTCCTTAGTCCGCGGGCCAGCCGGAGGCAGACCAGGGGTACTCGGCGGGGTTGTTCTCGCTCTGTACGGCGTAAGCGTTGACCGTAAGACGAAGGGTGGAGCCGATATGGGTCTGATCCACCTTGCTGCCCACGATTTCCACCTGGGTAAACAGGGCCGGAGTGATCTCACCGGGCTGGAGGATTTGGTTGTAGTAATAGTAACCGTCCTTCTCGGTCCAGTTTTGGGTGTTCAGGTCCAGCTTCATGCAATCGTCGGGGGTCAGGGCTTCGTTGGTCGCGCCGCCCACCAGCTTTACCCGGAGGTAGAAGGGGTGCGTGGAAATATTTTCCACACTCACCTGCTTGGACACGATATCGCCGGGGATCACATACACGCCCTCTGCGGGGAAATCCTCGCCGCTGGCGGTTTTTTCGTGGATTTTCAGCTGGATATTGCCGGAGGTCACCACATTGGTGGCCGTGCCGACCGTTGTATAAAATGCCAGAGTGGGCTGGGTCAGAACTGTAACCAGAATCGCCGCCAGGGCGATGAGCAGCAGTTTCGATCTTGCTTGCATGGGGTGTCCTCCTTTCTTAGGTTTGCGGGATTATTTTCGGCAAAACGGAAGCAGCGATTGCCAAAGTCGGCGCTTTTCCTTTTGCCATCGGCGGCGTTCTGCGCCGGTGGTGCGGGCGATTTCCCGGTTGATGTAATTCAGTTCCCAGAAGAAACGTTTGAACTGAATGACAAGGGCGATCAGAAACAGCGTTCCAAAGAACAGAATGATGACGGCAAGAATTGCGTAATACGCGGGGGTAAGCTGGGGACTCATTTTTTCTCTCTCTCCTTGGGTGCCTATTCGGCGATCAAAAGGTACCGATGCCTCTCCTGGCGCTCCCCTTGGGAGAGCTGTCACGGAAGGTGACTGAGAGGGCCCTCTCCGCCTGCTTCGCAGGCACCTCTCCCGGAGGGAGAGGCAAGGCGATGCCCTTTGATCGCCGCCCAAGCCCTTGCGGGCTTGGGACAGCTGGGGTAATGTAAGATTACTTAACGCTTGCGTTGCTTGCGTCGCCGTAGTAAGGCTGAATCAGATCGCTCAGGTTCTCAGCGGTGAGAGGTTCGCCGTTGATGGTGCAGTTCTCAAAGGTGATAACTGCGCAGGGGTCCACGGCAAAGCCTGCCTCGAAATCGCATCCAACGAACTCGGTGGGAGCGTAGGGACGGCAGTAAGCATAGCCGCGGCCCTCGCCAAAGGAGCAGCCCACAAACTTGGCATCGCCCAGAGTTGCGGCGTAGGAAGTCCAGCCGTTGAAGGTGGAGTTGGTAGCCGTCAGGCCCTGATTCATGCCCTGATCGCAGGAAATGGTGTAGGTAGTGCCATCGATGATAACATTTTCAAGAATTACTCTCTCAGAGTAGTCGCTGTTGTGGTTGATGAAGATACCACGGAAGGAACCGGTGACGGTGATGTTCTTGATCAGGCCGCCAGTGGTGTTAATACCGGAGTCCCAAGTACCGCCTGCACCCTTAATGTCCAGGGTGTTGCCGTTACCGTCGATGGTCTGGCCATTCTTGACATTGATACCGGTTTTACCATATGCATTGCTCATGCCAGCGGGATCAATTTTGACGTCACCGTTCAGGACGACATCATTACCGTTTTCCAAAGACTCTACCAGCTGATCCGCATTGCAAACCCAGGGCTTTCCATCCACGGTAATGGTCAGGTTGCCGGTAGGAGCAGTCAGCTCCGTGCCTGCTGCGTAATCGGCTTTAGTAACCACGAGGGTATTGTCCTTGCTGGAGGTCAGGGTGTTGCCGGTGAGGGTAACGATGGCAGCACCGGTAGCCTTACGAACCAGGACAGGAGCGTCAGCGTTAATCACGCAGTTCTCAACAGTCAGAGCGTAAGCGCCGCTGGCATCTACACGGACACCATAACCATACGCACCGGCAACGGTAAAGTTGGAGTTCTTAACCGTAACAACGGTAGAAGTACCGAAAGACACGCCGCCGCTGGTGCAGGAAGCGGTTACGTTGTCAACCGTAATGCCGTTGGAGACACCGGTTGCCCACAGCACAGAGTGCAGGTTGGTAGCAGTACAGTCCTTAATGGTGATGTTGTAGCACTGACGGAAACGGGCAGCGACCACATCCTCCGTGGTGTTGGAGGTGAAGGTACAACCCTCGATGGTCACATTGTGAGCATAACGCTTGGCAGATTCTGTGGTGTTGCAATGTACAAAATCGCGCTTTTCATCCGCAACGAAGTTGATGTTCTTGATGGTCAGGGTTTCGGCGCCGGTGGCTCTTGCCTTGCCATAAATTTCAATCGATCCATCAAACTCGTGGCCGATGCCGTCGATGGTGATGTTCACGCCTTCCTTCTGGGTGGCAATTACATTGCCGGTGATATCGGCGCCGAGAAGGATGGTAGCGTCGCCGGTTGCTGCATCCAGAGCAGCCTGGAGCTCATCTGCATTGGTGGCAAAGGCTGCCTTAACAACGGTGCACTTGACATCGCTGTTAGAAGTCAGTGTATTGTACACACTGTCGTTCTTTACATAAATGGTAATGTTGTTGGGATTCTCGTTGTTTGTGCTGGTATTGGTGAAGACCATACCGTCACCAAGCGTCAGGGAATCAACATTCAGAACCACGGTAGTCAGCTTTGCGCAGGCACGGAATGCATACTTGGGAATGTTGACATCGGTACCATTGATGGTCACGGTGGTCAAGTTTGCCATATCACGGAACGCGCCGCCACCGATGGTAGTCACGGTTGCGGGAATGTTCAGCTCAGTCAGACCAGTGCCGCCGAAAGCACCGATGCCGATAGTAGTAACGGAAGAAGGAATATTAACTTCCTTCAGGTTGGCAGCCTGATTAAATGCGCCAGCGGGAATCTCGGTCAAGCCCTCGGGCAGAGTGATCTTCTCAACCGCAGACTTGTAGAAGAAACCGCCGGTTGCAGCCTCGGTTCCGTTAGCAGAGCCGCCAAAATTAGTCACGGTAGCGGGGAGCACGACTTCCTTAATGGTGGTGTTGCCATTCAGGAGTTTGTTGCGCAGATTTGTTACACCGCTGGGAACATTCAGCGTGTCACCGACGAAAGCGTCGGTAATCGCAAACAGAGTCACAACGCCGGTGTCCACGTCCTTGGTATACTGAACGCCATCCTCAACCCATGTGATAACCGTATTCCGGGTCACATTGGTCACAGTGTTGTTCTCGACCACGGGCATATTGCACTTGTCGCTGCTTCTGCCCAGGCGGCCAACAACATCGCCCATGCTCTCGTTGGGCGTATTTTTGTCATAGGCGGCACCGTTCAGGTCCAGATAAGTCAGGGTCACGTTCTCAACGGTGTTGCCGGAAGCGGTCAGGGTCCGGCCGGTGACACCGTCAGCATACAGCATACCGGAAATACCGCCCAGATCGCGGTAAGCAGTGACGGTGGCGTCCTTAGCTGTACAGCCCGTGATGCTACCATTGTATGCCTGGCCAATGATTACGCCAGCCTTGGCACCGCCGTCATAGGTAACGCCGTCAGCAGTCATATAAGGAACTGCAGTAACGACTGCATTCAGAACGGTGCAGTCCTTAATGCAGTTTGCGGCCAGGTAGCCACCGCCGACAATAACGCCGACGCGGTCATTACCGAAAACGTACGCATTTACAACGGTAACGCCCTCAATGTGAGCGCCAACATAGGTTCTGCCAAACAGGCCCACACCGTCTTTACCTACAGCATACAGGTTGGAAATGGTATAGCCGGTACCGATAAATGTACCCTTAAACGGACAAGCAGAGGTACCAATGGGCGTCCAGGCGACATCGTTCAGATTGATGTCAGCACCCAGCTTGATGGTCTTGCCCTCGTAGGAATTGCCGCTGTTTACATCAGCAGCCAAAGCTGCCAGCTCAGCGCCGGTGGTAATGGTAATCGCACCGTTCACTTCTGCGGGCAGTTCGCCCATTTCGCCGGTCCAGGGGGCCTCTTCGTCATACTCGGGGCCGAAGGAGTCGGACTCGAAGACCTGCTGGGTAGCCTTCAGGACAACGCCCAGGTTGATGCGCAGGGCATACTCGCCGTCCAGCTGATAGCCGTCGGAAACGGTCTTGCCGTTGTTGACATTCCAGTTGTTGTCGTCTTCACCGGGCTCCCAGTAAATGACGAAGGTGACAGCCTCAGCGGTTTCGCCGCCTTCCAGAACGCCGGTCAGAGAGAAGCTCTTCAGGGGCTCCCACTTGGTTACCTGAGCAAGAACCTCCTCGGGGGTCGCATCGGCGGCCAGTGCGCCGGGAATCGTACCAATCTGCAGAGCGCTGGACAGGCCGAAGGGAGTCACAACGCCGTTGGCTTCCACAACAAAGTTCTCGTCGGTGAGGTTCATTGCCAGATTGTACTTCAGAGCCAGATTGCCCTCATTTGCGACGGTCAATGTCTCGTAAGCCATTGCACCGGGCTCCCAGAGCATATTCTCGCCGTTCTTGTTGCGGAAAAGCATGGTGTTTTCGTCTACCTTTTCGGAGGCGTAGCTGTTCTCATGGTACAGCTCCACATCCAGGTTACCTGCGTGGATTTCATTCCGTCCGCTCTGGACAGAATCGGTGAACCACGCGAAGGTGGCGCCCACAAGCATGGAAACACACAACAGCAGGGAAATGACGCTGGTGAACAACGCATTGCGGGTTGTATTTTTGCGTTTCATAATTGAATTTCCTTTCATTTTGGCATTTCGGTTTTACAGCGGGGCTTGAATGCCGAAAGTCACTCCGCTGTTTGCTTGCATTTCAGATGGCTGATTATTCAGCATCCAGAGTTTCAAAGGTCTTCTTGGCGTTCAGCCATTCATTTGCAGGATCGGAGTCATACTCGGCCAGAATGTTTTCAGTCTGGGCGGCATGTGCCTCGATGCTGATCTGGAAGCCGTCGGCAAAGCCCTCGGCAGCAAAGTCTGCCTGGGTAGCCTTGGTGGAAACGCTGACAGCGTCCATAATCTGAACGGTCTCGCCGGGAGTCAGCTTGCGCTTCAGGTACATGGTAACGGTCAGAGTGTCGGTCTGCGCGTCGTAACAGCCGTCGCTGTTAACAGTCAGAGTGCCGTCTTCCTTCACGCCGACCTGGCCAACGATCTGCCAATTCTCCTTGAAGTCCTTATCCATCTTGATGGTAACAACACCGTTGGAGCCGGTGATGCCGCTGTTGATCAGACTCCAGTCCGTAATCGTCATGACCACACGGATGTACTGGTCATAAGAGCCGTTGTTGGTGAGGTAGGCTTCCTTCTTGTAGTTGTCGCCGGGCAGGATGTCCTTAAATTCGGCATTGTCAACGGGATTTTCCTCGCCGTCCACATTTTCCTTGACCTCGACATCAAAGATGTCTTCGGGCTTGCCGGTGCCGGCGCCTCCAATATTGAAATCGTTTTCCGCGGAGTCGGTATCGGTGAACCATGCCAGGGTGCTGAAGGACAGAATGGCGATCATGATCACAACCAGTGCCAGAGACAATACTTTTTTCTTATTCATTTGCTTTTCCTCCTTTCTTCCAAAACTTTATTTCCAAATCGCGGACAGCGCGCCCGTCCGCGATAGAGAAAACGTGGTTGCTGACCAAGACCAAAGGCTTGGGGCCGATTTTTTTGGCAATCAAAAGGCACCGCCTTGCCTCTCCCTCTGGGAGAGGTGCCTGCGAAGCAGGTGGGAGAGGGCCCTCTCAGTCAAAAATCAAAGATTTTTGCCAGCTCTCCCAAGGGGAGAGCCAGGGGGCGTCGATGCCCTTTGATCGCCGCCCAAGCCCTTGCGGGCTTAGGTGGCTGGCGTTTGCAGCTTTCTGTTCTGGCTTACTGCCAGGGGTTGGTATCTTCGCCAAAGCCGGAGTTCAGCGCGTTGGTTGCGCCGTTGTTAAAGCCCTGAGCCTGAATGGCTTCGGATGCCACCAATACATTCACAGTAACGGATGTATAGCTGCCGTCATCGTTCTTGGTATGGGCAACAAAGTCGGAGGTGTCGATCTTGTTTCCGTCGCTGTCGCGCAGGATGAACACCAGATCGCCGGAAGCATCCTCTTCCAGATCTACATTGCTCTTAAGATAGACACCCTGCAGCAGCTCGGCAGTAAATGCACCGGGCTCTACAGCATCAGCATGGTCATAGGTAAAGACGGTGTAAGGCATGTCATCCTCGCCCACTGTAGCCGTTGTTTGGCCAATAGACTGCCAAATCGCAAGGGGGTTTGTAAAGTCCAGCTCTAAATATTCTACCAGTGCAGTAGGCACGGCAATGTGGGTACGGATATAGGCTGCGTTGGCACCGGTGTTCTTCACCTTGACCACCTTATCCATGTAGCTCTCATCGTTACCGGGGGTCTGGGTGTTTACGATGGGGGTCAGCTTGCCCAGAGGCTTGGCGGCATCGGGTGTTGCTTCGCCGTTTTCGTAGATCTCAATGAGAACGGAGCCGATGGTGAAGGTGTTGTCTACCTTGTCCTCTGCGGTAAAGTAGGCCAAGGATCCGCTGACCATAATGGCGATCAGCGCCGCGGCAAGGGCAATGGACAGAACTTTCTTCTTCATTGTATTTCCTCCCGGATTTCTTCTTTCTTATCCTTTTTTGCCAGCAGATCGGGCAGGAAGACTGCGGCCAGCAAAACTGCGCCAAAGGCAATGGCCACATACATGCCCGGAGGGCTCTGGATATATGCGGAAACATAACCCAGCAAGGGAATCGCAAACACCGGGACGCCAATCAGGTTGTTGAAATGGACCGGAGCGGCATCTTCGGTTTTGTTTGCATCGCCCTTGGTGGTAAACTGACGGTTTTCGCTGTCGATGGCAACCACGCGGTGCGTTGCCACCACAAGATCTTCATTCAAAACAAAGGTAATGGGATCGCCAACCTTTACGCTGTCCGGATCAACCGCTTTTACATAGATCAGGTCACCCTCGCTGTAGACCGGTTCCATACTGGGGGAAACCACATGGAACACCTGCAGGCCTACCAGCCGGGAACCCATCAGGAACACGGCGAAGACCACCACAAGCACCACCAGCACGGTGGTTACGGTATCCCATACCTTTTTCACTTTTTTCGGCATCTGCATAGGCAAATCCTGCTTTCTTCATTGGTTGACACGCAAGCTTTATTCAAAAGTATAGGTATAGTTGCCGGCAACAATATAATTACCGGTTTCTATATAATTTCCGGTTCCCACTCCGGTTTCCGCTACCTCATACAGACGCAGCTCCACGGTGATAACCGTACCGGCTTCCACTCCGCCGTTTTCCTCCCGTTCTGCAAGACCGCACAGGAAGCCAACACCGTCATTGCCAAACAAGCACAACAGTTCATAAGTAACCGGGTAATACAAATCCTTTACCAGTCGGATCGGGTTCTTCTCATTGATATCCGATGTTTTAAATATTTCGTCGCTGTCAATCGTCATAGCAATCCAGTTACCATCATTCCAGCCCTCACAGAACAAGCTGTAGTATCCAGCGAGCGCTATGCTATTCGCCTTAATATCTCTGTCTGCCCATACTGCAAAATCGGCGACATAGTTTTTGTATGGTACGTTTTGTACTTCGTCTGCGCTCTCAACAGGCAGGAACTGATATGCGGCATCCAGCTTCATAGGCGCCGCAGTTCCGCCGATTCCGCTGGTGTATTGAATATCCAGTTCCCCAAGGTTTGTAACATGGGCCTTAAGATCGTAGCTGGAATCGAAGGCATCTTCCTCATGGGCACGCTGGTGAGCGGTGAGCTTCACGTTCATGTTGATCGAGTGACCCATCATGGCGTTAATGCTGCTCTGCCATGCGGTCAGCACTTCCGTCTTCAATTCCTCTTCGGTTTTGATGATTGCGCTGGGGTCAGCCTGCAGCTTTGCCTGCTCCTCTTCCAGCAAGGCTTTCACCTGCTCCTCCAGCAGCCCCTGGGGCATTTCCGTGGCATCCATATGCAGCGCAATGGTCCATACCTGCTCGGTGGGGTTGGCGGCAGCGGAGTAATCGGGCTGAGCTGCGGCAGGATCGGATTTTTCGGGCAGGACAGCTTCCATATTGCCGCTGAGCAGAGGCAAGCCCCTTTCCAGAATATCGGCCAAAGTGGCAGGATTGGTTCCCAGGCGGACGGCACTCCAATAGTTTTTGCCGGCTTCCTTTTTGTCCGGTGCGACGGCGGCGCTTGCTTCAATATCGGCAAAGGACTGGGGTTCTTCTCCTGCGGGGATAGCGCCTTCGTAGACATAGACCGTAAAGTGCTTTGCCACATCTGCAAGGGTAACCTTAGCGGTGGTTCCCCAGCGGTTTTGGATGGCAGCGTTTGCAAAGGTCAGGGCATAGCGGAAGGACAGTTCACCTTCGTTGGTAATTCTAATTGTTTCCAGTGCGGTGTAGCCGGGCTCCCACTTGGTGCTGCCATCAAACAATTTTGCATCACTGCCGGTTTCGGGATTTAACGATACCCATTTTGCATTCTCCAGCTTTTCCAGGCCCACATCCAGCGAGCCGATGTAGATTTCGTTGCCTTCGCTTACCACCTCGCTGGTAAACCATGCAAAGGTTGTTCCGAAGAACATCGTTACGCACAGAACCATACACAGCAGGCTGGTGAAATAGGTTTGCAGCAGGATCGCCTTGGGCTCCGGCTGCTTTGCGCGGGTGCCGTCGGGCATTCTTTCGTATTTGCCGTACTTTCTCATGATTTATTCTCCTTTTGCTGAGCTGAATTCTTCGATAATATCTTCAAGCTCCGGTTGCTTGGGGGTTTCGGGTTCGGGCTGTTTTCCGAGCTGGGCCCGCAGGGCCTGGAGCTCGGCCATCATAGCGGCCACATCCGGCTGATTTTCCGCATTTTCCGGGGGTGGGGCGCTTTGGTTTTGCTGGGTCAGCTGCTGCTGCATGGCAAGAAGCTGGGCCATCATGGCTTCGGACTGCTTCTTCTGGGCCTCAAGGGCATCCTTTTCCGCCTGCAGCTCGGCCATTTGCTCGGCCTTATACATTCTAAATATCTTTACGCAGTTCAGACCCTGATAGAGGATCAGCAGCAGGAAGGGGATCAGGATACATACGATGTAGCCCTGGGGCGTCTTCAAAAACTGGAAGAAGGTGCCCACACCCGGCAGCGCTGCCTGGTACTTGCCCAATATAAAGGGGAAGGTAACCACAGTCTCGTCATCCACGCCGGTGGTGGTACCGTAAGTAATGAAACCGGGGTTGCCGTTGGCGTCCATGGTCTTGGCGCGGATTTTGTGGGTTACGGTAGCGCCGTAGTTTTCGGAATTCTGGGACTGGTAGGCGATGATGTCCCCTTCCTTCAAGGTGGTGGGGTCAACCTTCTTCACCAGCACCAGGTCGCCGGCATCAAAGTCTGTGGCGCTCATGGAGTCAGACAAAACGATGTAGCAGCGAAATCCAAAAATGTCCCGGTCGTTGCGGTCAAAGGTATTGACGGAAACAATGGTAAATACCATCATAAAAACGGCTGTAAGCACCACCAGCCACAGAAAAACGGTTTTGGCGGCAGCCAATATCTTTTTCATATTTTTCATATCTGGAAATCACTCCTCTCGCCGTTGACAAAATATTGTTTGATCGCCGCATAGGTCACGCGGAACACATGCTCCGGGTAATTGTCGCCAACCGGCATCTGGCCGTTGTGTACCTTTACTGCGAAGCTCAGCATCACATCCAGGATGTGGTTCAGGATCATCCAAACATCCGCTTCTTCCTTAAATGCCGGGCCGAACCGTTCTACCAGCGACATAAAGCGCTTTTTGTGCTCCTCAGCGGAATACTTAACGAAATACGGCGAATAAAAGTAGCGAACATAGGTAAGGCACTTGTCCCGGTTGCTCAGAAGAAAATCCCACACCGCAAAGAAGTAACTGCGGCAGCGCTGGACAAAGTCGATATGTGCCTGATACATGATAGGGACATGCTGCAGCGTTTTGGCAAGGAGCTCTTCGTCCAGCGCGGTGAAGGCGTTGGCGAACATATCCTCCTTGTCTTTAAAGCATCGGTATATGTAGGCTTCGTTGGTAGCGGTGGCCAGACCGATCTGCCTGGTGGAGGCTTTTTCGAGGCCGTCCCTGGCGATGACGCCGATGGTGCCGTCGATCAGCTTTTGACGAATCGCATCCTGTTTCATTTTGTCTTATCCTTTCTCCCGCATAAATGTTTACTACATTTATCGGCAAAATATTGCAAGCGCGCTGCGCTTGCCGGGTAATCAGACAGACAGAATCGGATGCGTCACGGATTGCCGGAAGTGATTGGGTCCGGGCGTTTGCTCTGTCTGCTGTTTGCAACGGTGTTTTATGTACTGCGTTGCCTGCCAGAAGATTTTCTGCCCCCGGATCACTTGCGGTAACCGAAGGCACAGGCACTAGGGCGCAGGCACAGACGGGATGTTTACAATGCTTTCTTTGCCACACAGCTTGCACTTAACGGGCAAGTCTTTGATCTCCGTAGTGGGGAGAAGCCAAAGCACCGTGTGCTTGCCGCATACCGGGCAAAGAAAGCGTCGCTGGTTCAGCTTGGTTTCTTCGCATTTTTGTATCTCTTGCAATTCTTTCCTCTCCGTTCTTCAGCATCTCATCACACAAAAAGTGTAAAAGAAAGAGCCTATGCCAATATCGTAAAAACGATACATGGCACAGGCTCTCAGGCGCAGGCGCATAATGAATCGACTCCAAACACCCTTAGCCCCGTCCGTGTACGGGGCACAGCGTTGGTCATCAATTATTCTGTTAATGGCGATCCGACTTATTCCTTCGGTGTCTGATGGTTCAGAGATGGCTGTTTTTCCCCGCTTAAAAGACCGATTGCATTGGCAAGGGGCCTTCAAGTGATTAAATCGGTACATAAATTATACCTGTTTTTCCAAATGGTGTCAATTGTAAATTTGAGAAAAAGTGCATATTACAACTGCTTTTTTGCACAAATTAACTATGAACCACGGGTAAGACGGCGAAAACCGACGGAAATGGAACGGAGTGAGCGCAGAAACAGCCATGTGCGTGACAGAATATATGTAACAAGCGACAATTGACACCATACACATTATATCGTGTCACATTTTACATAACAAATGTCGCATTGCAGGCAATTTATAGTGTTTGGCGTTTTCGGTACAATATTAGGGAGGTGGTTGAGATGGCTGAAAACAACGACAAGCAATTTGACAATGCCGAACGCTATCGGGATCTGGGCTGCGCAATTTCCTACTACCGCAAGCGCAGGGGGCTGACCCAGGAGCAGGTCGCGGAGCGGATCGGGATCAGCAGACAGCATATGGGTGCCATTGAAGCGCCGAATATGGTAAGAGCCATTTCCCTGGATGTGCTGTTTAACATTGCCACCGTTTTGGAGATTGAGCCCTTTGTGCTGCTGAAATTTTCCCCGGACAAATAAATCTGCGTCCACCTTACCGCTTTGGGGAGGTGGGCGATTTATATTATATATAATAATGTATAGGGAAAAAGGTCGAATCGGCGGAGGAGGACGGGGATATTCCCTTTTTCCCGAAAAATCACTAGTCAAAAAAGAACAAATGTGTTATGATAGTTTGTGAGGTGATTTCCATGGAAGAAAATCGGGAAGAAATCCTGGAAGAAACACAGCAGCCTGCCTACACGCCCCGTCCCAAGTGGCAAATCGTCATGGCCTGGGTTGGCCTGGCGATTATGGCGGTGGCCATTGCGCTGTACTATATCCAGATTGCAAAGGGCGGTATTGTATAATGCGGATTTTGGGGATTGACCCCGGCTACGGCATCACCGGCTTCGGCCTGGTGGAGGCGGAGCGGGGAAGCTGCCGGCTGCTGGGCTGCGGCGCCATTACCACCCCTGCCGGCATGGATTTTTCCGCCCGGCTGGAAATCATCTACGAGGATATGAAGCAGCTTTTGCAGGAAACCAAGCCGGACGCGGTTGCCATTGAGGAGCTGTTTTTCGGACAGAATGTTACCACCGGCATCGGCGTTGCCCAGAGCCGGGGTGTGATTTTGCTTGCCATCCGGCAGGCGGGCTTAAGTGTGACCAGCTATAAGCCCATGCAAGTCAAGCAGGCGGTGGTGGGCTACGGCAACGCCACCAAGCATCAGGTTCAGGATATGACCCGCCGGTTACTAAAGCTGTCTGCCATGCCCAAGCCCGATGACGCCGCCGATGCCATTGCCATCGCCCTGTGCCATGCCCGATCCAGCACATCGCTGATCGCCCAGGCGCAAAACAATTCCTGACAGGAGGAAGAGTATGCTGTATTATGTTTCCGGAACGGTAGCAGTTTTAGAGCCGGGTCTGGCGGTCATTGACTGCGGCGGCGTGGGCTACGGCTGCCGGGTTACCGCCTATACCGCGGCCCAGCTGAAGCTGAACCAGAGCGCCCGGTTGTATATCACCGAATCCATCCGGGAGGACGCCTTTGACCTGTACGGCTTTATCGACCGGGAGGAGCAGCGCTGCTACAGCCTGCTGACCTCCGTCAACGGCGTCGGCCCTAAGGCGGCCATGTCCATTCTTTCCGCCGGCCCTCAGAATTTTACCCTGGCGGTAATGACCGGTGACGAAAAGCTGCTGACCGCAGCCCAGGGCATCGGCAAGAAAATCGCCCAGAGAATCATTCTGGAATTGAAGGATAAAATCGGCGGCAGCAGCGTGGAGCTGGACTTCTCCGCAGGCAGCGCCCCCGCAACCGTGCAAAGCGGCAGCAACGCCGCCCTGGCTCATGCCGCGCTGCAGGAGCTGGGCTATTCCGCCCCGGAGATTACCGCCGCGCTGAAGGGCGTTGATCCGGGCGCGACGACCGAGGAAATGGTTCGCCACGCCCTGCGGGCTATGGTGATGAAGGGGTAACCCCTTTGGAGGCTGTTATGAGTTTAGAATTTTCTGCCGAACTGAATACCGCACCTATGATTTCTCCTGCCTATGCCCCCCAGGATGCCGGGGAAATCGGTCTGCGGCCCAAGCTGCTGAATGACTACACCGGCCAGGAGAAGGCCAAGGGGAATCTGTCTGTTTATATCGAGGCGGCACGCCGCCGGGGAGAGCCCCTGGATCACACCCTGCTATACGGCCCTCCTGGCCTGGGCAAAACCACCCTTGCGGGGGTCATTGCCAACGAAATGGGTGTGAACATCCGCATTACCTCCGGCCCTGCCATTGAAAAGCCCGGCGATTTGGCAGCGCTGCTGACCAATTTGAACCCCGGGGACATTCTGTTTATCGACGAGATTCATCGGCTGAATCGGGTGGTTGAGGAGATTTTGTACCCCGCCATGGAGGACTTTGCCATCGATATCATCGTGGGTAAGGGCCCCAGCGCCAATTCCATCCGCTTAGACTTGCCCAAGTTCACCCTGGTGGGCGCTACTACCCGGGCCGGCCAGCTGTCCGCCCCCTTAAGGGATCGGTTTGGCGTTTCCCTTCGGCTGGAGCTGTATACCCCGGAAGAGCTTGCCCGGATTGTGACCCGTTCGGCTACCATTCTGGGCATGCCCATTGAGCCCCAGGGCGCCATGGAAATTGCCTCCCGGAGCCGGGGAACCCCCCGGATTGCCAACCGGTTTTTGCGCCGGGTCCGGGATTTTGCCCAGATTATGGGCGACGGGACCATTACCAAGGAAGCCGCGGATCTTGCGCTGCAGCGGCTGGAGGTGGACAATCTGGGCTTAGACGCCATTGACCGGAGAATGCTCACCGCCATCATCAAAAACTACGGCGGCGGCCCGGTGGGCTTGGAAACCCTGGCGGCCACCATCGGCGAAGAGGCAGTTACCCTGGAGGATGTGTACGAGCCGTACCTCATGCAGCTGGGCTTCTTGAGCCGCACGCCCCGGGGTCGGTGTGTCACCGGACTGGCATACGACCACCTGCATATTCCCTATGATGGGCAGGCACATTTTGACATTTGATTTTCCGGGATTTTTGGATACAGCGGCTGAATTTTCCGAATTTTTTGTAAAAAAATCATGAACAAAGGATTGACATCCGTCTGTTCCTTGTGTATAATGCAACTTGTGGTGTAACCACAACTATTACTTTTGACTCCGCGTTATGACCTTTGATTTTCCGGGCTTTCACGGGGCAAACAACCGAAGAGAGGTATTTCCAATGTACGAAGACAAGACTTTAGTTTGCAAAGAGTGCGGCAACGAGTTCGTGTTCACCGCCGGTGAGCAGGAGTTCTACGCAGAGCGCGGCTTCCAGAACGAGCCCCAGCGCTGCAAGGCTTGCCGTGACGCTCGCAAGAACGCCGCTCGCGGTCCCCGTGAGTACTTCACCGCTGTTTGCGCTGCCTGCGGTGGCGAGGCAAAGGTTCCCTTCGAGCCCAAGTCTGACCGTCCTGTTTACTGCAGCGAGTGCTTCGCTCGTATGAGAGAAGCTTAATTTCTTAGAAATTACGCCAGACCGTGTGCGGCGTCAGAGTGATCTGACGCCGCACATTTTTTCTGCCCCGCCTATGGTGAATGTGGGGAAAAACGGGGAGGA
>JAZNMX010000052.1:0-50394 GCA_045579965.1 Faecousia sp.
AATCCCGAATGCTTTTGCATTCGTGATTTTCTTTGTAAAATTCTTGACACTCTGCGGAATTTGTTGTAAAATAAAGGAAAAGCAAGTGCGCTGGTATGCTTGAAAGGAGAACGCTTATGAGAACATACAAAATTGCAGTGATTCCCGGTGACTGAATCGGCCCGGAAGTGATTGCCGAGGGTGTAAAAGCACTAAACAAAGTTGCCCAACTGGACGGAGGATTCTCCTTTGCATTTACATGGTTTCCCTGGGGTTGTGAATACTATCTGGAACACGGGCAGATGATGCCGGAAGACGGCATGGAAACCCTCGCCGGTTTTGATGCCATTTTCTTGGGGGCGGTTGGCGCTCCCGGTGTACCGGACCATGTTTCCCTTTGGGATTTGTTGCTAAAAATCCGCAAGGGCTTTGACCAATATGTCAATCTTCGCCCTGTGAAGCTTTTGAAGGGTGCGCCCTGCCCGCTGAAGAATGTCCGGGAAGAAGATGTGGATATGGTGTTTGTTCGGGAGAACAGCGAAGGTGAGTATGCGGGGAGCGGAAGCTGGCTATTTAAGAACAGGCCCAATGAGGTTGTGATTCAGGACAGCGTGTTCTCAAGAACCGGCTGTGAACGGATTATCCGCTATGCCTATGAATTGGCAAAGAAAGAAAATAAAACCCTAACCAGTATCAGCAAGGCCAATGCACTCAATTATTCTATGGTTTTCTGGGATCAGATCTTCAAAGAGGTGGGTAAGGAGTTCCCGGAAGTGAAGACCTATTCCTATCTGGTAGATGCCGCAAGTATGTTTATGGTCAGAGATCCGAAGCGGTTTGAAGTGGTGGTCACCTCCAATTTGTTTGGCGATATTTTGACCGATCTTGGCGCTGCAATTGCAGGTGGCATGGGACTTGGGGCGGGTGCTAACATTAACCCGGAGAGAAGATTCCCATCCATGTTTGAGCCAATCCACGGTTCTGCGCCGGACATTGCAGGACAAGGCAAGGCAAATCCGCTGGCCACGGTTTGGTCTGCAAGCCAAATGCTGGACTTCTTTGGATACCCGGAATGGGGCAAGGCGCTGATTGACTGTATCGAGCAGGTGCTTTGTGAGCGGAACGTGTTGACCCCCGATCTTGGTGGCAGCAATACGACCGGCGAAGTTGGAGATGAGATCGTCCGAAAACTGGAAGAAAGAGGTTAATTGTATGTTTGAAAGAAGAACCATCGTAAATCCCTGGGAAGGAAAGCTGGAGCCTTTCCGTATTGTTGGGAATGTTTATTTTGTCGGCACATTTCAGGCATCCTGCCACATCATCGATACCGGTGACGGGCTGATTCTGATCGATCCCGGGTATTCCAATGCATTTTATTTGGTGATTCGCTCCATTTATGAACTGGGATTCAACCCAAAGGACATCCGCTATATCATCCATACGCACTGGCACCACGATCATACCGAGGCAACAAAAGCGCTGGTTGACCTTTCCGGCGCAAAGACGCTTATCGGTCAGAGGGATTTGGAGAAGGTAAGAAAGTATTTTGAGCCCGATATTTTGATTCATGATGGCGATGTATTGACCCTTGGCAATACAAAGATAAGCTTCGTGGAAACCCCCGGTCATACCAAGGGTACGATTTCCTTCTTTTTTGAAACGGAAGATGAGGGGAAGATTTATCGGGTTGGCATGTTTGGCGGCGCGGGCGCCAATACTATGGCACAGGGTCGCTTTGATTATGACGGCTGCCGGGAGGACTACCGTGCCTCTCTTCACAGGCTCCAAAAGGAGAATGTGGACGTCTTTATTGGCAACCATGTTTGGAATAACGATACCGCGGTGAAAGGCAAAGTGCTTTTGGAAACAGGAGAAAATCGGTTTATTGACCCGCAGCTGTGGCATACATTTTTGAATTTCTGCGAACAGCGATTGGACCGGGTGATCTCGGAAGATAAGCAGTAAAAGAACAGAGGGGAACGGAGGATGGAATACTTTTTGCACACGGTAGAAACCATTCCGGAAGGTCTTGGGTTTTCCGGCTTTGGTCCAATCCACCTTGGCTGGCTGGCAGCCGCGGTTGTGACCGTTTTGCTGGCTTGCCTGCACTACCGCCGTTTGAATGAGAACGGCAGAGGAAAGTGGCGAAAGGCCGTTGCCATTGCGCTGGTAGCCAACGAAATCTTTAAGGATGTCTGCCTGGTGATTGGCGGTAATTTCATGGTGAGCTATCTTCCGTTCCATCTGTGCAGCGTTAATATTTTTGTGATTACCTGGCATGCATGGAAGCCAAGTAAGCAGCTGGGCGCGTTTTTGTACACAATCTGTATCCCCGGTGCGCTGGCGGCGCTCCTTTTCCCCACATGGACAGCCCTGCCGGTGCTGAATTTCATGCATTTGCATTCCAGCACGGTACATATCCTTTTGCTGATGTATCCGGTGGTGCTCACCGTCTGCGGCGATATTCGCCCCAGAGCCAAGCAGATTCCCAAGTGCCTGCTGATTCTTGTGGCGATTGCCGCAGTTGCTTTGGTAATCAATCTGCTGCTGGACACCAATTTCTTCTTCCTGATGGAGGCCGGCGGAACCAACAACCCCCTATACCTCTTTGAGGTGCTGATGGGCGACCACCGTTTCGGTTTCCTGATCATCATCGCAGCGGTTCTGACGGTTATGTTCCTCCCCGTGGAGCTTTACCACAAACTGAAGGCCAAACAGAAGGCATAAAAAACAGGCTGCACCAACTCGGTGCAGCCTGAAATTTTTTAGCGAATGCTATTGAGGTAGTTAGCCTTGCCAGTTTCGTAAAGGTTGTTGCCCTGGCTGTCGATAATCACAACCACGGGGAAGTCCTTGACTACCAGCCGGCGGACAGCCTCTGCGCCCAGGTCGGGATAGGCGACGATCTCCGCTTCCTGAATACACTGGCTCAGCAGCGCGCCGCAGCCGCCGATGGCACCGAAATACACAGCGCCGTGTTCCTTCATAGCGGAAATTACCTCAGGGCCCCGCTTGCCCTTGCCGATCATGCCGGTCAGACCCTCGCCAATGAGAATGGGGCTGTAGGCATCCATACGGTAAGAGGTGGTAGGACCGGCAGAGCCGATTGCCTGACCGGGCTTGGCAGGTGTGGGTCCGACGAAGTAGATGATGCTGTCCCGGATATCCATGGGCAGGGGCTTTCCTTCCGCTACCAACTCGCACAGACGCTTGTGGGCGGCATCCCGGGCGGTGTAAATCACACCGGAAATCAGACAGCTGTCGCCGGCCTTCAGATTACGGACGGCCTCACGGGTCAAGGGTGTGGTAATGTGTACATTTGCCATATTAAAGCACCTCCGTCTTATGTCTTGTAACATGGCAGTTGATGTTCACCGCCACGGGCAGACCTGCGATGTGGGTAGGCAGGGTTTCAATATTCACCGCCAAAGCGGTGGTCTTGCCGCCAAAGCCCTGTGGACCGATGCCAAGGGCGTTCACCTCTTCCAGGAGAGTTTTTTCCAGTTCGGCATAGAAGGGATTGGCGTTGGGCGTATCCACGCTGCGCATTAAGGCTTTTTTTGCAAGATATGCCGCCTTGTCAAAGGTGCCACCGATGCCCACGCCTACCACAATGGGGGGGCAGGGGTTGGGGCCGGCGTCCTCCACAGCCTTCCGTACAAAATCCTTCACGCCCTGCAGGCCGTCGGAGGGACGGAGCATTTTCACCTGGCTCATGTTTTCACTGCCGAAGCCCTTGGGGGCGACGGTGATTTCCACCTTGTCGCCGGGAACCAGTTCGGTGTAAATCATGGCGGGGGTGTTGTCGCCGGTGTTTACCCGGTCCAGAGGGTCCCGGACGATGCTCTTGCGCAGATATCCTTCCGTGTAGCCCTGCCGGACGCCTTCGTTGATGGCATCTTCCAGATTGCCGTTGATGTGGACATCCTGGCCAACCTTCAGAAATACGCAGGCGGCGCCGGTATCCTGGCAGATTGGCTGATTTTCCTTGCCGGCAATCTGGTAGTTTTCGATGATTCGCTCCAGGATTTCCCGGGCCTGAGACCAGGGTTCCTCGGCATAGGCCTGCTCAATGCGGTTTTTGATATCCGCAGGCAGCAGGCAGTTTGCCTCGATACACAAACGCTTTACGGTTTGGGTAATTTGCTGTGCATCCAATTCTCTCATAATGTTTCCTCCGTTTTTTGATTGATAAAATGTAAAAAATATGTCATAGCAAGCAGGTCGGCGCAGCCGCCCGGAGACAAATTTTCAGCGATGAATTGTTCATCCAGTCCTTCAATCGTTTCCCGGGAAGGGTAGGGCTGCTGCTGTAAAAGGGTTTGGATTTCTTTGGCAAGCTCCGCTTGCCGCTTGGGATTGCTGCGGTGAATCAGATTGGTGTCGGTGACGGATGCAATCAGCGCAAGCAATGCGGCGCAGCCTGCATCATTCAGGGACAGTCCCGCCGCCAGTCCTTCCTCCAGAACGGGAAGACTTCCCAGCAGAATATGAGGAAAGCCGGCTTCTGCCTGACCGCGGATTCCGGTGATGCCATATTTGGCGTACAGCGTTTCTCCGGCGGTTGCGGCTGTTGTTTCGGTTATGTTTTGAAAATCTTCCTCAACAAGCCCTTGGGTCATCTCCCGGCATAGGGTGAGCAAGGCTTTCGGCTGTCGTTGGGAAGGGGGAAGTCTGCCTGCGGCGGCGCATAGGATTCCCAGGCTGAAGATACAGCCCTTGTGGGTGTTGACGCCGTTAGTTGATTGATACATTGCATTCTCCGCCAGTTTGCCGGGAAAACGAAGTTTGGCAAACAGCGCTTTCGGGGGTAAATCCCGGGTGGTTGCTCCAAGCCGGGCGCACTGGGTGAAGTAGGGTACCAATGCGGCAGCGCCGGACAGGAAGGTAAAAATATCCATGTCTTTGTGGCTCCCGGAATTGCGGCAGTCCACAAGCCCCGGTTTCGGGGTGGTGCAAACCTCATACAATAGGCTCTGCTGCGCCAGTTGAGCAATACGGGTGCAATCCTGCTTGGCCATGGCGGTTGTCAGCAGTTCCATGGTTTTTTTCTGCAACTGGGCAATACTGTGAGTGCGGCTGCGCCCGCACAGATGTGCTGGGTTATCGCAAAGAAGACATTTCCGGGGTTGGAAACCGAAGTTAGCCCGCTCCAGTTTTTTGCCGGTGCTGTCCAGCACATCCAGATCAAACAGCCGTGCTACTGGGTAGCTGTCCTCCAGTTGAACTGCCCGCTGTTTTACCAGGTCAGCAGGTGCGTCAATCACATAGTAAGCTTCGCAGCCGGTGGGGGCAATTACTTCTGTCCGGTATAGCTGGGGAAGGTCCGCCAGCTGAAGTTTCAGCCACCGTTTGCCTAAGTCAAAGCCCCAATGAATCTGTTCATTGTATTTTACCGGACCGGCAATATTCATGGTAAAACACAACAAGGTTTTGCCGTATTGCCTGAGCAGCGTCTGCTGCCGTTGAAAGCGCTGTTCTCTTGTTGCCAGAATTTCCGGCAAGGTTACCTGCCCCATCATTTGGCAAGGGGGTGCTGGCGGACAAGGTCCAGCTTTTCCAGCAATTTGTCAGAGTTTTCACCTACACAGCCAATCATCAGATACCGCCGTTTGAAGGGGTCGTAAATAAAATGGTTCATCAATCGGAAGTTCTGAATCTGGCCGGTGTGGGCCATGTGAATCCGGGGGCCGGTACAGTAGTGCAGGTTGCCGCCAATGGATACATGTTGCTCGTCCACATAGCCAATGGGCAGATTCTGGGAAATCAGGTCATTTACCTTCCGCTCCAGCTCCACAAGATCCACATCGGGACAGGAATCCTGAAAATACATACAAAAACCGTGACGGACATCGTCGTGACCGCAGCGGGCGGTAAGCTCCTCGCCCAGGCAGAATTCGCACAAATCCTCAGCGGTATGGGCCATCAGCCGGTAGGGAAGGGAGGCGTAAGAGCGTTGCCGGATTTCCTCCGGTTCCGGACCAAAGATATTGGGACGGGAAACGATGACCTCCTCGCCCACGCCAATGAGCAGATTTGCGTTGATGTTGAGAATGGGGTACACCAAATCAAAATGCTCCACAACCACCCGCTTGCCCTTGTGAAGGGCTTCGGCGATGGCGTCCGCCAATACGCTCATCTGGGTAAAGCCGTTCTCAAAGCGGATATCCAGATGGTAGGTATGGGGAGAGAAGAAGGCGATGTCCTGCTCTAGGTCCAAAATCGGCAGGGGGCGGACATAGACACCGTTGTCGTCATTGGTCAGCTCCAATCCGGGGAACATACCCCGAATCAAGGCGCTTTTGCCGGAGCCGGCCTCTCCGATAATGCCAATCAGCTTGTCATTGGGAGATAGGTACAGCTGTGCCAGCTGCATACCCAGTCCGTACATACGGCTGTGCCCTCTGGGGGCGTAGTAACTGCTGACGATGTGGGTGGCACGACGGTCTAACATAGGCTTCCTCCTTACAGCAAATGGTGGCTTTGCAGGTAATGATAGGTTGTGTCGGGTACCAGCGGCCGGATATCCCGGTTTTCGTTCATCCGTGTGCGGACTTCCCCGGCGCTGATCGGTGTTTCCTGCTGCGCAAGTCTTGGAATTTCTATCAACGCAATGCCGTGGTTGGGCAGCTGCTGCGCCATTACCCGGTTGTATTCAGCGGTTACGCTGCAATGCGGTTCTGTGCCCACGTAACGGCGGCTGATATTTAGCCGGGGGGCATAATGCTTTGCAAAAACGTCGGCGTCCAGCCGGCACTGCACTGCGCTGGGGCTTGCCTGCTCTTTTAGGAAATAGGTAGGGAAGGTGGCAGAGGAGACCAGGTATGGGCCGGTGGGGAGGACGGTAACATTGGGTAAATCCGCTGTTCCCACCCGAACCATTGCCATGCGGTCTTCGGCAGAAAAATGGCTTTTATCCTCGGAAAGGACAAATACATACAGCCGGTCACATTCCCGGGCAGCGGTTTCAATCAGATATCGGTGACCCAGCGTAAAAGGATTGGCGTTCATTACAATTGCGCCGTTCCGGCCCTCGGCGGCAGGGGGCAGCGTGTCCATGAAAGACGCAATACCATCCGGCTGATTTTCCATCAGCAGCACCTCGTCCGTAGCGGCAATGGGATAAAAGAACAGAGAGGAAAACTGCTGCAGGTTTTCCGGCTTGGTGTACAAAAACAGATGGCGATAGCCTGCCTGGAGGGCATCGCGCCGCAGATGCGTTAAGACAGTGGCGGTTAAATCCTGCCCCCGATAGGCGCTGTCCACGGCAATGCATTTCAGGAGATTGCCGGATCGGGAACCGGCGGCTACCGGAGCACCGTTTTCCCAAACAACAGCGGTGGTGTCTGCGTGAGTATCCGGTGTCAACCCGGAGCGAAGGAGCAACTGTTCCCACAAATGCCGCTTATGCCCGGAAAGCCCGGACAGCAATTCTACGTCCAATCCAATCGCTCCTTTCGCTGTTTTTCTCATTATACATCATTGTGTTCCGCTTGCAAAGAAAATTTTTCGAAAAAGATTGAAATTGTCCAAATTGTGATATACAATATGGTAAATTGTTATAGTTCAATTTGCAAAAGAGAAGGGAGCTGCATAGTTTATGGAAATTCAGAAAATTGCGGTCGCCGGTACGATGGAGTCCAGCGACGTATATGTGGAGATGGAACCCGGCAACGGGGAAATTGAAATTGCGCTGGAGTCAGTGGTGGCCCAGCAGTTTGGCGATGCCATTCGGGAAACAGTTCTGGATGTGCTGCGCCAGCAGGGAATTGACAGCGCAAAGGTTCGCATTGTGGACAGAGGCGCGCTGGACTGTGTGATCCGCGCTAGAGTGGAAACCGCGGTTATGCGGGGAAAGGAGAGCTGCTGATGCGCCGTTCTATGCTGTTTTTGCCGGGAAACAATCCCAATATGTTGATTAACGGAAACTGTCTGGGTGCGGATGCGGTGATCTTTGATCTGGAGGACGCGGTTTCTCCGGCGGAAAAGGATGCTGCCCGGATTTTGGTTCGCAACACATTGCACTATTTGGATTTTTCCTGCTGTGAGCGAATCGTTCGGATCAATTCCATCGACACCCCTTATTGGCAGGCGGATATTGCCGCCCTGGCGCCGTTCCGTCCGGATATGATTCTTTTGCCCAAGACTTCCTCTACTGCCGATGTTCAGGAAGTGGATGCCTGCCTGCGCCAATGGGAGCAGGAGCTGGGCATGGCGGAAAATACCATTGGCCTTATGCCCCTCATTGAGACAGCGTTGGGCGTGGAGAACGCTTTCTTAATCGCCACCGCCGCGAAGCGGGTTCGGGCGCTGTTTTTGGGTGCGGAGGATTTGACCGCAGATCTGCAATGCAAGCGCACCAAGGAGGGCAAGGAAATCTTCTATGCCCGCACCCGGCTTGTGATGGCAGCTCGGGCTGCCGGTGTAGAGGTGTATGACACACCCTTTACCGATGTGAATGACGATGCAGGCATTGTAGAGGATGCTGCCTTTGCAAAAGCCCTGGGCTTTTCCGGCAAAGCCGCCATTTCTCCCCGCCATATAGCGCCCATCAACCAGGCGTTCAGTCCCACCATTGCGGATGTTCGGTATGCCTATGAGGTGATGGATGCCATTGCCCAGGCAAAGCAGCAGGGGAAGGGTGCAATTTCCCTCAAGGGAAAGATGATTGACGCACCCATTGTCGCCCGGGCGCAGCAGACCATTGCCATGGCTCAGGCGCTGGGTATGGAAAGGGAGGATGTCCTGTGAGTAAATTGGTAAATTCCATTGCGAATGCCATTCGCCAGACGGGTCTGCGCAGCGGCATGACGGTTTCTTTTCACCATCATTTGCGCAACGGCGACTTTGTGCTAAATATGGTGCTGGAGGAAATCGCCCGGCAGGGGATTGGGGATTTGTTTGTCAATGCCAGCTCTCTGTTTGATGTCCATGCACCGATTCTGACCCATATTCAAAACCGGGTGGTAACCGGCATTTCTGCCAACTATATTTCTGCCGGCGTAGGCCGGGCAATCAGTCGGGGGATTCTGGAAAAACCCGTGCAGTTTCGCACCCACGGCGGCCGCCCCAGCGATATTACCCTGGGCCGTACGCCCATTGATGTGGCATTTATTGCCGCACCCACCGCAGATACCAATGGCAACTGCACCGGAAAATACGGAAAATCCGCCTGCGGCAGCCTGGGCTATGCCTTTGCCGACGCCATGTATGCGAAAAAAGTGGTGGTTATTACCGATAATCTGATGACCGAGCCTTTGCAGGATATCTCGATTTCCGGAGAATATGTAGATTGCGTGGTGGAAGTGAATGCCATCGGCGACCCCAAGGGCATTGTGTCCGGAACAACACAGATTACCCGTGACCCGGTGGGTCTGGTGATGGCGGCCAGCGCTGCCCGGGTGATTGAAGCCTCCGGGCTTTTGAAGGACGGATTTTCTTTCCAGACCGGTGCCGGCGGTGCATCTCTGGCAGCGGCGAAATATCTGAAAGAAATTATGCTTCAAAAGGGGATTCAAGGCAGCTTCGGCATGGGCGGCATCACCGGATATCTGGTGGAGATGCTCCAGGCCGGGTGTTTTCAGAACCTTTTGGATGTTCAGTGCTTTGATTTGAAGGCGGTGGAATCCATTCGTACCGATCCCCGCCACCGGGAAATTTCCGCTACCGAGTATGCCAGCCCCAGCAATCCCGACGCGGCGGTGAATAAGCTGGATGTGGTGATTCTGGGTGCGACGGAAATCGACACGGATTTCAATGTCAACGTCCATACCGATTCCAACGGCTATATCATGGGCGGCTCCGGCGGACACAGCGATACAGCGGCAGGCGCAAAGCTTTCCATGATCATCGCGCCCATGTTCCGGGCGAGACTGCCCATTGTGACCGACCGGGTGAATTGCATCTCCACACCCGGCAAGGATATTGATGTTCTGGTGACCCAGGGCGGCATTGCGGTAAACCCCAAAAACGGGGAACTGAAGGAGCGGCTGCTCTCGGCCGGTCTGCCGGTGATGGATATTGTGCAGCTGAAAGAAAAAACCGAGGGAATCACCGGAAAACCCAAGGCACTGCCTAAGGGTGACCGGGTTGTGGCTGAAGTGATTGGCAGAAACGGTCAGCTTCAGGATTTGATTTACAATGTTATTTAATCCGAAAGGTGGATACCATGGAGTCTGTTTTTGTTGTGAATCCCCAACTGGATATTCCCATTTACCGCCAGTTGGTGGACGCCATTCGTGCCGCAATGAAGAACGGCACCCTTGCGCCCCATACCCAGCTGCCTACGGTTCAGGAGCTTTCAGACCGTTTGGGAGTAGCAAGGGGAACGATTAAGCGGGCGTACGATGAGCTGGACCGGGAGGGTCTGGTGGAAAAAGTCCAGGGCAGGGGAACCTTCGTCCGCTACCAGCCCGCCAGCTCCGAAAGCAACCGGCAGCAGGCAATGGCCGCCATTGACGCCCTGCTGCGTCAGCTGACGGATTTGGGCTTTACCAACTCGGAAATCAACATTTTTCTGAATCTGAAGCTGCGTCAGCTGTCAGAGCAGGAGGCCCACGTGAAGGTGGCCATTGTGGAGTGCAATCCGGAAAACCTTGCCACCATGGCAGATCAGCTGCGGACCCTTCCGGGAATCGATTTGTACTCCTTTGTACTGGAGAGTATCCTGCAGTATCCCTATAAGCTGGATGACAGCTTCGATTATGTGATTGCCACACCGGAGCATGCTGCCTATCTGGAGCAAATAATTCCCGACCACAAGCGGCTTGCCAAGGTGGCGCTGCGATTGGTGCCTGCCTGCATGGCAGATATTATCAAGCTGAAAAAAGGTAAGCGGGTGGGGATCTTATGCTACAGCCGTCGTTTCGGTGAACTGCTGTATGACACTTGCCTGGCATACACCGAGGGGTTACAGCTGGAAATACCCCAGGTATTTTCTCCCGAACTGGATATCCAGGCGTTTTTGCAGGGGTTGGAGGGTGTTTTGCTGCCGAAAAACTATGAAAAATACTGTTCAGCCGAGATGGCCGGTTTGCTTGCCCGGTTTGACGGGCGGCTCATTGAATGCAGCTATGAGATGGACGAAGGCTCGTTCATTTATCTGCAGGAAAAAACCCGCCGGATTCTGTCGGAAAAGACCATATAACTTGCATGCCGTCCCAAAAGGGGACGGCATGTTTTTTGCAATTTTACCAAAACTTCCCTTGACAAAAGAACTACAACATTATACTATATAGATGTAGTACAATTTGAAAATACATCAAATGATAGGAGTGTTTTCATGGAAACTCGGGAAAAGAAAGTGCTGATTATCGGTGTCATCGGCGCCGATGTTCATGCCGTTGGCAACAAGATTCTCTACCACGCCTTTACAGAAGCAGGCTTTGAAGTGGTGAATCTGGGCGTTATGGTGTCCCAGGAGGAGTATATTGCCGCGGCGATTGAAGCAAATGCCGATGCCATTGTGGTTTCCTCCCTCTACGGCCAGGGAGAACTGGACTGCCGGGGTATGCGCCAGAAGTGCGACGAGGCAGGTCTGAAAGGAATTCCCCTGGTGGTGGGCGGCAACATCGTTATCGGCAAGCAGAAGTTTGAGGATGTTGAGCGCCGCTTCCGGGACATGGGTTTTGACCGGGCATTCCCTCCCGGTACCACGCCGGAAACCACCATTGAAGCGCTGCGTGAGCTGTTGCATATGGACGGTGAGCAGCAGTGAAACCGGTCCTGCTGATTGACTTTGGAAGTACATATACCAAGCTGACAGCGGTGGATTTGGAGTCCGAAAGCCTGCTGGGAACGGCGTCTTCCTACACCACGGTTCAGACGGATATCAATGAAGGACTGCAAAAAGGTCTTGCAGCACTGGAAGCGAAGGTAGGAAAACTGAGCTACTACCAGTGCTTCGCCTGCTCTTCCGCTGCAGGAGGACTCCGTATGGTGACCAGCGGCCTGGTTCCGGAGCTGACCGGAGAGGCGGCAAAGCTGGCAAGCCTGGGCGCGGGCGCCAAGGTGGTGGGCGTATATGCCTTCCAGCTTACGGAGGACGACCTGCAGGAGATTATAGACAGCAAGCCGGATATCTTTCTGCTGGTTGGCGGCACAGACGGCGGTAATACAGAATGTATAGTTCACAACGCCAGAATGCTGGCCAGCGTAAAGCCGGGATTTCCCATTGTCATTGCCGGAAACCGGACAGCTGCCAGGGAATGTGAGCGGATTTTGGGAGGGTGCAACGTATCTGTGTGCCCCAATGTGATGCCGAAATTCGGTGTGCTGAATATTGAACCTACCCAGCAGAAAATCCGGGAGATTTTCCTGAACCGGATTATTCAGGCCAAGGGACTTTCCAAAGTAACAACGCTGCTCTCCGACATCATGATGCCCACGCCTTCCGCGGTTCTGCAGGCAATGGAACTGCTGGCAAAGGGCTGTGAGGGGGAGCCGGGCATCGGTGAACTGGTAGCCGTTGATGTGGGCGGTGCTACCACAGATGTCTATTCCATTGCCGACGGTATGCCGGAGCATATGAATACCGTGTACAAAGGTCTTCCGGAACCCTATGCCAAGCGGACAGTTGAGGGCGACATCGGCATGCGCTACAGCATCCAGGGCATTGTGGATGCTGCGGGCATTCAGAAAGTAAGCCGCATTTCCGGCCTTTCACCGGAGAGAATTGAGCAGATGGTAGAGGATTTGAAAATCCATACCGATAAAGTGCCAGAGGGAGAAGATGAAGCGGAGTCGCTGGACTTTGCCCTGGCATCATTAGCGGTGGAGGAGGCGGTGAGCCGCCATGCCGGCACCATCGAAGAAACTTACACTATGATGGGGCAGACCTTTGTCCAGGAGGGTAAAAACCTGACCAAGGTTCGTCAAATTGTGGTTACCGGCGGCAGCTTGATTCATAATCCTCGTGTTGAGAAAATTGCAGAGCATGCCTTGTATTCCCCCCAGAATCCCGCGTCCCTGCGCCCCAGGCAGGCGGCGGTGTGGGTGGACAAAACCTATATTATTGCAGCCATGGGTCTGCTTTCTACCCGTTATCCCCAGACAGCCTTGCGAATTATGAAAAAGGAGTTTGCTTATTATGGAGATACAGAACAAACGGCTCCCGGAGGGAGAATTTCAGAAACTGCGGCAGGAGGTGCTGAGCCAGTGGCCAACCGGTAAGGGGGTCAATCTGGAGGAGGCAGTTGCCTACCACAAGGCGATGCCTGAAAACCGGAAATTCGGCAAGAAACTGCTGGATGCCAAGGCGGCAGGCAAGACTCTGGTGCAGCCCCGTGCAGGTGTGCCGGATATCGATGCCCACATTCAGCTGATGCAATATCTGGAGGAGAAAGGCGAGGCAGATCTGCTTCCCTCCACCATTGACAGCTACACCCGCCAGAACCGCTATGAGGAGGCGGAGAATGGCATTGCTGAGTCCATTCGCCTTGGCAGAGCCATGCTCAACGGCTTTCCTGCTGTCAACCATGGCGTGGAAGGTTGCCGTCGGGTTATTGAAAGTGTGAATGTACCGCTTCAGGTGCGCCACGGTACACCCGATGCCAGACTTTTAACTGAGATTACCTACGCCGGCGGCTTTACCAGCTACGAAGGCGGCGGTATTTCCTACAATCTGCCCTACTGCAAGAACGTTCCCATGGAGCGGACCATTCGGGATTGGCAGTATGTAGACCGGCTGACCGGTCTTTATGAAGAAATGGGCGTTTCCATCAACCGGGAACCCTACGGACCTCTGACAGGCACACTGGTGCCTCCCTGCATTTCCCACGCAGCAGCGATTATTGAGGCGCTGCTGGCAGCGGAGCAGGGCGTGAAGAATATCACCGTGGGCTACGGTCAGTGCGGCAATCTGGTGCAGGATGTGGCGGCAATCGCTACACTGCAGGAGCTGACAGACGAATACCTGCACCGTTACGGCTATGGCGATGTTGCGGTAACAACGGTTCTGCATCAGTGGATGGGCGGCTTCCCGGCAGACGAGGCAAAGGCCTTTGGTGTCATTTCCTACGGCAGCCTGACCGCTGCGCTGTCCAAGGCCACCAAGGTCATTGTCAAGACCCCCCATGAGGCTGTAGGCATTCCCACCATGGAAGCCAACGCCGAGGGACTGCGCTGCACCAAGCAGCTGGTGAACATGATGGCAGACCAGACCTTCTGTGACGCCCGTCTGGAAGAGGAGAAAGAGATTATCCGTTTGGAAACCCGAGCAATTGTGGATAAGTGCTTTGAACTGGGCAATGGCGATATTGCGGTGGGCATTTGCCGGGGTGTGGAGGCAGGCGTACTGGATGTGCCCTTTGCGCCCTGCCGTTTCAATGCCGGTTTGATGCTGCCCTGCCGGGATAATGACGGCGCGGTTCGGATTCTGAACCCCGGCCATCTGCCCTTTAACAAGGAATTGCTGGACTTCCACGCGGAGAAGATTGCCCTGCGGGCCAAGGTGGAAAACCGGAAGGCATCCTTCCAGATGGTTATTGACGACGTATACGCCATTGGCAAGGGCCGCCTGGTGGGCCGTCCCAGATATTAAGAGAGGAAATGGGTTATGAAGATTATTGATGTTGTGTGCTCCGGCGGCCGTACCGGATTCTATTTTGATGACCAGCGGGCTATTAAGCAGGGCGCAGGTCATGACGGTATGTTTTATGTAGGCAATCCTGTTACCGAGGGCTTTCGCGCTGTCCGCCAGGCTGGCGAGGCAATCTCTGTGATGCTGATTCTGGAGGACGGACAGATTGCCTACGGCGATTGCGCCGCTGTTCAGTATTCCGGTGCAGGCGGCCGGGATCCGCTGTTCCTGGCTGAGGATTTCATTCCCGTGATTGACAAGTACATCAAGCCCCAGCTGGTAGGCAAAGAGGCTGCGGATTTCCGGGGTCTTTGCGCCATGATGGAGACCATTGAGGTAGAGGGCAAGCGGCTGCATACCGCCATTCGCTACGGCGTATCCCAGGCAATTCTGGATGCGGTTGCCAAGGCAAGCGGTCGGCTGATGTGCGAGGTTGTTGCCGACGAGTACGGCTGCAGCGTATCCGAAAATCCCATTGCGATCTTCACCCAGTCCGGTGACGACCGCTATAACAACGCGGACAAAATGATTATCAAGGGCGCTCAGGTGCTGCCTCACGCGCTGATTAATCATGTGGAAACCAAGCTGGGCGCAAAGGGCGAAAAGCTGGCGGAGTATGTGGCATGGCTGCGGGACCGGATTCTTGAGAACCGCACCAATGAAAACTATAACCCTGTACTTCACATGGACGTTTACGGCACAATCGGTGCCGTGTTCGGAAATCACAATTATACCGCTATGGCGGACTATATTGCCAAGCTGGAGCAGCTGGCAAAGCCGTTCCATCTGCGTATTGAGGGCCCCATGGACTGTGATTGCGACCGCCAGACCCAGATGGAAGCCCTGGCCGGTCTGACCCGGGAATTGGACGAGCGTGGTATCGATGTAGAGCTGGTTGCAGACGAGTGGTGCAACACCCTGGAAGATGTGAAGCTGTTTGCTGACAACAAGGCCGGCCACATGGTTCAGATTAAGACTCCCGATTTGGGCGGTATCAACAATACCATCGAGGCAGTGCTTTACTGCAAGGAGCGGGGTATTGGCGCTTATCAGGGCGGTACCTGTAATGAAACCGACCGCAGCGCCCAGGTATGCGTACACTGCGCTATGGCAACCCAGCCGGTACAAATTCTGGCAAAACCCGGCATGGGCGTGGATGAAGGCTACATGATCGTATATAACGAGATGAACCGGATTCTGGCTGTCCGTAAGGCCAAGAAACAGATGAGTAAATAATCGAAATAAACGGAAGCGAGGCAGAATTTGTCATGCTTCCGTTTTTTTGTCAATTGCTACAAAGCAATCATACTGTGGTAATATGGATTTATCAATATTTCTTTACCGATAAGACTTGATTGCGGAAAGATTTTGTGATATGATTGAGGCGGTAAAAAAGGCCTCCCAACAAGAGGCTTACGACGACTAGTCGATGGTATAAAGAGGTGCTGATATGACATATTCCTATTTCCCGGGCTGTACCCTAAAAACCAAAGGAAAAGAGCTGGACAAATGGGGAAGGCTGTGCGCAGACGCGCTGGGCTTTACTCTGGAGGAACTGCCCCAGTGGCAATGCTGCGGCGCGGTGTATCCCATGGCAAAGGATGAAATTGCCACCCGTCTGTCTTCTGTCCGCGCGCTGATGGCTGCCGGCGAGAAAAACCAGACGCTGGTAACCCTTTGCTCTGCCTGCCACCATGTGATTAAGCGGGTAAACGGCGATATGCGCAATGACGAAACCATCCGTGACCGGGTAGCCCGGTACCTTGGTTTGGAAACGCCCTACGCCGGCGAAACCAGAGTTTTGCATTACTTAGAGGTCCTGCGGGACGAAATCGGCTTTGATGAACTGGCCAAGAAGGTGGTAAAGCCCTTGACCGGCCGGAAGATCGGAGCCTACTACGGCTGTCTGCTGCTGCGCCCCAGCAAGGAGATGGCATTTGACGATCCGGAAAACCCCACCATTTTGGAGGATTTCATCTGTGCCATCGGCGCAGAGCCGGTTTATTACGCCCAGCGCAATGAATGCTGCGGCGGCTACTGCACCGTCAACAACAAGGACTATGCCAATTCCAGGGCAAATATTATTTTGGACAACGCAAAGACCGCCGGCGCTGAGCAGGTAATTACCGCCTGCCCGCTGTGTCTTTACAATCTGCAGGAGCAAAACACGCTGCCGGTGGCTTACTTTACGGAGCTGCTGGCAGAGGCGCTTGGCTTAAAGGAGGCGTAAGACGGATGAAACAGAATTTATCGGAAGATATTCGCCGCATTTCCGGGGTCAATCCCAGAAAGTGTATGAAGTGTGGAAAGTGTACCGCTTCGTGTCCTGCTTATGACCAGATGGAATTCCACCCCCATCAGTTTGTAGACATGGTGGAAAACGGACGGGTGGAGGAGCTGATGGCCTCTAAGGGCATTGCGATGTGCTTAAGCTGCTTTGCCTGTGTGGAGCGGTGTCCCCGGAATGTAGAGCCGGCTAAGCTGATCGAGGCGGTTCGCCTGGCGGTTGTGCGGCAGCAGGGGGGCGACCTCTTAAAGCCGGAGCAGATCCCTGAGCGTCTGGACGAAAACCTGCCCCAGCAGGCCATCACCAGCGCATTCCGTAAATACAGAAAGTGAGGTGGCAGTGTTGCAAAGAATCGGTGTATTTGTATGTTGGTGCGGCAGTAACATTGCCGCAACCGTAGATGTAGAGCAGGTATCCCAGGTCCTGGCGCTGGAGCCCGGCGTGGTATTCTCTACCAACTATCAATATATGTGTTCCCAGGCAGGTCAGGAAATGATCCAGGCGGCCATTGCCGAGCATAAGCTCACCGGCGTGGTTGTCTGCTCCTGCTCTCCCAGAATGCACGAGGCAACCTTCCGCAAGACCTGCGAAAAGGCAGGCCTTAACCCCTACATGGTGGAGATTGCCAACATCCGGGAGCAGTGCTCCTGGATTCACAAGGATAAAGCGGTTGCCACAGAAAAGGCAATCATTCTCGGCCGTGCTGCCATTGCCAAGGTTCAGCTGAATGCCCCCCTGACCGCCGGAGAAAGCCCGGTTGTGAAACGGGCGCTGGTCATTGGCGGCGGTATTGCCGGTATCCAGACCGCGCTGGACATTGCCGAGGCAGGCTTCCCCGTGGATATCGTGGAAAAAGAACCCACCATCGGCGGCAAAATGACCCAGATCGACAAGACCTTCCCCACGCTGGACTGCGCTGCCTGTATCTTGACTCCCAAAATGGTGGATGCGGCTCAGAATGAGAATATCCGCATCATTTCCTATGCCCAGGTGGAAAAGGTTCAAGGCTTTGTGGGTAACTTCCATGTAACCATTAAGAAAAAGGCCCGGTTTGTAGACGAAACCAAGTGTACCGGATGCGGCGCCTGTACCGAGAAATGCCCCCAGAAGAAAGTCCCCAACGCCTTCAATCTGGGACTGGATAACCGCCGCGCCATTTACATCCCCTTCGCTCAGGCTGTGCCCAAGGTGGCAACCATCGATGCCGACTACTGTAATATGCTGAAAAACGGCAAGTGCGGTGTCTGCGCCAAGGTGTGTACCGCCGGTGCCATCGACTACCAGCAGAAGGACGCCTATGTGGAAGAGGATTACGGCGCCATTGTGGTTGCCACCGGCTTTAATCCCATTGATATTTCCAAGTTTGACGAATTTGCCTACGCCCAGAGCCCCGATGTGGTGACCAGTCTGGAGTTTGAGCGGCTGATGAATGCGGCCGGTCCTACCGGCGGCACGCTGCTGCGCCCCTCCGATGGCACCCATCCCAAGA
The DNA here is from genome assembly GCA_045579965.1 of Faecousia sp. Lineage (GTDB taxonomy): Bacteria > Bacillota > Clostridia > Oscillospirales > Oscillospiraceae > Faecousia. Next base: position 18,334 of record JAZNMX010000052.1, read on the forward strand.
CCATTGTGTTCGTACAATGTGTTGGCTCCCGGTGCGACGGCGCGCAGAAGGGCAAGTCCTACTGTTCCAAGATCTGCTGTATGTACACCGCAAAGCATGCCATGCTGTGCCGGGAAAAGTACCCCGATACCGATGTGTATGTGTTCTACATTGATGTGCGTACCCCCGGTAAGAATTTCGACGAATTCTACCGCCGGGCGGTGGAGGAGTACGGCGTTCACTATGTCAAGGGCATGGTGGGTAAGGTCACTCCCGAAAACGGCATCTTGAAGGTGCAGGCCTCCGACCTGCTGGGCGGTCAGCAGCTGCACATCGATGCGGATATGGTGGTTCTGGCTGCGGCAATCGAGCCGGATAAGAGCGCAAGACCCCTTGCGACCATGCTCACCGCATCCATGGATACCAACGACTTCTTTACAGAAGCACACCCCAAGCTTCGTCCCGTGGAAAGCCCCACAGCCGGTATTTTCCTCTCCGGTGCCTGCCAGGGCCCCAAGGATATTCCGGAAACCGTGGCTCAGGCCAGCGCGGCAGCGGCAAAGGTTGTGGGACTTCTGTGCAAGAACAAGCTGACCTGCAATCCCTGCGTGGCAGAGTCCAACGAGCTGATGTGCAACGGCTGCTCTGCCTGCGAAAAGGTTTGCCCCTACGGCGCGATTACTTATGTTGACAAAGAATTCCGGGGTCCCAACCGCACTACGCTGATTCGTCGTGTGGCCCAGGTGAATCCTGCGGTCTGCCAGGGCTGCGGCGCTTGTACCGTTGCCTGCCCCAGCGGCGCTATGGACCTGAAGGGCTTCTCCAATAAACAAATTATGGCGGAGGTGGATGCAATATGTCGGTAACGGAAGAATTCAAGCCTACAATCGTAGCATTCTGCTGCAACTGGTGCAGCTATGCCGGCGCGGACCTGTCCGGCACAAATCGGTTGCAGTATCCTGCCAATGTGAAAATCATCCGGATTCCCTGCTCCTGCCGCTTGAACCCCATGTTTGTGTTGCGGGCTTTCCAGCGGGGTGCGGACGGCGTGATTCTCTGCGGCTGTCACCCCGGTGACTGCCATTACACCACCGGCAACTATTTTGCCCGCCGGCGTATGACTCTGCTCTTTTCCATGCTGGACTTTTTGGGCATTGAAAAGGGCCGCACCCGTGTGGAGTGGGTATCCGCAGCGGAGGGTGCTAAGTTTGCCGCAACCATGAATGAGTTTGTGGCAGAGGTAACCAAGCTGGGACCCAACCGGAGATTGGAGGATTTGCGATGCAGAAAAGACTAATGGAAAAAGCGGCAGCATTGCTTCAGTCCGGAGAGGTTCAGGCTGTACTGGGCTGGAAGAAGGGCGAGTTTTTCTACGATTTGACCCCGGCTGTCTTTTCTTCCAAAGAGGAAGTGGGGCAGGATTTTGTCTTCAGCCCCTTTGCCGGCGCCAATCTTTCCAAGTATCTGATTGCCCAGTCCCGTAAGGGCGGCAAGGTTGCGGTCTTCTTGAAGCCCTGCGACAGCTACTCCTTTGTGCAGCTGTGCAAGGAGCACAGAATCCTGCGGGAAAATGTGTATGCCATCGGCGTGGAATGCCAGGGTATGTGCGACATCGAAAAGCTTCGCCACTTAGGCGGTATCCTCTCCGTGGAGGAGCAAGGAGACGAGCTGTTGGTGCAGACCATGGATGGCACCCACTTAGTTCCCCGGAAAGATGCGCTTTTGGAGCGGTGCACCGTCTGCAAGAGCCGCAAGGTTGTAGAATTTGATGAAATGATCGGCGAAAACGGGGAGGAGATTCCTGAATCTCAGCGCTTTGCTCAGGTTTCTGAGCTGGAGGCAATGAGCCCGGAAGAGCGCTTTGCCTTCTGGCAGCAGGAGCTTTCCAAATGCATTCGCTGTAATGCCTGCCGGAATGTCTGCCCTGCCTGCAGCTGCGAAAAGTGCGTGTTCGACAACGCCAATTCCGGTGTACAGAACAAGGCTGCTGCCGACTCCTTTGAGGAGCAGATGTTCCACATTATCCGTGCCTTCCATGTTACTTCCCGGTGTACCGACTGCGGCGAGTGCAGCCGTGTCTGCCCCCAGAACATTCCCCTGCATTTGCTCAACCGGAAGTTTATCAAGGACATCAATGAGCTGTACGGCGAATATCAGGCAGGTGCGGATTTCGACACCAAGCCGGCTCTGATGGACTTTAACACAGAGGACTGTGAGCCCTCTATCGTCCACGAAAGGGGGAGCGGAAAATGAAAAAAGTAGCGATTGCTTCTTTGGATCTTCTTTTTGCCCAGATTGCCGCTTCCCAGACCCTCTACATACCTACGGATGACGCTGCCGGTCGGGCGGCCTACACCGTGTGGCAGGAGGGAAGCGGGCTGAGCAATCAGCTCAATACCATTCGCTCTGCTAAGGATGTGTTCTTTCCTCAGGTGGAGCAGATGGTGAAATTCCGCCGGGAGGGAAAGAAGATTTCCTTCGTGGAGGAGCAGACTGAGACCGCACCCTTTGCGGTGTTCGGTGTCCGGGCCTGCGATTGCCGCAGCTTTGAGATTCTGGATCGGGTGTTCCTCTCCGAGCCGGTGGATACCTTCTACGCAGAGCGCCGCAATGCCGGTACGATTATTACCCTTGCCTGCGGCAAAATGGAGGAAACTTGCTTCTGTACCGCCTTTGGCATTGACCCCGCAGAGCCTGCCGGAGATGTCAGCTGCTGGATGGACGGGGAGAACCTTTATTGGCGCGCCAATACCGAGAAAGGTCAGCGCCTGACGGATGCCCTTTCCTGCCTGGAAAGTGCCGGGGAGGATTCTGCTGCTGAATTGCAGGCCGCTATTCGGGAGAAAGCCAAAAAGCTGCCGCTGGGTCAGCTGAATCTGCAGGGTTTTGAAAAGGACCGGCTGATGGAGGTTTTCAACAGCGACAAATGGGCAGAGCTTTCCGAAAGCTGCCTGGGCTGCGGAAGCTGCACCTTTGTATGTCCTACCTGCCAGTGCTACGATGTGCAGGAATTTGACAGTGGCAAGGAAATCTGCCGTTTCCGCTGCTGGGACAGCTGCATGTACTCCGATTTTACCATGATGGCTCACGGCACCAACCGTCCTACCCAGTTGGAGCGGTTCCGCCAGCGGTTTATGCACAAGCTGGTGTATTTCCCCGCCAACAACGAGGGAATTTTCGGCTGTGTGGGCTGCGGCCGGTGTCTGCGGAAATGCCCCATCCATATGAACATTGTTAAGGTTGCAAAATCGCTGAAGGAGGGAATGAAATGAGAAAGGATCCTTTGATTCCCATGCTGGGCGAAGTGGTTGCCATTCGGGTGGATACCCCGGATGTAAAAACCTTCCGGGTCATGGGCATTGACGGCAAGAAGCCCTTTATGCATATCCCCGGTCAGTGCGCAATGCTGTCCATTCCCGGAGTGGGTGAGGCGCTGTTTTCCATTACATCTTCTCCTACCGAGGATTATCTGGACTTTTCCGTGAAAAAGTGCGGCTGTGTGACTTCTTTTCTCCATGCTATGGAGGTAGGTCAGCAGATTACCATCCGCGGACCTTACGGAAACGGTTTCCCGGTGGATACCGACTTTGTGGGCAAGGACCTGCTGTTCATTGCCGGCGGTATCGGTCTTGCACCTTTGCATTCCGTAATCAATTACTGCCGTCACTACCGTGACCGCTACGGAAAAATCGATATTGTCTACGGCTCCCGCTCCAAGGAGGATCTGGTGGATTTCCCGGAGATTCAAAATGAATGGTGTACAGAGGACGGCATTTCCGTTCACCTGACCATCGACCGGGAACAGCCGGATTGGGACGGCCATGTGGGCTTTGTTCCCAACTATGTAAAAGAGCTGGGCTTCGATACCAATAAGACCGTTGTCATGTGCGGACCTCCCATTATGATTAAATTCACGCTGGCAGGTCTTCTGGAGCTGGGCTTCTCCAAAGAGCAGGTGTATACCACCTTTGAGCTGAAAATGAAGTGTGCCCTTGGAAAATGCGGTCGGTGCAATATCGGCGATAAGTATGTCTGCAAAGATGGTCCTGTGTTCCGTCTGGACGAAATGGACCAGCTGCCGGACGAATATTAAGGAGAGCGTATATGGAACAAATGGTAAATGTTTTCTTGTTCGGTAAGCGGTACAGCGTTCCTTCTTCCCTTACCATTATGGAGGCTATGGAGTATGCCGGCTATCAGCTGGTCCGTGGCTGCGGCTGCCGCAACGGCTTTTGCGGCGCTTGCGCTACCATCTACCGGATTGCCGGAGACCGGGAGCTGAAGGCCTGCCTGGCCTGCTCCACCAAGGTAGAAGACAATATGTATGTCGCCACACTGCCTTTCTTCCCCCTGGTAAAGGCGGTTTACGACGTGGAAGAGATTAAGCCCACCGAGCAGATTATGATGCAGCTGTATCCGGAAATCTATGCTTGCGTTGGCTGTAACGCCTGCACCAAGGCTTGTACCCAGGGCCTGAATGTGATGCAGTACATTGCCTATGCCCAGCGGGGTGAATACGAAAAGTGCGCCGAAGAGAGCTTCGACTGCGTTATGTGCGGCGTATGCTCCAGCCGGTGCCCCGCAGGCATTTCCCATCCCCAGGTAGCAATGCTGGCCCGCCGGCTCAACGGCAAGTATCTTGCTCCCCACTGCGACCACCTGGATGAGCGGATTGCTGAAATCACCAGCGGTCAGTATGAAAAGCTGCTGGAGGATCTGATGGGCAAACCCCTGTCCGAAATGCAGGAGCTGTACAACAATCGCGAGATTGAGAAGTAAGGAGGGCAGATGCTATGTATTTAGACCCGAAGATGCAGGAATCCATCCGCAAGGTGGAGGCTGCCAGAGAAGCCAATATGAAGCTGAACCCTCGCCGTATGACGGCAGAGGAAAAAGACATTCTTCTGAAAACCTACCATCCGGACTACAGGGAAGACCAGTTTGAGAACCTGACTATGGGCCCCAATGCCGGTCAGAAAGTACCTACGGAGCTGGCAAAGCTGCTGCAGGCAGGCTCCCGGATCACCCCTGCGGACGTTGATCTTACTAACCCCGACTATGATACCGACGTGCTGATTATCGGCGGCGGCGGCGCAGGCGCTTCTGCTGCTATCGAGGCAGATGACAACGGCGCAAAGGTTATGATTGTCACCAAGCTGCGCATCGGTGACGCCAATACCATGATGGCTGAGGGCGGTATTCAAGCCGCGGATAAGCCCGGTGACAGCCCTGCTCAGCACTATCTGGATGCCTTTGGCGGCGGACATTTTGCCGCACAGAAGGATCTGCTCTACAAGCTGGTGAACGATGCTCCCGAGGCGATCCGTTGGCTGAGTGAGTTGGGCGTGGAGTTTGATAAGGCGCCCGACGGCACCATGATTACCACCCACGGCGGCGGTACTTCCCGTAAGCGCATGCATGCGGCAAAGGACTATTCCGGTGCGGAAATTATGCGTACCCTCCGGGACGAGGTCCTCAATCGGGGTATTCCCGTGGTGGATTTCACCGCAGCCATTGAACTGATTAAGGACGAGAAGGGCCGCTGCGCAGGCGCGGTTCTGATGAACATGGAAACCAAGGAACTGCTGGTTGCCCGGGCAAAGACCGTTATTCTTGCCACCGGCGGCGCAGGCCGGCTTCATTATCAGGGTTTCCCCACCTCCAATCACTACGGCGCAACTGCAGACGGTCTGGTTCTGGGTTACCGGGCAGGCGCTAAGCTGCTGTATCCCGATACCCTCCAGTACCATCCCACCGGTGCCGCGTTCCCGGCACAGATTTACGGCGCGCTGGTTACCGAAAAGGTCCGCAGCGTTGGCGCAATGCTGGTCAATGCCAACGGTGAGGTGTTTATGAATCCGCTGGAGACCCGTGACGTTTCCGCAGCCTCCATTATCCGGGAGTGCTCCGACCGCGGTAACGGCATTGAAACCGGTCAGGGTCTGGCAGTGTGGCTGGATACTCCCATGATTGAGCTGAAAAACGGAGAGGGCACCATCGAAAAGCGGATTCCCGCCATGATGCGGATGTTTGCCAAGCATGGCATCGACATCCGGAAAGAGCCCATTTTGATTTACCCCACGCTGCACTATCAAAACGGCGGCTTGCACATCACCGATGACGGACAGACCGATGTGGAGAACCTCTATGCTGCCGGTGAGGTGGTTGGCGGTATTCACGGCCGCAACCGTCTGATGGGCAACAGCTTGCTGGATATCATTGTCTTCGGCAGAAATGCCGGACGGCACGCAGCCAAGAAGGCTGCCCAGGTTACCGGCGAAAAGCTGACCCTGCAGCATGTCGACGCATTCGAAAAGGAGCGCAGAGAGGCAGGATTGACAGAAAATACTGTTTCCCCCCAGCTCCTTCCCGACTATCGTAGAAAATAATGTAACGAAAATAGCCCGGCTTTGCCGGTCTTTTTTGTTCGTTCGGTAGAAGTTCTGCTCCAATGGGAAATTTGGAGGAAATTGGATTGACTTTACCAGTTTCTGGTGTATAATACGGTTTATGATGCTGTAAATAACTGGAAGTCTAGTCAACGGTATTATGCAGGAAATTGGGGTCTTATCTATGAATTATGTGGTTTTTATGCTATTGCTTTTCCTGGGCTGTATTGTCAGTGTAGCCCTTGCGGTGTTCTTTTCCAAGCTGTCCAGGGAAGCAAAATATATTAAACTGGAAATTGCCAGAGCCGCAAACTTCCAGGAGAAGGAATTTTGGAAGAGGGAGCTTCGTGCCCTATACCTGAGTGTGATACCCGGCGTGTCCATAGACAGAGCCCGGAAGATTGCAAGCCGCTGTCAGAAATGAACAAGCCGCTCCGCAAGGCGCATTGCTTTGCAGAGCGGCTTTTTGTTACTTCTTATCCCGCTTCCGGGTAAGGTAGATGTCAATCTTTTCCTTCATATTATCCGGCATTTCCCGTGCGACAGGACACCGGGCGGCATTGGCCATCCGTTCGGTAAAGGCGGTGATGAACCGAATATCCTCCTCCATCTGCTCGCCCTTCATTAAATCGATTGTATCGTAGCTGTTGTGAATGGTAGCGGTGCTGGGAGGCGCAATCCGGGCAAAGGAGACTGCAGGGATTCCCTTGTCGGCAAAGGGGGTGGAGTCGCTGGAATACACATCCTGCTTGACGGAAATGCTTAAACCATGCTCCAGGCCCATGTACTTAATATAGTGAGTCAGGGCTTCTTCTGTGGTGCAGCAGGCAATAAACTTGCCCATAATGCAGCCGATCATATCCAGATTGATATTCAGAACGACTTTTTTCAGCGCTTCCTCATTGTTTTCGCAATAGGCTTTCGCACCCAGCAAGCCCCGTTCCTCGCTGCCGCACCAGATAAACCGTAGGCCGTAGCGATGGGGATGGGTGGTAAAGTATTCTGCAACTGCCAGGATACCGACAGAGCCGGACATGTTGTCGTATGCGCCCTGGGAGAGGGAAGTGGAGTCGTAGTGAGCAGTCAGAACAATATACTCATCCACTTCTCCGGGCATGTCCAGAATCACATTATGGGAATCTGCGGTGTACTCGTCCTGCTGAATCTCGATTTTGGCAGTAGCGACATCCTTGCGAATCAGCTCAATGGCAGATTTGGCGTTGATGTTCACACCGGGGAGCTTGTTGCCCTTGCTCACATAGCTGCGCAGCTCCCGCTGGTCGATATCCCAGTCGGTGTAGTTGGCGTTGCCGTCATAGGTGATAAAGCCGACAGCGCCGTTTTCCAGAATGTCCTGGTACATCCAATAGCCTAAGTAGCCGTCAATCATGACGATTTTGCCCTTGCATTGGGAAAGACTAAAGGCGTCGTTGCTGCGCAGGTAGTAAAGAGGCGCTTCCACCGTGTGGCTGCCGCAGCATAGATAACCCTTGCAGGGGATTTCCGCTCCGTCGGCGTATAGCTTTGCGGTATGAATGGTAGCCATATCCACGGCAAAGGGAACGATATCGGCAGAAAGACCGAATTCGCCGCACTTTTCCTGCAGATATTGGGCCGCCTTGCGCTCTTCAGGGCTGCCGCCCGTGCGGATATAGGCGGTGTCCCGGAAAATGTTCATAATGCTTTTGGCATCCATAGTGATTGCCTCCTTGTTTCTTTGGAATAACTCCAGTATATCATAAATTAGGAAGAATGCAATCCTTACGGCAAGGGAATGATTTGTTGACACAAAGGATGATTTTGTGGTAACATATACAAAAAGTAAGAAATTCGGAGGAAGAGCCATGCCGGCGAACCGGAAAAAGATATTCAAAAGAATCAAGGATCTATGCGTACTGGTATTCGGTAATCTGCTGTTGGCCTTTTTGGTCAACACGTTTGTAATTCCCAGTAATATTATCATGGGCGGCGCTACCGGTGTGGGTATTGTTCTTACCGGTGTGATCCCGGTACTGGATACGGCAACCATCGTGCTGATTTTTAACATTTTGATGTTGCTGTTGGGCGCTGTGGTACTGGGAAAGGGATTTTTTATTTCCACGGTGGCAAGCTCGGTGATGTACCCGGTGTTTCTGGGAATTATGCAGAGAATTCCCGCCCTTTCCATAACCACGGAGAATCCGCTGCTGTTTGTGCTGATGGGCGCGGGTCTTCTGGGTGCGGCGCTGGGTATGATTATGCGCATCGGTGCCTCCACCGGCGGTGCGGATGTAATCAGTCTGGTGCTGCATAAATGGGTGCATTTACCGGTGTCGTTATGTGTGTGGATTGTGGACGGAATCATCATTCTGAGCCAGGCTATCTTTGCTACCAGCGATCAAATTATCTACGGCATTATTTTCCTTGTAGTAGAGTCTTTTGTGCTGGATCAGGTGATGGTTCTGGGTCAGTCCCAGATTCAGATTTTTGCTGTCAGCGACCGGCATGAGGAAATCCGTCAGTGCCTGCTGCGGCAGATGTCCGTAGGCGTGACCATGATGCAGATTGAAACCGGCTGCATGGGTAAGCAGCAGCAGGGCGTGCTGTGTGTGACTTCTCCCAGAAGACTTCACGAGGCAACCCAGCTGATTTTGTCCATCGACCCGGATGTATTCATGACCGTAACCAAAATTAAGGAGGTTCGAGGTCAGGGCTTTACCCTGGAGCGGGGAATTCCCTATGACGGTCTTACACGCCAGGAGGAAGAAAACCAATAATCGATACCCGGAAACAGGTCGTTTCCGGGTATTACTTTTTTAAAATCAGTCCTTTAACCCACACAATGTCATTTTTGCTTAGAATTCTAAGCAAAAACAAAAGACACCCCAAAATCGTAATATATCCAACTGTGCGAAGGGAGGGTTGGGGAACATAATGGGCAAACCAGACCGCAATCCCTGCGCTGGCAATGGTCAGCAGGGGAATATGCAAAGGGATGCGTTCTCTGGTGATTTTCAGAAGCCTTTGAATGCTGAGATAAAAATTGATGGCGTGGGTTACGGTAAAGCTCAGAAAATAGCCGCCAATCCCGTACCGGGGGAGCAGGATATACAGTAGCGCCACGTCCATGGTGTTAGTGATAATGTTATACAGAACACTTCGCTTTTGCTGCCCCAGTCCTTTCATCATGGCGTCGGTGACGCTGTCGCAGTAAAGCATGACGGCAAGGGGAGCAAACCACGATAGGTAAGTGCCTGCCTCGGGGCTTTGGTAGAGGGACATGCACAAATCCTCAGCATTCAGCAGCAGAATTCCGCCGCACAGCGTGCCGTACAGCAGCGCTACCCGCAAGCCCTTGCGTACCAGGTGGGCTACCCGTTCGCTGCTGCCTGCGGCCCGGCATCTGGCAAGCTCCGGTACAAGCAGCTCGTTTAATCCGAACAAAAATGCCATGGGAAACATCAGTACGGGAAATACCATGCCGCACACCACGCCAAAGGCGGCAAGAGGGGACAGTACGCCGCCGTAGAGGGCCAGCCGGCGGGGAACCATGAGATTCTCCACCGTAGTGATTCCAGTGCGCAGGTCATCTGCCAATGCCAGCGGTATGGCGGTGTCTGCAAGCCGGTGGGCAATGGGGATTTTGGGTCCGGGTTGGGGCGCGTGCTTCAGCCGGAGAAATACAAGGCTCAAAAGGGTCAAACAGCTGCCCAGGGCGCTGCCCATTACCACTGCCTGGCAGCATCGCTCCGGATTTGTTCCTGCCCAAAGGGTCAGAAGTGCAATCGTGGAGCAAATGGTAAACAGCTGTTCTGCTACCTCCACTGCTGCCAATGTACCAATCCGGTTTGCCCCTGTGAAATACCCTACCATAACGCCGCACAGGCAGCTTACCGGCAGAAATGCCGCGAAGAGGCGCAGGGAGTTCACTGTGTCGGCGTTTCCAATCCAGTGGTGCGCAATGACCGGGGCAAAAAAGTAGATTCCCGCGCCCACAGCGGCGCTGCAGAGGATGCTGTATCCGATACAGCCGGAGAGCACCCAGCGGATACTGCCGTGCCGCTGGTTGCCCAGTTCCTCGGCGGTTAGGTACATGGTTGCGGTACGAATGCCTGCCGTACCGGCCACCAAGGCCATAGACCCCACACTCAATACAAGCTGTAATAGCCCAATCCCTTCCGCTCCGATTCGGGAGGAGAGGTAAACCTGAAAGGATGTCCCCACCAGCCGCAGCAGCAGATTGACACCCGTAAGCAGCAGGGCGCTGTAGAAAATCGGTTTTCGTCCGGACAAGTAAATCCCCCCTTGTCCACAACCTATGCGGACAAGGGGGCGAATATCATTCCGATTTATTTACTTCGCTGCACCAGAGCGCCAGAGGGCATTGGCTGCACTTTGGGTTTCTGGCTGTGCAGGTCTCCCGGCCGAACAGAACAATTCGGTGGCAAAAATCCGAGCTTTCTTCCGGGGGCAGAATTTTGCGCAGCTGCTGCTCCACTTTTTCCGGCTCTTTCCCTTTGGAAAGTCCCAGCCGGCCGCAAATGCGGATACAGTGAGTATCGCAGACCACGCTGCCGGGGGTTTTGTACAAATCACCCAGCAGTAAATTGGCGGTTTTGCGACCAACACCCGGGATTTTTAGCAGCTTTTCCATGGTATCGGGTACTTTTCCGCCGTATTCCGACAGCAGCATCTGGCAACCCAGAACGATATCTCTTGCCTTATGTTTGTAAAAGCCGCAGGAATGTACCAGCTCCTCCACATGGGAAATGTCCGCCGCTGCCATGGCCTCCAGGGTAGGGTAGGCGGCAAACAGCGCCGGGGTAATCAGATTGACCCGGGCATCGGTACACTGGGCAGAGAGTCGGACGGCAATCATCAGCTCGTAATCCTTCTCATAGTGGAGAGCGCAAGCCGGGTTGGGATATGCTATTTTCAAGGCTTCAATAATGGCAGTTACTTTCTCTTTCAAGCTGAGCCCCCCTTTTCTAAGCATTATAGCATTTTGTCGCCCAAAAGAAAAGAGGGGAGCGGATACAATTTCTTACTCCTGACTTAGAATCTGGGCGCTGAGGGCGGATATTTCGTAGGCCGTCCGTTCCAGCGCACCGTCTTCGGTCAGCTTGGTATAGTTACGGCTTTGCAGTCTTCCCTGAATCTGGATTTGGTCACGTACGGTGCATTGGGAAACCTCCTGAGCGGTTCTGCCCCACAAAATGCAGGGGAGATAATCTGCCCGGCGGAAGGCCCGGGGTACCGCCAGCATCACATCGCAGATTTCCCGCCCCAAGGGAGTGCGGCGATAGATGGGGTCTTTGCAGATCGTTCCGCAGATGGTCAGTTCGTTCATAGGTTCTGCGTCCTCGGCCACAATTTCACCGGCAAAAATGAAAATCAGCAGATGCCGAATGCCGCCCTCCCGGCTGTTGTGAGAACGAACCTGACCGGTAATCCGGAGCATAGCGCCGCCGGATAGGTCGATTTGATTCAGTTGCATGTCTTGGGCAATGACAGGCAGAATATCCTCGGCACCGGAAAGCCGCCGGACGCAGATGGAGAAACGGTAAAACCGTTTGCCGTGGTTTTCATGGGAGAATTCCGGCAGACCCAGGAGTTCTCCGCGGACAGTAATTTGATTTATGCTATGTTCCATAGTACCACCTCGAAGTTGGATGTATGGAACATCCTATGCAAAACTCCCACCGGTTTTTCCGGTGGGAGTAAATTTTAGATACCCATTTCCTGCTTCACCTCGCCAAAACAGCGGATGGCGAAGTCCAAATCCTCTTTGGTGTGGCCGGCAGAAATTTGGGTACGGATTCTGTCCCGACCCTTGGGAACGACGGGATAGCAGAAGGCTACCACATACACGCCTTTTTCCAGCATCCGACGGGCAAATTCGTGGGCAATTTTGGGGTCGTAGAGCATAATCGGCACAATGGGGTGCTCGCCGGGGAGCAGGTCGAAGCCCAGCTTTTCCATGCCGGCACGGAAATAACGGGCATTTTCATGAACCTTGTCCCGCAGGGCGGTGGATTCCTCCAAAAGCTCGATGGTACGAATGGTGGCAGCGCAAATGGCGGGGGCAAGGGTGTTGCTGAACAGGTAGGGGCGGCTGCGCTGCCGCAGCAGATCTACAATACATTGCCGGGCTGCGGTGTAGCCGCCGGAGGCGCCGCCCAGGGCCTTGCCAAAGGTGCCGGTGATGATATCCACCCGGTCCATTACGCCGCAGTGCTCCGGTGTGCCTTTGCCGTTTGCGCCCATAAAGCCCACGGCGTGGCTGTCGTCCACCATCACAAGGGCGTCAAATTCCTCTGCCAAATCGCAAATGGCGGACAGATTCGCGATATAGCCGTCCATGGAGAACACGCCGTCGGTGGCAATGAGAATCTTTTTGCAGCTGGTGTTCCTTGCGTCTTGAAGGCATTGACGCAGGTCGTCCATGTTGTTATTTTTGTAGCGATACCGTTTCGCCTTACACAGCCGCACGCCGTCGATGATGGAGGCGTGGTTCAGTTCGTCGGAAATGACCGCATCCTCTGCTCCCAGCAAGGTCTCAAACAGTCCGCCGTTGGCATCAAAGCAGGAAGAATACAGAATCGCATCGTCCATGCCAAGGAAGCCGGAAATCTTCTTTTCCAGGGCTTTGTGGATTTCCTGCGTGCCGCAGATAAACCGGACAGAGGAAAGGCCAAAGCCCCAGGCATCATAGCTTTCCTTGGCTGCCGCAATCAGCTGGGGGTGATTGGAAAGACCCAGATAGTTGTTGGCGCAGAGATTGACCACACCGGTTGCCTGGGTTGTGTCAATGCGGGAGCGCTGGGGTGTGGTAATGATGCGCTCGTGACGCCATGTGCCGGCGTCGCGAATGGCATCCAGCTCCTTAGAAATGGCAGTTAATGCAGATTTCATACATTCGTCTCCTTTTTGGCGGTCCAATCCAGCACGACTTTTCCGGACATGCCGCTGTTCATGGCTGCAAAGCCTTTTTCAAAGTCGGTGTAATGGAAGCGGTGGGTGATGACAGGGGTCAAATCCAGGCCGCCCTGGACCATGTAGCTCATCTGGTGCCAGTTGTCCATTTTTCTGCCGTAGATGCCCTGAAGGGTCAGACCCTTGGTGATGATGGTGTTCATATCCATGGCAACGGGCTTGTTGCTGATACCCAGCAGAGAAATTCTGCCGCCGTTACGCATAACACCAATCATTTGCTGCAGTGCAGCACCGTTGCCGGACATCTCAAGGCCCACATCGAAGCCTTCGGTAAGCCCCTGCTCCTTCATAATCTTGGGAAGGTTTTCCTTGGCGGTATTCACAGCGGCATCCACGCCCATCTTCCGGGCCAGCTCCAGCCGATAATCGTTTACATCGGTGATAATGACACGGCGTGCGCCGGCAAATTTACAGATACCTGCGGCAATGATGCCGATGGGGCCTGCGCCGGTAATCAGCACATCCTCGCCGATTAAGTCAAACATCAGCGCGGTGTGGGTGGCGTTGCCAACGGCATCAAAGAAGGCTACAACCTCCTCCGGCAGGCTTTCGTCCACCAAAATCAGATTGGTCTCGGGAATGCAGACGTATTCCGCAAAGGCACCGTCCCGGTCAACGCCCACGCTGAGGGTATCTTTACACCACTGTATGTTGCCGGTATGACAGTTCCGGCAGTGACGGCAGGTAATATGCCCCTCACCGGATACCCGCTGACCGACGGTAACGCCGGTGACACCGGCACCCACTGCGGCAACCTCGCCCACATATTCATGGCCGATTGTCATGGGGGCTTTGATGTGCTCGGCAGCCCAGGGGTCCCAGTTGTAGATATGCACATCTGTGCCGCAGATGGCGGTTTTGTGTACCTTAATCAGTACTTCGCCGGGACCTGGGGTGGGGACTGGAACCTTTCGCAGCTCCAGACCGGGGCCTGCGGCAGGCTTGACAATGGCGTCCATCATCGTTTGCATAAGGAAATCCTCCTGTTATTTTCGTTTGCCTCTGGCAGGTTTTGCAGGGGCTTTGCGGGCAGGGGGGCGTTTCGCTATCTTGGGAGGCGGCGCGGTACGGCCGGCAGGTCTGGGGGGGACTGCTCGGATCAGACATTTCTGGCTGGAGCCAATCAAATCCTCCCGGTGGGCCTTAAGAAGCGCCTCCCGGACCAGATAATAGTTTTTGGGATTGCGGTACTGAATCAGGCCCCGCTGCATGGCTTTTTCATGGGGGTCGGTGGGAACATAGACCTTTTCCATGGTCCGGGGGTCCAGACCGGTGTAGTACATCACAGAGGAGAGGGTAGAGGGGGTGGGATAGAAGTCCTGCACCTGCTCCGGATTGTAGCCCATATCCCGAATATATTCTGCCAGCTCAATGGCCTCCTTAAGGGTAGAGCCGGGGTGGCTGGACATGAGATAGGGCACCAGATACTGGTTCATACCGAATTGCTTGTTCAGGGCGTAATACTTTTCCACGAACCGGTTGTAAACGGCATTCTTGGGCTTGCCCATCCGGCTGAGAACCGCGTCGGAAACATGCTCAGGAGCAACCTTCAGCTGACCGGAAATGTGGTATTGCACCAGCTCTTTGAAAAAGGTGTCCTTTTTGTCTGCCAGCAGGTAATCAAACCGGATACCGCTGCGGACAAAAACCTTCTTTACCCCGGGGATTTTCCGCAGCTGCCGCAGAAGGGTAACATAGTCGGAATGGTCGGCTTTCATATTTTTGCAGGGGGTGGGATACAGACATTGGCGGCCGCCGGAGGCACCCTTCGTCAGCTGTTTGTCGCAGGCGGGGTGACGGAAGTTGGCGGTGGGACCGCCCACGTCGTGGATATAGCCTTTGAAATCCGGGTCCTTGACCATAAGCTCCGCTTCCCGGAGAATGGATTCATGGCTGCGGGTTTGGATAATGCGCCCCTGGTGGAAGGTCAGCGCGCAGAAGGAGCATGCACCGAAGCAGCCCCGATTGCTGACCAGACTGAATTTGACTTCCTCAATGGCCGGTACACCGCCCAGCTTGGCGTAGCTGGGGTGCCATGTGCGGCAGTAGGGAAGGGCGTAAACGGTGTCCATTTCCTCTGTTGTCAGAGGCTTTTGGGGCGGATTCTGAACAACCAGAGTTTTGCCGTAGCTTTCCACCAGCCGCTTGGCGGTAAAGGGGTCGCAGTTTCTGTATTGAATTTGAAAGGATTCGGCGTATTTGCGTTTATTTGCCTTGATTTCATCAAAACCGGGCAAGGTAATGGTAGGCAGGCTGTCGTCTAACTCACTGGTTTTGAATACGGTTCCGTCGATATAGGTAATATCTTTGACATCCATGCCGGAATTGAGGGCTTCTGCGATTTCGACGACACTCCGTTCGCCCATGCCGTACATCAAAAGGTCAGCCTGAGAATCCAGCAAAATCGACCGCTTTAAGCTGTCCGACCAGTAGTCGTAATGCCCCAGACGGCGCAGCGATGCCTCGATACCGCCAATCAGAATGGGCACATCCGGGTAGGCCTGGCGGATTAAATTGCAGTATACCACTGTGGCATAATCCGGCCGCTTGCCCATCACGCCGCCGGGAGTAAAGGCGTCGGTTTTTCGGCGGTGTTTTGTAACGGAGTAGTGGTTGACCATGGAGTCCATGTTGCCTCCGGACACCAGAAAGCCCAATCTGGGTCTGCCGTAAATCTGTACGGAGGCGGCATTTTTCCAATCCGGCTGGGAGATGATGCCTACGCTGTAGCCATTGCTTTCCAGAACCCGGCTGATGATGGCGTGACCGAAGGAGGGGTGATCCACATAGGCATCGCCAATGACATACACAAAGTCGCACTGCTCCCAGCCGCGGCTGAGCATATCCTGTTTGCAAATGGGCAGAAACTCCATGGGACACCTCCAAAGGACATATTTTTGTTATTATAGCATTTCCAGGAGAAAAAGGGAAGAGGAAAACAAAGAAACACGGCAGCGAATATCGCTGCCGTGTGAAACCGCAAAAACGGTTTGGTGGGCGAGGCGGGACTTGAACCCGCACGTCCGTAATGGACACTAGAACCTGAATCTAGCGAGTCTACCAATTCCACCACTCGCCCATTTTCTGAAAGGTTGCTCATTTCCGCAACCGCTTAGCTATGATACCACGCCAGGGGATATTTGTCAACTGTTTTTTACCCGGTTTTTTACAAAATTCCGGGCTGCCGTTTGGCAGCCCGGATGAAAAATCAGAGGGAAATTATCTCTGCTGCTGCAGGTCGTAGCGAATGTCGTAAGCGGTCTCTTCCTCGGTGAACTTACGCAGGGTGTTGATGGTTTCGCCGCCCTTCCACTTACGGTCGTTGACGTCCTCAGTGGTACCCATAACGGTAACGTTCAGCTGACGGTGACGGGCACGGACGTGGTCCCAGTCGATGAAGTAGATGTGAGCAAATTCACCGCCGTCCAGAATGCCGTCCTTAATGGTCATGGTCTCGCTGCGGCCGAAGAATACGCTGCGCAGGTGACCGTCGGTATTCATGGAGGTGTAGTTGCCGGGCTCCTTTACGTAACGGCCGAACTGAGCGTGGATGGGGCCGGGATGACGGTAGTCGCCCTCGTTGACGTAGTCGGGAATCAGCTTGCGCATGATGTCCAGCAGATCGTGCTGCAGGAACTCCAGATCGAAGGAGTCGATATCGTGGCTGCACTCCTGAATCATGACAGAGCAGGTGGTGTGGTGGGAAGCGATGCATACAGTGCCGTTCTTAACACCGGATTCCTTAACGATTTCCATGATTTCCTTGGAAACATCGTGGAAGGTGGGGATCCAGCCCCGGGACTGCAGCTCCAGTTCTTTCTGATATACCTTGAATTCCATTGTGATTTCCTCCAATTATGTATTGTTGTTTTATTTATGACGCTGATCCCACGCTTTGCGTACGGCAGCGATCATTTCATCGACCATGGCGGCTCTGTCGGCGGCTTTGGCAACGCCGGAGGAAGAGCCGGTAGCATCGGAACCTGCGATCATGGTGTTGTACACGTCTTCGCCATTGGAAATGCCGGCGGCGGTGAGTACCAGGATGTCGGGGTTCACGGATTTCACGGACTGCATAGCAGCCTCAACATACTCGGGACCGACGCTGACACCGGTGCCGATAAGCTCAGAAGGCTCGGCAACAATAATGTCGGGGGTCAGTCCGGCAATTTTGCTGGCATCTGCCATAGAGTCGGCGCAGACGATGGTGGTAAGGCCCACTTCGTTGGCCCGCTGAATGGTAGCAGCCAGGGTATCAAAGCTGAGGGGCTTTTCCACATGGTTCAGCATAACGCCCTCAGCGCCGGCGGCAACCAGAGATTCCGGCAGGATGTCGGCAAGGCCGCGGCCCACAGGAATGGGGTCCATGTGGGGGGCGAATACGTGAATGAATTTGGTGGCTTCCTTCACTCTGCGGATATCCACAACGGGGCAGGTGAAGATGATGTCGACGCCGTACTTTTCAGAGGCGGCATCGGCAGCAAGAGCCAGGTCAAGGATTTCGTCGCCATAGAGATAGGACTTGGGTCCGATCTCAAAGAAGGGGGGCTTGATTGTGCAGTTTTTACCCATGTTTTTCATCTCCAAATATGTATTTCAGCGAAGGGTATCCAACAGAGCCTGTCCTCACCGAAGGGGGGGATATTGTCCATTGGCATATTTTTACTTATATCTATCATAACGCCCGGCGGAGGATTTGTCAATTGATACCAGCCGTTTTTCTTCATTTTTTGCGAATATTTTTTGTACCGCTTGAAGACTGGGAAAAACTGTGATATACTGGCGTTGATATATTATTTTAGGAGGTTCTTTCTATGAAAGCGGAAAGCCTGAAAGCAATTTATGATGCCTATGATATCGAACAAGCCTGCATCGGCGAAATGAAAGCACACATCGACCCGGAACAGTTTTCCAAGGCGGTGGAGCTGCTGAGCAACGCCCCCAGAATCGGCACAGCCGGCTGCGGCCATTCCGGCATTATCTGCCAGCACATGGCACATCTGATGTGCTGTATTGAGCGTCCTGCCCGGTTCATCAGCCCTGCGGAGGCAGTCCACGGTGCTACCGGCTTCCTGCAGGCAGGGGATGTGATGATTTTTGCCTCCCGGGGCGGCAAGACCAAGGAGCTGCTGCCCATTGTGGATATCTGCAAGGCAAAGGGCGTTAGCATCATTACCGTAACCGAAAATATGGAATCTCCCCTGGCTCAGGCTGCAGACGTGGTTTTGAAGCAGCATGTCAATCGGGAAACCGATAAGTGGAACGCCCAGGGCACGACCAGCACCACAGCCCTTTGCATGATCTTCCATGCCCTGCAGGCGGCTGTGATTGAAGAGACCGGCTACCGGGCAGAGCAGTTTGCCCTGATTCATCCCGGCGGAGCAGTAGGCGAGCGGTTGAACAAGAAAAGTCTTTAATAGAGGGCGGTGAACGCCATGCCCGGAAGTAGGCTGAAGCTCACGATCCGCAGAAACCAAATACTGCAGCAGCTGGAAAAGACGGGGAAGGTTACGGTTAATGAACTGAGCCGTGATTTAAAAACCACCCATGTCACCATTCGCAGCGACCTTGCGGCGATGGAGCGGGAAGGACTACTTCTGCGGGTGCAGGGAGGCGCGATTCCAGCGGTAAAGGCTTCTTATGAAGAGCTGCAGGATATTTCGGAAACCGTAAGCTATGCCCGGGAAAAGCGGTGGATTGCCCGCTGCGCTGTGGAAAAGATTCAGGACGGAGAAACGGTGTTTCTCAATTCCGGAACCACAGCTCTGTTTATTGCAGACGGACTTCGCAGCCGGAAGAGGCTGAATGTGATTACCAACTCTTTGGCAGTTGCTGCCAGACTGGCGGGTACGCCCACGGTTCGTGTTGTCCTGCTAGGTGGGGAAGTCAATGCCCGGTATGGTTTTACTTACGGCAGCGAGCCCCGGACGCAGCTGAGCCGTTATCACGCCGATTGGACGATTCTGTCTGTAGAAGGTGTCAGCCCGGAGGGCGGTATTTCCACACGCCATCCCGAGGAAGCGCTGGTTGACCGGACAATGATTAGCCGTTCCAAGGCGGTTATGGTTGCGGCAGACCATACGAAAATCGGCACAGTCAGCTTTGCCCCGGTGTGCCAGAGGGAAGCCAAGACCCTTTTGATTACAGACGGCGCGGCTGATCGGGATGTCCTGACACAGCTGGAAAGCCGCGGCTGGGATATCGTTACGGCATAAGATAGGAGAATGAAATGTACATTGGAATTGATTTAGGCAGTACCAATATTAAGGCTGCGATTTACAATGAAGACTTTGCCCTTGTTGACCGGCAGAGCCGTCCGGTCTCCTATCTTCGGGAAAACGGCTTTGTGGAATTTGATGCGTATGCATACTGTCAGGATTTGCTGGAGCTGCTGGGTGAAATGATTGCGAAGAATGGCATTACCCGGATTCGGGAGCTTGCCTTTACCGGTCAGGCGGAAACCCTGGTGGTTCTCGGAGCGGACGGGAAGCCCCTGATGAACGCAATTTCCTGGATGGATGAGCGCTCTGCAGCGGAATGTGAGGAACTGGCAAAACAGTTCTCTCCCCAACTTTGCGAGGCAATTACCGGACAGATGGCAGTTCTGCCCACATGGCCTGCCACCAAAATTCTGTGGCTGAAGCACAACCGCCCGGATATCTATCAGCAGGCGCAAACCTATATGCTGCTGAAGGACTATGTGGTATACTGTCTGACCAGGCAGAAGAAGGCGGATATGTCCATCGCCACCTTCTCCTTCTATTTTGATATTTACAAAAAGGTTTATTGGCAGGAGATGCTCCAGGCAATCGGCATTTCGGAAAGTCAGCTGCCGGAGCTTACCGAGCCCTGCACCGTGGCTGGGCAGCTGCTGGAAAGCATTTCCGACCGGCTGGGTCTGCAGCCGGGAACTAAGGTCAATGTTGGTACGCTGGACCACTTTGCCGGTATGATCGGTACCGGCAATACCCAGCCCGGCGGCATCACCCTGTCCACCGGTACGGTTATGGCCTTGGCGGCAATGTGCGGCAAGCCTGCTCCCAAAAGCTGCGGAATTGCTATGCACTACGGCTTCCTGCCGGATACCCATGTGATGCTTCCCGTGGCGGAAAGCGGCGGTGTCAGTCTGGAGTGGTTCCGCCGCAGCTGCATGGGCCAGACTTCTTACGACGAAATGAATGCTGCCCTTGCCCAGCGGCAGCCCAATGAACTGCTTTTCCTGCCCTATCTGGTGGGCACCAACAGCCCCGAGTTTGACAGCGAGGCAACCGGTGTGTTCTGGGGTCTGCGGCAGGAGCATGATGCCATCGATATGGCAGGCGCAGTAATGGAAGGCGTATCCTTTGTCCTTCGGAAAAATTGCGACTACATAGCGAAAAACGGCTTAACTCCCACTGCGATTATCGCCACCGGCGGCGGTGCCAAGAGCCCCATCTGGTGTCAGTTGCAGGCAGATATTACGGGACTTCCCGTAAGGATTCCCAAGGAGAAAGAAGCGGCCTGCCTGGGCGCGGCTATCATTGCCGGTGTCAGCGACGGACGGTTTGCTGATTATGAGGCAGCGGCAGGGGCGTGTGTTGCCATGATTCAGGAGTACACACCCAATCCCACACCCAGACTGGAACGGAAGTATCAAAGATTCTGCGCCCTCTACGACGCAGCACTTAATATCAATCAAATTCGCTGACAGATTACGAGGAGATGCAGAAAATGAGTGTCTTGAAAGGCATAAAATCCAAACCCGGCTATAAGTGGGTAGTGGCGGCGGCTTGCTTTGCCATGGTTTTGATTTGCCTGGGCTTTTGCAGCAGCACCAAGCAGATTTACCTGGCAGCGGTAACCGATGCGCTGAATATTGAGCGTGCTGCCTATTCGGTTAATGACAGCGTTCGGTTTATTGCAACGGCCATTATGGGTATTTGTTTTGGTACGCTGGTGATGCGCTTCGGACCCAGAAAGCTGATTGCCATGGGTTTTGCTTCTCTGATTGCCTCTATGCTGGTTTATTCCGCGGCAACACAGATGTGGCAGTTCTACGTAGGCGGAGCACTGCTGGGCATCGGTCTGTCCACTACCGGAATGGCTATGATCGGTTATGTCATTACCCACTGGTTTACAGAGCATAAGGGCACGGTTATGGGTTTTGTGCTGGCAGCCAATGGTATCGGCGGTGCTGTTTCCGTACAGATCGTCAGCCCCATAATCAATGCTCACACCTTTGGCTTCCGGGATGCCTATCAAATTACTGCCATCATACTTGCGGTACTTGCCGTGATTGTTGTGGTGCTCATGAAAAATGAGCCGGAGGGTGTGACCCGCAGCGCCCCCAAAAAGAAAAAGGCCCGGGATGGCACGTGGTCCGGTATTACCTTTCAGGAGTGTCTGAAAAAACCCTATTTTTATGTGGCTGTGGTCTGTATTTTCCTGTTTGGCATGGTGATTCAGGGCTCCAACGGTGTTTATGCTGCTCACATGCGGGATGTTGGGCTGGATCATACCTATGTTGCAACGGTAATGAGCGTTCACTCCCTGATGCTGACCGTGTTCAAGGTGTTGGCCGGTATCAGCTATGATAAGTTTGGCCTTCGGGTGACCTATATCATCTGTAATGCCGCGGGCGTTGCTATGATGCTGCTGCTGGCAAGCCTGAACAATACGCCTCAGGGTATGGTGCTTGCTATGTGTCAGGGTGTCATTTCTTCCCTGGCAATGCCCATTGAAACCGTGCTGCTGCCCCTTTTGACTGCGGAGCTGTTCGGTGAAAAGAGCTTTGCACAGATCCTGGGATTTATGACTTGCTTTACCTCTCTGGGTTATGCGGTGGGTGCCCCCCTCAGCAACGCATTTTATGATGTCCACGGTACATACCTCTACGGACTTCTGCTCTGCGCCGGCACTATGCTGGCAGTTAGTATCGTAATTCAGTTTGTCATAACTGCCGCCCACAGACAAAGAGACCGTCTGGCGGCGATGGAACAATGATATTTGGAGGAAATGAAAATGGCTATTTTATCCCCGTCGATTTTGTCCTGCGACTATATGAATATGCAGAAGGATTTTGCTCACTGCAAGGAAATGGGCTGTAAGTGGCTCCATGTGGATATCATGGACGGTCACTTTGTTCCCAATCTTTCCTTTGGCTACTCTTTGGTAAAGGCAATGCGTCCGGTTACCGATCTG
Source organism: Faecousia sp. (assembly GCA_045579965.1). Taxonomy (GTDB): domain Bacteria; phylum Bacillota; class Clostridia; order Oscillospirales; family Oscillospiraceae; genus Faecousia. The sequence goes on from JAZNMX010000052.1 coordinate 40,857, forward strand.
GTGCTGGATGTGCATCTGATGATTGATACCCCTATCAAGTATGCCGAGGAATTCTGCAAGGCAGGTGCCGATTATCTGACCATCCATGTGGAGGCAGATACCGAGGAGAATATTCAAAAGACCCTGGATTTAATCCGTGCCAACGGCGTAAAGGCTGGCGTTGTGGTCAAGCCCAAGACACCGGCTGAGGCGGTTTTGCCTTTCCTCGACAAGTGTGATCTGGTACTGGTCATGACGGTAGAGCCTGGCTTTGGCGGGCAGAAGTTTATGGCGGACATGATGCCCAAGCTGAAAAAGCTGAGAGAGTATATTGACGAAAAGAAACCCGGCTGCCATCTGGAAGTGGACGGCGGCGTGGATCTTGTGACCGGTGAAATCTGCAAGGAAAACGGCGCAGACGTGCTGGTTGCCGGCTCTGCCTACTTTAAGGCAACCGACAGAGCCGGCTTTGTGCAGGCCATTGAGAAGTAAAAGAAGAGGCTGCTGCGAATTTTCGCAGCAGCCTTTTGTCATATTTTACAGAGTGGAAAGAACCTTTTGAATCCGTTCTACGGAACGATCCGCTCCGAGAATCTGCATAACGGTATACAGATCCGGAGAGTTTACCTGTCCGGTTACCGCCTGCCGGATAAAGGTGGATACATCGGCAACCGTACCGGGATAGGCCTCGGGGTCAGCCTTGTATGCCTTCATATCGGTGGTAAAGCCCACTTCTTCGGTAATCGCCTTAACCTTTTCAAACCAGGTGGTGGCATCGTCTTCGATATTATAGACGGCAAGGAAGTTTTTGAGCACCTTGGCAATCAAGGCCTTGTCGAACCGGGCGTCAAACTCGGGTGCGGCGAGGTATTCGTCGTAGAAGAAACCCATATAGGACTTCGCTTCTTTCCAGACGGCAATGTCCTTTCTGGGTTTTTTGCCGCCACGGCCAATGGCAAGAATTCGCTGAGCGTACTCGGGATTCTCCTTGAGCTTAGCGGCAAAGCCGGCATCGAATTCCTCTGCCCACTCGGTCAGCAGAGAGTAAACAGTTTCGGCATCCATCCGGGAGATGACATTCTTGGACACATCCACCAGCTTGGCGTAGTCAAACAGGCTGCCGGCGGGATTCAGCTTCTTGGCGCTGAACTTAAACTCCGTAGCAGGGGCATCGGGGTTCGCCCGGCGCCAGTCCTCGAAATTGGAGTTGAGAATGGTCATCAGATACTCGTATACCGCCTGAACGGGGAATCCCTCGGACTTATAATAGGTCAGTGCCAGCTCCGGGTCTTTGCGCTTGCTGAGCTTGCGTTTGGAGTTTCCGTCCATCTTCATCAGCGGCCCGATGTGGACATACTTGGGCAGCTTAAAGCCCAGAGCCTGGAACAGCTGAATGTGGAAGGGCAGGCTGGGCAGCCATTCGTCGCCACGGACCACGTGGGTAGTGCGCATCAGATGGTCGTCCACTGCGTGGGCAAAATGGTAGGTGGGAATGCCGTCGGACTTTAAAAGGACATTGTCCACATTGTTTTCCGTAATGGTCAGCTTGCCCTTAACCAGATCGTCGAACTTGAACTGATTCTCAATAGAGCCCTCGCTGCGGAAACGGAGCACCCAAGGCATACCGGCATCAAGCTGCGCCTTTACATCCTCCAAAGAGCGGTCACGCCAGATGGCATATTCTCCGTAGTAGCCGGTGGTTTCCTTGTTTGCCTCCTGCTTTTCCCGCATGGCGGTGAGCTCATCTTCCGTGCAGAAGCAGGGATAGGCCTTGCCTTCAGCAACCAGCTTTTTGGCATAGACATGGTAAAGATTCGCTCTCTGGCGCTGACGGTAGGGGCCGTATTCGCCGCTGTCGCCGTCGATGGTAGCGCCCTCGTCAAACTGAATGCCGTAGTGGCGCAGGGTGTTGATGAGGATTTCCACAGCACCGGGAACTTCCCGCTTGGCATCGGTGTCCTCCACCCGTAAAAACAGAACGCCGCCGCTCTGGTGGGCCATCCGTTCCGAGGTCAGACCCTGCACCAGGTTGCCCAAATGGACGAAACCGGTGGGGGAAGGGGCCATACGGGTGATGACAGCGCCCTCGGGAACATTACGCAGAGGGAATTTTGCTTCCAGTTCCTCGGGGGTGGATGTGACGTCGGGGAACAGAAGATTTGCCAATGCAGTATAATCCATAGTAAACACCTCAATGGTCGAATTTTCTTAGATTACTATACCATCTTCCCCTTAAGAAGTCAATTTTTCGTTGCGTTTTTTTTCATTGTGTGATACAATACGGGAAATCTTTGGAAACGAGGAAACGGGTTATGGATGAAGTGATGAATAAGAAGCGAATGCTCTCCGGCATTAAGCCCTCCGGAGATTTGACTTTGGGCTCCTACCTGGGCGCAATCAAGAATTGGAAAGAGCGGGCAGAGGAGTTTGACTGCTATTATTTTATGGCTGACCTCCATGCCATTACCGTTCGGCAGAATCCTGCGGATCTGCGCCGGCGTACTCTGGAGCAGCTGGCGCAGTACATCGCCTGCGGCCTGGACCCAGAGAAAAACACCCTCTTTATTCAGAGTCATGTCCGTCAGCATGCGGAGCTGGGCTGGGTACTGCAGTGCTATTCCATGTTCGGTGAGCTCAGCCGCATGACCCAGTTTAAGGATAAATCCGCCAAGAATGAGGAAAATATCAACGGCGGTCTGTTTACCTATCCCAGCCTGATGGCGGCGGATATTTTGCTGTATCAGCCGGATTTGGTTCCCGTGGGTGAGGACCAGAAGCAGCATGTTGAGCTGTGCCACACCATTGCCCGTCGGTTCAACGGCATTTACGGCGATGTATTTAAGATTCCCGAGCCCTATGTCCCCAAGGTGGGCGCCCGGATTATGAGTTTGACCAACCCCGTGGCAAAGATGTCCAAGTCGGAAAATGAGGACACCGGCCGTGTGCTGCTGATGGATGCGCCTGAAGTGATTATGAAGCAGTTTAAGCGGGCGATTACCGATTCCGATACGGAAAACTGCGTCCGCTATGATAAGGAAAATAAGCCCGGCGTTGCCAATTTGATGACCATTTATTCTTCCGTTACCGGAAAGACCTACGAGGAAATTGAAGCTGAGTTTGCCGGTAAGGGCTACGGCGCTTTTAAGCCTGCGGTAGGTGAAGCGGTTGTGGAAATGCTCCGTCCCATCCGGGAGGGGGCTGCACGGCTGATGAAGGATAAGGCATACCTGGAAGGTGTGTACCGCAGCGGTGCGGAAAAAGCCGGATATGTTGCAGAGAAGACCCTGCGCAAGGTTTACAAAAAGGTCGGTTTCGTGGCAAGATAACAAATATAACTGCCTGCTCGCTGAGCAGGCAGTTTTTTATAGAAATAAGTACAGCGCCAGGGTCAGAAGGGCAGAGGTGCTGTTTTCTTTTTGGTCGCTGGCCATAAGCAAAAGTAAAAGGATGACCAGCAAATCTCCCGTATCCAGATTCTTTGGCAGGAGCCTCCGCAGAAAATCCATTGCCCCCATATGCTGGCTTGGCCCCTGGGGTGCAGGAGGAATCTCACAGCCGGGAGAATCGTCGCAGGGCGGAGGTGGCGGCGGAGGTGGCGCAGGCGGCTCCTGCCGTGGGGGCGATGTTCGGTCCTGAACGCTGTTTCTGCGATAGGTTCCGTCGGGCTGTGGAATGTATCGGTTATACATGGGATCACCTGCCTGAAAAGAATGGGAGTGAATCTGCCCCCAATGCGCTGGATGCCAGAGCGGAAAGCTTGGCAGCCCGCATGGCCCGTTCCAGTTTCACAATCCGGTCACGGCTCAGGTATGGGCAGAGGGCATTTAAAAGTGCCTGCTGATGTTTGTCAATACCGGATTGCCGGGCAATGGCAAAGAGCTTTTGAATCGATGCCGCATCCAATCCGGGCGCGCCCATTTGCGGCGGCACAGGAGGTGGTGGAGGCGGCGGTGTTTCCGGCTGGGTCTGCTCCGGCCCGGATTGCTGCAGCATCTGGGCCATGGACATGATTTGCTGCATCATCTGAGGATTGCCGAGGATGGCATTTAACTTGTCGTCCATTTCTGCCATGGCAATCACTCCCGGAGCTTTTCCATCAGCTGCCGCGCCTTTGGATCGGACATGAGCGTTTCAATCATGCTTTTCGCCCCGTCCATATTCCCGGCTGCTGCCTGGTTCATTGCCCCCTGAAGGGCGTCGCGCTGTGTAGCCTGCAGCAGGGCATAAAGCTGCCTTCCTGCATCGCTGTTTGCCAGTTTCATGGCCTGCTGGATAGAAAATTCGGAAAAACCCTCACTTTTTTTCTCCATTGGATTGCCTCCTGTCAAGAAAACTGTTATACTATATGCAAACAGATGACAGAAGGTGAACTATGAAGCTGCTGGTCTTTTCTGATTCCCATGCGTCCTTGCGCCTAATGCGCAATGCCATTGGGGTCATTCAACCGGATTGGGTAGCGCATTTGGGTGATTTTTATGAGGATGCGGAAGCCTTAGCAGAGGAGTTCCCCCGGATTCCCTTTTACATGGTACCGGGAAACTGCGACAAGTACCGAAGCGGCGGCTTGCAGCCCGGGGTGCTGTGTCCCACCCTTGGCGGTGTTCGCTTTTACATGACCCACGGCCATGACCACCGGGTGAAGCTCACCCGCTCTATGCTGGTTGCAGACGGGCAAAAAGCCGGTGCGCAGGTGGTTCTCTATGGACACACCCATGTGGCGGATTGCCATAGGGAGGAAAATCTTTGGGTTGTCAATCCCGGCAGCTGCGGTCATGCCGGAGGCAGCGCAGCACTCATTGAAGTAAAAGACGGCTGTGTGGAAAACTGCCGGATTCTCAGTTTATCCGATTTGGAGGAAATGAAATGATTTTAACCGTTGATATTGGAAACTCTAACATTGTGCTGGGCGGTGTGACCGACGACAATATCGATTTTGAGGCGAGACTGCGCACAGACGCCACCAAGACCTCCGACGAATATTGCGTGGATTTGAAGATGATCCTGGAGGTATATAACGTTAACCCCGGGGAGATTGAAGGTACGATCATTGCCTCCGTGGTTCCTCAGGTTTTAAACTCGATCCAGACAGCGGTGAAAAAGCTGACGGGAAAGCAGGCGCTGGTGGTAGGGCCGGGCTTAAAAACCGGGCTGAATATCCGGATTGAAAACCCTTCCCAGACCGGTGCTGACCTGGTGGTGGGCGGCGTTGCTGCTCTGCGGGAGCATAAGCCCCCTATGATTATTGTGGATATGGGTACGGCAACCACCATGGTTGTGCTGGATGAAACCGGCGCATTGGTTGGCGGCTGCATTTGTCCCGGTGTAAAGATTTCTCTGGATGCCTTGACAGAGCGGACTGCTTTACTGCCCGGTTTGCAGCTGGATCAGCCCAGGAAAGCCATTGGCAGAAACACCATCGATTGCATGCGCAGCGGTATTATGATGGGTACCGCCAGCATGATTGACGGCATGGTTGAACGGATGGAAGCAGAGCTTGGTTATCCCACCACGGTCATCGCCACCGGCGGCATTGCAAAGTTCATTGTTCCGCTGTGCAAAACGCCCATTGTCTATAATAAGGACTTGATTGTAAAGGGCCTTGCGGCCCTCTACCGGGATAACAAGCGGGATTAAGCCTTTACAGCAGCATCAGATATGCCAGGGTCGTTACCGCGCCCAGGCAGGTCGCAAAGCTCAGAAGCAGGTCCACCAGCTGATTCTTCCGGAAGTTGGGGTCTGCGGAGTGGGGATAGCGGTTTGCTTTTCTGCCGGGGAAGGGAATCACCTTTGCGCTGCGGTATTTGTTGTATGCGTTTCTCATAGTATTGTCCTCCTTGTGTTTTATTTGATGACAACAGCATACAACACAATTCGTACGATAAAACGGACTGAACAAAATGACTTGTATTCCCGGTAAAATTATGATAAACTATCTGCAAAGACAGCCGGAGGTGGCTTATGAAACAATCCAATGATATGGTTCTGCGGTGGAAGAAATTTCAGAAGGATATCCAGCCCGCAGTGGAAAAAACAAAGCGATTGAGCAAGGCTGCGCTTGCATGGCTTCGTGTGGCGTGGAAGAATATTGTACGGCTGCGCAAGGTGATTGCGGCAGTTCCCGTGGGCGTTGGTGCGGTTGTTTTGGGAATCAACAACCTGAGCAAGCTGCCGGATTCTGTGGGTATTGATATTCAAAGCGACGGAACGTTTTCCGTTCTGGTTGCCCGGGAGCTGGCGGTGCTTGGTCCTATTGCCATTACGGCCATCTGCCTGCTGCTGATGTTCAGCTCCAAGCGAATTTTAACCCCCTGGCTGGTGAGCCTGTTTTCCCTTGCTATTCCGCTGCTGATTTTGATTACCAATGTGTTTCCTGCATAATAAAAAGAGGGTGCGTCATGCACCCTCTTTTGTCAGTAATTCGTAGAGTTCTTCCATGGTATCGGCAATTTCTGCCGCACCGGCTTCCTGCATTTCGGAAACTGTGCCGAAGCCCCATGCCACGCCAATGGCGGGGATATGGTGGGCGGCAGCACCGAGAATATCATATACCGTGTCGCCAACCATGACTGCATCTGTAATGTCGGGAAAACGGCGGTGGAGCTCCTCAAGAATCTGCTCCTTGGAATCCCGGTTTCCGTTCAGCACTGCACCGCAGACATCCTCAAAGTAGTGGCGCAGCTGGAATTTTTCCAAAATGGCCTGGGCCATAAACTCAGGCTTAGAAGTAGCGACAAAGAGGCGGCAGCCGCCTGCTTTCAGTCTGTCCAACAGCTCGTAAATGCCCGGATAGGGATGATTTTGAAACATGCCATCCGGAACATAAAATTTGCGGTATGTGGCAACAGCTTCTTCCACCTGATCCTCCGGAATACCGTACTGGGGGAAGGAGTCCCGCAGAGGAGGACCCACAAAGGCTCGCAATCCTTCTGCATCGGGAGGTGTGATGCCGAATTCCATCAATGTCTTTGCGGCGCAGTTCATGATTCCTTCACCGGAATCGGTGAGAGTGCCGTCTAAATCGAAGTAAATGCATCTGGCCATAGATGGTTTCCTTTCAAACTTTCTAGAAAAAATGCACCCCCAGGGGTGCATTTATGGCGGAGAGAGTGGGATTCGAACCCACGGTGGGTTGCCCCATCACCAGTTTTCAAGACTGGCTCCTTAAACCGCTCGGACATCTCTCCATGTTTTGGTAACTATAGCATTGAATTGAGAAAAAGTCAAGGATTCGGGTGGAAGGGAGGGGGGAGAGAGGGATTTGAATTTGGCTGGATAATTACTTTCTTTAACCAAAGTTTGCTGTTTACTAGTAAATACCAGCCAATTCCGAATGTCTAACTACCACTTTTAACCGCTGTTAACCATCGTTTACAATCCCCGTAAGGGAAAAAATAAGGGAAAATATCGCCCATAGCAGGTACAAAAAATGTATTATAATAATCTGCTTCAGATGTATCTTATAAAAATCTAAAGACTGTCAATGCTATCGTCATCGCGATAACGAAAATTGTTTTTGTATTTTAAAGGGGAAACACCGGTGATCCGCAAAAAGTTACGGTAAAAGGTGGAATCATCCTGGAAGCCCACCTCTGTGGCAATTTGGGAAATTGACTTTTCCGGACAGGATCGAATTAAAATTTGCGCTTCTTTGATTCGCTTGTTCGCCACATACTTCTGTAAGGGCATTCCGGTAAATTGCGGGAAAACAGAGCAAAAGGAGGAACGGGATATACCAAACCGCTTGGCAAGTTCTGTCAGGGAAATTGGCTCCCGAAAATGAGCGTCTATGTAAGCAACACATTGCAGTAGGGTACTATTGTAGTTTGCCAGCTCATCCAGTTCGGAGGTGTTCTGCGGATGCTGGTAGTAGCTTTGCGCCAGCAGATATACGATGGCTGCCGTGATGCTGGGTGCGGAAGATAATCCGGGTGGACAGTCGTTTTGCTGTTGCTGAATCAGGCATTCCAATAAGCTTTCGATCAACCTGCGCTGGTCCCGGTTCAGCGTGATACAAAGCCGGATGCTGTTATGTGTCGGAACGGCTGCCTTGGACTGCAGGCTCTCCAAAAACTGATAGGCGTTTGATTGAGGAAAACCCGGCGCAAAAAGGGATTCTTCAAAAGCAAGGGAATAAATTTCCGCATAGGCATTGTTAAAATGCAGGCTATGTGTCAGTCCCGGCGGTACGATGAAGGCATCTCCGGCGCAGAGGGCAACGGCGTCATCATTTTGCCGGTGCAAGATTTCCCCACTGACAACATAGCACACCTGATAATAATTATGATAGTGGTCCAGGTGAGCAATTTTGGTTTCCCGAATCCGGTAAATATGGTAATGCCGCGATGTTGCTTGAAACTGCTCCAGTGTGATCAATTCTGCCATTCAATCCCGACCTTTCTCTATTGCAGCGCGTTTTCTATATTATTGCATTAAATCGGACAAAATGCAACCTAATATAGAAAAAATGCAATAACGAACCCAAAGCAAATCGTTACAATATTAATAGAAGGAGGGATTTACTTTGATTTCCCTAAAAATTTACCAAGAGGCAATTTTTAATGCCATCAAGAAAGGCTCTACCGTTATCTCCCCGGATGTGACCGCAGCCTTTGAGCGGGCCATCGGTAAGGAGAGCCGTCCTGCCGCAAAGGAGGGCCTGCAAAAGACCCTGGACAGCATCCGGCTTTCCGCAAAGCTGGGTAACCCCGCCTGTCCTGACACCGGCTGGCCCATCTTCTATTTTAAGATCGGCAATGAATGTCAGCTGGAGGGCGGCATGATGGCACTGGAGGAGGCAACCCGGAATGCGGTGCGCCGCGCCACAAAAGAGGGCTTTCTGCGGGCTACCATGAAGCATCCGCTTACCGGTTATGACCCCGGCGACAATACAGGTGAAAATGTGCCCAACTTTACATACCGGTTTGTTCCAGGCGCGGACCTGGAGGTCACCTACGTTGCAAAGGGCGGTGGCAGTGAGTGCTTTGGCGGTACCCGTCACAGAGTGGTTGCCTTTGCCGATGGCATCAAGGGTATTGAGAAATTCGTCATTGACTCTTTTGTGGAGGCCACCCGCTCCGGCGGTATCTGTCCGCCCAATGTGCTGGGCATCGGTATTGGCGGCACAGCCAATATCGCCGCTAACCTTGCCAAGGAGGCCGCTTGTCTGCGTACTGTGGGCTCTCACAATCCCGATCCCCAGTTCCGCAAGATCGAGGAGGATCTTTACGAGGCGCTGAACAGCCTGGGCGTAGGCATTATGGGTATCGGCGGTGACACCTCCGTGCTGGGTGTCAATGTGGAATATGCCTATACCCATATCGCAGGTATTTGTGTGGCAATCAGCAGTAACTGTATGGTTGCCCGTCGGGGCAGTTTCCGCGTTTGCGCTGACGGCACGGTCCAGGAAATGACCAGCCCGGACTGGTTTGTGGGGAGGTAAAGCAAATGGCTACATATTATCTGAAAACACCCCTTTCTGAGCAGGATGTGACCCAGCTGAAGCTCGGTGATGTGGTATATATTACAGGTGATGCCTTTACCTGCCGTTCCAGACTCCACC
>JAZNMX010000053.1:0-16479 GCA_045579965.1 Faecousia sp.
CAAGGATATTGCAATGACTCTCGTTATTTCCGAGCATACCGTGAAGGATTATGTGAAGCATATTTATTATACGCTTGATGTTCACAGTCGCATTGAGCTTGCCGCCCTGGTGAACAGCTACCGTTTGGCAAACAGAAAATAATCAACGGAAAGAAGTTTGCCGGCCTGCTTCGTGAGCACTGCATCAGGGAATAGCATATGAAATGAAAAAGACTCGGAGGCAAACGCCTCCGAGTCTTCGCTTTTGTATTAGTAAAAACCAATGCGTCGTTTCCAATGCAGTGGTTTTTTGACTTTATTGTTACTTTAATGAAAACACACTGAAAGCTCTTGGTTTTTAGCGAAGTATCGGCTATGCCGATGTGAAGTTATGGTTTAGGCCATAGTGAAGTTTTGTGCTTCGCACAAAGTGAAGTTAAGTTTGCCAAGAAACACTTGCGAAGCAAACTTCACCACGCAGTAACTTCACTGCCGCAGGCAACTTCACTTGCCCAGAAGGGCAAACTTAGTTTCCAAACCAAACCCCAATCCGCCTGAATGGTGTTTTTTTTTGGAGGTACCGGCCAGATTTGAACTGGCGGATCAGAGTTTTGCAGACTCGTGCCTTACCACTTGGCTACGGTACCATATGAAATTAGGAACGCAGCTGCGTTCCTAATCTGTTTGGAGCGGGTGACGAGGCTCGAACTCGCTACCTCCACCTTGGCAAGGTGGCGCTCTACCGGATGAGCTACACCCGCATCTGGCCCCCGATTGGGAACCACTTACCAACTGCTCTGACTCCCAAAGGAATCAAAAATTTGGTTGGTGCCTCCGGTCGGAATCGAACCAACGACACGTGGATTTTCAGTCCACTGCTCTACCGACTGAGCTACAGAGGCATATTTGTGCAGAGCTGACGCTCTGCACAGATGCTTAAATTGGCGACCCGGAACGGACTCGAACCGTCGACCTCCAGCGTGACAGGCTGGCGTGCTAACCGACTGCACCACCGGGCCAAATATATGGTGGGAACAACAGGGCTCGAACCTGTGACCTCCTGCTTGTAAGGCAGATGCTCTCCCAGCTGAGCTATGCTCCCGTAGGATTCGCTTGGCGTTACACCTCAGCGACGGGGTTCATTATACACATTCTACCTCATTTTGTCAAGCACTTTTTTAGATTTTTTTCAGGGTTTTTTCGGGGCGGAAATCCGCCCCGATATTTTCACTTTTCCGATACCGCCAAACCCGCCGCATAGGCCGTAGACCAGGCAATTTGCAGGTTGAAGCCACCGGTATAGGCATCGCAATCCAGCACCTCTCCGGCAAAGTACAGCCCCGGTACGAGCCTTGATTCCATGGTCTTGGGGTCTACCTCCGAAACCTTGACGCCGCCGGAGGTGATAATCGCTTCGCTCACCGGTCGCTTGCCGGTAATTTCCAGAGAGAAGCCTTTCATTTCCTCTATGAGGGCTCTGCGCTGCTGCTTGGTCAGGGCGTTTGCCTCCATGGACGCCTCAACGCCTGCCCGTCGCAAGATTACCGGAATCATGGACCGGGGCAAAATGTCCGTCATGGCATTTTCCATGGTCCGATTCTGATACATCTGCAAATCCCGCAGCAGCCGCGCGTCCAGCTTACTCTCCTCCAGCGCCGGTTTCAAATCAATAACCAGCCGGCAGCAGCCCTTCAAATGGGCGCTGGCGCTGAGCACCGTAGGCCCGGACACGCCGAAATGGGTAAAGAGCAGCTCGCCAAAATCCTTATACAGCACCTTGTTCTTTTCGTTCAGCAGCTTTACCCCCACATTGCGAAGGCTCAGCCCCTGCATATCCGGGCAATCCGCTCCTGCGCACTCCAATGGCACAAGAGAGCCCATACCGGGAACAACGGTATGCCCCAATTCCTGAGCCATGGCATAGCCGTCCCCGGTGGAAGCGGTGGTGGGATAGCTGAGTCCGCCGGTAGCCAGAATCACCCATCGGGCGAAGACGGACTCTTCCTCCGTTTCCACACCCCGAACGATACCGTCTTCCGCAAGGATTCTCCGGACTCTGCCGGTCTTGACCGTAACCCGGTGTTGCCGCAGGGCATTTTGCAGACACTCCAAAATGGATTTGGACTGGTCAGAAATGGGAAAGACCCGGTTTCCCCGCTCCGTCTTCAAGGGGCAGCCGTTCTCCTCAAAAAACGCCATGACCCGCTCCGGCGGGCAAGCCGCCAGGGCGCTGTACAGAAACCGGCCGTTCCGGGGGATATTCCGCAGCACCGTTTCGCTGTCACAGTTGTTGGTCACATTACAGCGGCCCTTTCCCGTAATCAGCAGCTTTTTGCCCAGCCGACCGTTGCGCTCCAAAAGAAGCACCTTGCTCCCCCGCTCTGCCGCGGTGATGGCGGCGAACATTCCCGCAGGACCGCCGCCAACAACAATTCCATCGTATGTCATAGCGCCTTAGACCTGCTTTTCATAAACATGGTATTCTTCCCAGATGTGCTCCAGAGAATCAAAGGTATTCGCCAGTTCTTTTTCCCGGCTGGCAGCCAGCGCAACCAGCAGAGCATTGGTAAGGCTCATGGGCGCAACCAGGGAGTCTACCAAGGATGCCATATCGCTCTTGCTCAGCAGCACATGGTCGCAGTTTTGACCCAGCGGAGACAGCCGGCTGTCTGTCAGACCGATGACGGTTGCGCCGGCAGCGCGGCAATACTGCACGCCCTTAACCGTAGTGGTGGAATATCTGGGGAAGCTGTAGGCAACCACAACATCCTCAGGACCCATACCCACAATTCGCTCAAACATTTCGCTGGAACCGGAAGCAGTAACGATATGAACATTACGGAACATGTAGTTCAGGTAATAGCCCAGGAAATTTGCCAGCGGTGCGACAGAGCGAACGCCCAGAACATAGATGCGCTTTGCCTTAAGCAGCGCGTCCACCGCCGCCTGGAATTCCTGCCGGTCTACCATATCCAGACTGCGGCGCAGCCGCTCAATGTCTTCCTGCAGAACCTTGGATACCACGTCCCGGTCGCCGATGCGGTCGTTGGCAACACCAATCCGCTGAACGGAGGTCAGCCGGTTGACAACCATCTCCTGCATTGCCTTTTGCATGCTGGGATATCCGTCGTAGCCCAGCTCCACAGCAAAGCGAACCACCGTGGATTCCGACACGTTCACCGCCTTGCCCAGCCGGCTGGCGGTCATAAACGCTGCTTTGTCGTAAGACTCCAGAATATACTGAGCCAGCCGGCGCTGACCCTTGGAAAACTCCGGCATTCTGTTTTGCAGCAGCAAAAGAATATCCTGCATAGGGATTCCACCTCTTTTTCACAAATGATTAGGACCATCATAACAGAATCCATTCATTTTTGCAATATATTCTGATAAAAATTGCAAAAATGCAGGACTTATTTCAGTCCTGCACGTTCTGCATCTGTTAAGTACCGCCATTTTCCCTTCGGTAAAGTACCAAGCTGCACATTTCCCACGGAAATCCTGCAAAGACGGGTCACCTTCATGCCGGCAGCCTCACACATCCGGCGAACCTGTCGGTTGCGTCCTTCGTGGATTGTCACCCGGTATTTAGCCTTTCCGTTATCTTCCCAGCGCAACTGCACCCCGGGTCTGCGAATGGGTGTGCCGTCCAGGGTAATGGGTCTTGACAACAAAGCCGCAGCGGCCTGGTGATGGCCGGTGACCCACACTTCATAGGTTTTCTTTACCTCGTGACTTGGGTGCATCAGCCGGTTGGCAAATTCTCCGTCATTGGTCAGCAGCAGCAAGCCCTCGGAATCGTAGTCCAGTCTTCCCACCGGATACACCCGGCAGCCGCAATCCGCAACCAACTGGGCAACTGTGGGTCTTCCCTTCTCGTCGGACATGGTGGTAACATAGCCCCTGGGCTTATTGAGCATAATGTATTGAAATGCCTGTTGCTGAGGCAAGGGCTTGCCGTCCACCAGAACTTCATCTGTCTCCGGATCGGCGCTTTCTCCCAGCGCCGCAACCAAACCGTTGACCCGAATCCTGCCGGAGGCAATCATTTCCTCCGCTGCCCGGCGGGAGGCGACCCCCCGACCGGACAGAATTTTTTGTAACCGTTCTTTCATTGGTTTCCTCCAAACCACTTCTGCCAAAAAGACTTCTTGGGCGGCGGTGCTTCCTGCTCCACGGTCTGTCCGTATACCAAAGGCACTTTGCCCACGGTTTTGCCGTCCAGGAGTACATAGGCATAGCCTGCCTCCTGCCCCTGCACCACCGGCGCATAGGCAAAGCCGGGCCCGGAAATCACAGTCTGAAGCTGTTCATTTTCCGCCACCGGATAGGAAAACCCTTCCACCGCCAGCAGTTGAACCCGCTCTGCCTGACCGCCCAGAATGTCCCGCGTACCCAAACAATCTCCCTCGGCAATCAGCTGACGGTGCTGATACCGGGAAAAGCCTTCTTCCAGAAGCTTTGCGTGGTCTGCCCAGTCGTTGCCGTCATTGATGGTAACGCAAACAAGCCGCCGTCCCTGACGCTTAGCGCTGGATACCAGAATTCTGCCTGCCGCCTTGGTATAGCCGGTTTTTACCCCATCTGCGCCCTCTACCCGCCACAACAGCTTATTGTGATTCTGCAAGCTCCGGTCTCCCACACGAACCGTTTTGGTGGATACCGTTTGGGCAAAGATGGGGTTGTTCATTGCGTAGGCAGACAGGGTTGCCAAATCCCGGGCGGTGGAATAATGACCGGGGCTGTCCAGACCGTTGGGATTGACAAAATGGGTGCCCGTTAGGCCCAGACGGTGGGCTTTGTCGTTCATCAGTTGAGCAAAGCCCTCCACAGTGCCGCCGCAGTATATGGCCAGCGCCACCGCCGCATCGTTTCCCGAATGGAGCATCATGCCATACAGCAGCTCCTGCACTGTCAGCACTTCCCCTTCTTTCAGATACATGGAAGAGCCTTCAATACCCACTGCTTCTTTGGGAATTTTCACCCGGTCCAAAACATTGCATTGCTCACAGACCACCAGCGCGGTCATAATCTTTGTGGTGCTGGCAATTAAGCTGCGGCTGTCCGCTTCTTTTTCATAAATTACCCTGCCGGTCTGGCCATCCACAACGATGGCACGCTGAGCAGATATTGCCCCAACCCGGCAGGGGAAAAACAGGACAGCGGCCAGAATGACAGCCACTGTCCCAAAAACTTTTGACTTCATCTTTCCTCACCCGTCACTAGTGTGACCGGCAAAGCAAAGGATTATTCGCCCTCTTTGTGGGTCCGGGTGTCGATAAAGTTCGCTACCTTGTCCAGCAGGTCCGGCACCTGCTCCACAATCCGGTCTGCCGTGGTATTGGCAGGGGCTGCCACCGGCAGCATACGGACGCTGCCGTCTTTAATAATCAAAAAAGCGATGGGTGTCACCTTCACACCGCCGCCAGCACCGCCGCCAAAGGGATTTTCCTGCTTGTTGGCATTGCGGGAAACATAATCGCTTCCGCCGCCGCCAAAGCCGACACTGACCTTGGATACGGGGATAATGGTAATGCCGTCTGCGGTAATGGGCTCACCGATGACAGAATTGACATCTACCATTTCCCGGATTTTGGCAATGGTATTTTCCAGCATATTGGGTAATGTTTGGCTCATTTCATTGCACCGCCTTTACTTAATTTCTTGTTTTTCAGAATTTCGCAAATCAGCCGTTTTCCGTGGTGACCGCACAAAACCAGCAGCCTTCCCAGGGTAACTGTCAGTTCCAGGCGCACAAGCACCCGGGTTTGCTCCGCCGTAAAATCCGGAACACACTGAATGTCCCGCTTTTGAATTACAAAGGCTTGCTCCAGCAGCGGAATCAGCCCGCCCAGCGCCGCTGAGGCTTTGCCGTAGTTCACCGCCAAATCGCAGGGGTCATCCCCTGCCAGAGCCGCATGAACCGTCAGATTCCGCACACGAAGCTTTCGGCGGAAGTCCTTTAAGAAGTCTGCTACCAACCGGACAACAGGCAAAGCATTGGAAAGGGCGCCGCCCTTTTCCTGCCCCTTGGGAGCGGCGGACTTCGCCGGCTTTTCCTGCTTTTGGGTTTTTTTCTTTCTTGGGTAAACGGGAATGGAAAACGGTCCTGCCAGCAGCCAGGCCGCCACGCCCGAAGAATCGTATTTCGCGCCGATACCCAACGGCAACCATGCCAAAAGCACAATCACCGCCAGAGCGATTACCCAGCCCATCAGACTTCCTCCGCTGCCGGCTGCACCTCCGGGGTTTCGATGGTCAGCTGCTCCTCAGAAATGGGCTCACCGAAGTTCACCTTCTCAATGGGCGGTAGATCTTCCAGCGATTCCATGCCGAAGGTTTTCAAAAACTCGGGGGTGGTTTTGTACTGAATGGGTCTGCCGGGGACATTCAGCCTTCCGGCCTCCTCAATCAGCTTTTTGTTCATCAGCGCCGCGACGGAGTAGGAGCAGTCCACACCCCGGATCTGCTCTACCATGGCCTTGGTAGCCGGCTGATAATAGGCTACAATGGTCAGCACCTCCAGCTGAGATGCCGACAGCTTAGGCGGCTTGCGGGTCTCCAGCGCCTTGGTCACATAGTCCGCCATCTCTCCGGAGGACACCATCTGGTAGCCCTTGTCCAGCTTCAGAACCCGGATGCCCCGGCGCTCGTAGGCAAGGTCGTTGGCTAGGCTGTCTGCCGCCTGAATAATATCCGCTTCGTCAACCTCCAGCGCCATAGCCAGTCTGGCAATTTCCATTCGTTCACCGGCAGCGAACAAAATGGCTTCAATCGCCCTGCACAGCTGCGTCTGCTCCATTTGCATGCTCCTCCGTGGTAATCTTGGTTTCGTCCACCAATCGGACATTGGGATTTTCTCCGGACACATCGTCCTCTAAGCTCACTGAGCCGGTACGGCACATTTCCAGCACCGATACAAAGGTTGCCACAATTTCCGAACGGCTCCGGTTGCCCTGGAACAGATTCTTCAGCCGTTCCACGCCCTTGAGAATCAGCCGGCGCAACAGTTCCTTTGTCTTGCGGGTAATGGGATAAGGCTCTTTGCCCACGATTCCCTGGAAACTGACGGTAGGCGGCGGCAAACGGCGCTGATTGCGCTCGGCAATGTTATCCAGCGCCAAAAGCAAGTCCGTTACATCGTGCTGATAGCGGTAGGTGCTGTCCCGGCGCAGGGGCTCCGGCTCCTTGCTGAACAGACACCGTCCAATTTCATTCCGGGGCTCCAGCCAGACAATGGCGGTTCGGATTTGCTCGATGGCATCCTTGCGCTGCCGCTCAATCAGCGATTGCCGCAGCACATCCAGTTCACTCTGGGCCTCCGCCTGCTCTGCCGCGGACAGCAGCATTTTGGTTTTAATCAGCATCAAGTGAGACGCCATGGTGATAAACTCACTGGCAATCTCCATATCCAGCCGCTTCATTTCGTCCAGATAGGCAAGATACTGCTCCAAAATAGCGGTAATGGAAACATCCTGAATCTCTATTTTGTTTTTACTCAACAGCAGGAAAATCACATCCAGAGGACCTTCAAAATCCTCCATTTGCTCCGTACGGGTACGGACGATGCCCTCCAGCCGGTATTGCGGTTCTCCCATAGCGGCTCCTTCGGATAATTTTGATTATTATACCACCGTTTTATCCTCCACGCAAGTGTTTCCCGAAATTTTATGGGTATTCTTCCCAAAACGCCAAAAGAAAAAACATTTGCTTTCCACGGCGGTTTGTGGTATAAAAGAGAAAACATTTCCGGAGGGAAAACCATGGAAAAGCGTAATCGCTACCAACAAATGCAGCAGATGATGACCAAGGCGCTGATTACGGATGCCGCTGCATTTATCATCTATCTGATCGCCGCCGGCAACGGCGTTCTCTGGCTGAAGGTTGTTGCCGCCATTGCCAGTATCGTTATCAGCCTTGGCTCTCTTGCTCTTTTGTATCTTTCCCAGGAGTTGCTCAGAAAGCGCAGCCTGTGGCTGTCCACCGGCTTTTTCTCCGTATTTATGTGTGTGCTGGCATCGTTGATTCTGGCATTCCCCTAAACAAAAGTCTTGCCCGGCAGCCTTCGCTGCCGGGCATTTTTTCATTACCGATAGAAGCTGTTGCCGCCGATAAACTCCCGAACCAGGCTGGTGGGAGGAATCTCATCGTCCACATCCGCCTCCAGCACATAGTTGAGAATTTTGACGATACCGCGGACATCGTCATAGCATTCGTCCTCCGGCTGCACCTGGGTCAGCAGGGGGAAAATATGCTTTTTCAGCACCGCAAGCTCATACAGCGTAGAGCTGTTGAAAATCATATCCGCCTTTTCCTGATAGGGGAAAATCCACTTCTTCTCTCCCCGGCGGACCGAATCCCACATGGCCATGGTGCCCTGCACGGAAGTACCCCGGGATTCATAGTCCCGGACAATTCGCCGCAGCAGCCGCAGATAGCTGGTAGGAATCCGGTTGTGGTCGTCCAGATTCAGCGGAAGCAAGGGGCTGACAAAGAGTTTAAATACCAAGCTGGGATCCAGATTCTCCGGAAGCAGCACGGGATTAAGGGCGTGCAGCCCCTCCACAATAATCACGCTGCTTTCCTCCAGCTTCAGCTTGTGGCCCCGCCATTCCCTGCAGCCCTTTTTGAAGTTGAAGCTGGGCAGCTCCACCTCCTGCCCTGCCAGAAGTGCCTGCAGGTGGCTGGCAAACAGCTCGGTCTCCAGGGTGTTAATATGCTCAAAATCCCGTTTTCCGTCCGGACCTACCGGAATCAAATCCCGGTCGATGTAGTAATCGTCCAGGCTCATGAGAATGGGCTTTTTTCCTGCGGTACGCAGCTGGGTAGCCAGCCGGTTTCCGGAGGTGGTTTTACCGGAGGAGCTGGGCCCTGCCAGCATCACCGCCTTCGCCCCCCGCTGACAGACCATATCTGCCACCTGGGCATACTTCTTTTCATGGAGCGCTTCGTTCACCCGAATCAGCTCCCGGATTCCGCCGGACTGCACCAGCTCGTTCAAATCCGCTACGGTTTCACACTCCATCAGCTGTCCCCACCGTTTCCCCTCGGTGGACACGCTGAAGAAATGAGGCATATCGTGGTAATCCGCCACCCGGTCCGGCGCTCCATCATCGGGGAAAATGAACATGAAGCCGCCTTCCGCCGGCAGAATATCCCACACCCGCAAATACCCGGTAGAGGGTGCTATTTCGCCGTAGTAATAGTCCTGAAACTGTCCATGGCTGTAAAGGTCGAAGGTTTCCGCCTGCCGCC
Source organism: Faecousia sp. (assembly GCA_045579965.1). GTDB lineage: Bacteria > Bacillota > Clostridia > Oscillospirales > Oscillospiraceae > Faecousia. The sequence goes on from JAZNMX010000053.1 coordinate 9,232, forward strand.
AGGAAAGCAGCCGCGCCTTATCCTCCTGCCCGGTTTGTACATAATGGTCATAGGCTTCCCGGGTGGTGACTCGCCGCCGGAGCAAAGGAATGTCCTCCGCCACAATCCGGCTGACCTCCTGTTTCAGCTTTTGAACATCAAAATCCGCCGCCCCGTTCACCTCGATAAACAAGCCTGCGCCCACTGTGCAGTTCATTTTTGCCCGGGCATTGGGCCAGAGCCGTTCCAACGCCAGAAACAGTACAAACTGTGCCGTACGGACGTAGGCATCCTTGCCTGCCGGGTCTGTATAGCGAACCAACTGCACTTTTCCCCCGGATGCCGCCATGGCGCGGCGGATAGAAACCCGGTCCGGCTGGGTGTCCTTTTGACGGACCGGAATGTAATTAAGGGTAAAAATCTCACCGGCAATTTTCGCAACCAACGGATCTTCCGACAGCTTGCCGGTCACAAGCCCCAGCTCCTTGACAATATCCAGCAAAGACTGGTCGGGCTTCGGCTGTACCGCAATGGCATCAATCGTCAATTTCATAGGATTTCCTCCTTAATTTTCTGTTTTTCACCAGCTGCACCACATGGATGACAATCATACCCACATTCAGCAAAACCACCGGCCACGCGTGGGATAGCGCGGCATAAAGCATGCTGATCACCGAGCCGGACAAATTGAGAATCCGCAGCTTTTCCATAGAATTCATCATCATGGAAAGCAGCACCAGCGCGCTTCCCAAATAACCAAAGATTTCTAAATAAATGTTCACTGTGTACTCCTAAACTGTATTTCCGCCATGCAAGTCCCATAACCGAAGAAAGCAAAAATAAAAATGGCTGACCCCGGATCGTTCACAACCGGTAGTCAACCATTTACGGTGGTTCGTAGAAACGCTTGCCCATATTGCAAGTGTATACCTCTTGGCAGTAAGAATATTTTACCACATCATTGGCAAAAAAGCAAGAAAAAATTCTGCCGACTCCGCAAACGCAAGCAGAAGCCGGCAGTTTTTTACTCATTTTCACCGATATGCATGATATCGTAGGGCGTTGTCTGGTAGACGAAATAGTTGAGCCAGTTGGAAAACAGCAGGTTGGCATGGCTGCGCCAGCGAACGATGGGCTCTTTGGTATCGTCGTCATCCGGGTAATAGTTTTTGGGTACATCAATGGGCAGCCCGGCGGCTTTATCCCTCAGGTACTCCCGCTCCAGCGTATCGGCATCGTATTCCGAGTGACCCGTCACAAAAATCTGCCGACCGCCCTTGTTCATAACCGCATATACACCGGTTTCAGGGGAGGATGCGATAATCTTCAAGTCCGGCACGGCCTCAATATCCGCCCGGTCTACTGTGGTATGCCGGGATTGGGGCACCCAAAAGGTATCGTCGAAGCCCCGAAGCAAAATTGCCCGCTTGTAGTCGGCTTGATGGGGAAACACCCCGAACACCTTCCGGTCCATGATCTTTTTGGGGATTCCGTAATGGTAGTAAAGTCCTGCCTGGGCGCCCCAGCAAATATGGAAGGTGGAATGGACATTGGTCTTGCTCCACTCCATAATCTGACACAGCTCCTGCCAGTAGTCCACTTCCTCAAAATCCATCATCTCCACCGGCGCGCCGGTAATCACCATGCCGTCAAACTTCCGGTGCTTCAGCTCCTCAAAGCTTTTGTAAAAGGACAGCAGATGATCCTGCGATACATTTTTGGAAACATGGGAGCTTGTATGCATCAGCTCCAGATTGACCTGCAGGGGCGTATTGCCCAAGAGTCTTGACAGCTGGGTTTCCGTGACAATCTTAGTGGGCATTAAGTTCAGCAGCACAATTTCCAGAGGACGGATGTCCTGCTGCATTGCCCGGTTTTGGGGCATAACAAAGATATTCTCCTGCTGCAAAACCCCTGCGGCAGGCAAATCATTGGGAATACGAATCGGCATTGCTTCAGCCCCTCTGCGTCAAAATTACTGTTATTTTAGCCGATTGCGCCGATTTTGTCAATTCCCGTCCCCGGGTAATAATACCCCAGAATTTCCAAATAGGTTTTCCCCGTTTCCGCCATGGCATCTGCTCCATACTGGCTCATGCCAACCCGGTGGCCTTTTCCGGAGGTTTCCACCACCAGCATTCCCTCCTCTACCCAGATGGAAAAGCTGGCGGAATTCAGGGCCAGCAAATCCCGCAGCTGAATGCCGGAATAGGTTTTGCCGCAAATGTCCATGGTTTTCACACCGCCGCCCTGGGTATAGGTTGTCTTGCCCAGCCATTGCTCCGGATTTCCGGAAAGCTGCCTACTTAGCGCCGCTGCAAAATCATCGGGGGTAAAGCGCGTTTTTACCCGGTAGTTAGCAGCATCCTCCTCCCCGGGGCTGCTGACTGACTGTAAGTATGGGTATGATGTGCCCCACACCTCCAGGGCATCCTCCGTTTTTCCTCCCGAGCAGGAAAAATAAGTTGTCTCCGCCAAGGAACCCTCATACAAAAGAATCTGCCCTGCGGTAGCCGCCACCGCCTGCCGGATGGTCTCCAGCTCCCGGGGCGTTCCCCGTACCTGCAGGTATTCCTCCCGGGTGAGCAGTGCCTGACAGCAGCCGGAATCGGTGCACACTGCCCCGTCAGGATGCCTGTCCCCCCGCGCGATCCGCCGCAGCGCATAGGTTCGTGCCACTACCGCCTGGGCTTTCAGCGCTTCTGTGTGGAAATATGCCGGCATTTCCGCCAGCACCACACACAGCACATACTCCTCCAGTTCCATCACCCGCAGGGATGCCTTTCCCGTCAGCACCGGAACATAGGTGGGGATCATCACCTCTGCCGTCGGTTGCGTTTCGCTGTACTGGGGTTGGGTTTGGTCCGGGGAATTTTGCCCCTGCCCTCCGGGAAACAGCCACGTCACCGTGCCCAGCACCACCCTTGGCAGCAGTACCCCCAGCATCGCTGCCGCCAGAATTTCCTTCCAAACCGTTCTCACGCCATCACCTCTAAGCCATTCTACCAAGGTCAAAACGGGAAGCTTGTCAAAAAACGGACAGCAACAGGCAAAATTATCCCTCTTCTTGACAAGCCCCCTCGGTGAAGGTATAATTTACAAAGAACAACTCGAAAGTGAGCGCCTTTATGAAACGAACTTTTAAGCGAATTCTGCCGGTACTTCTCGCGGCAGTTACCATAGCCAGCATTGTCTGGTATCTGTTCGTCTACGACAAGACCTTTACCCGGGATATGCTGGTTTCCGGCGCCCGTTTCTTTGACGAGCAAGGCAACCATTCCATCGCCGCGTGGCTTTACGATTCTGCCTATCGCCAATCCAAGGAAAACGATGCCGTTGCCATTGAGCTTGCGGAGCGTTTTGAGGAAATGGGCAATTTTACCAAGGCCGAAAACACCCTCACCGGTGCCATTGCCGACGGTGCATCCGCTGAGCTGTACATAGCCCTGAGCAAAACCTATGTGAAGCAGGATAAGCTTTTGGACGCAGTGGCCATGCTGGACAGCATTGCCGACGATGCCATCCGGGAGGAAATCAACGCTCTGCGCCCCGCCGCTCCCACCGTAGATGCCCAGCCGGGCTTTTACAACCAGTATCTGCCCATCGTCATCACCTCCGATGGCGGTGACCTGTATGTCACCACCAATGGTGAGTACCCCTCCATGACCGGCACACCCAGCGACGGCAACCTGACCCTTACCGGCGGAGAAAATGTCATCTACGCCCTTTCCGTTTCGGATAACGGTCTGGTCAGCGCTCTTTCCATTTTCGGCTATACCGTATCCGGCGTCATTGAGCCGATTGCCCTGGTGGATCCCGCCATTGATGCCATCGTTCGCCAGAAGCTGGATGTGGGCAGCACAATTCAGCTCCAGTCCAGCCAGCTGTGGTCAATCACCGCTCTGGAACTGCCGGAGGGTGCCGGAACCTACGAGGATTTGGCCCGTCTTCCCTACCTGGAAACCCTGACCATTCAGGGCGGAACGGCAAAAAGTCTGAACGGACTTGGCGGACTGACCCAGCTGAAGGAACTAACCGTCAAAAACTGCAGCGTCACCGCAACAGACCTTTTGCTGATTGCCGGCCTTCCCAAACTGGAAAAGCTGACCCTGGAGAACTGCGGCTTGTCCGGTATCCGGAATCTTTCCGGCGCGCCGGCGCTGACCCATCTGAATTTGAGCCAGAACGCCATTTCGGACATTGCGGTTCTTTCCTATATGTCCGGCCTGGTTTCTCTGGATTTGAGCCACAATGCCCTGAGCAGCTTGAATGCGCTGAGCGCGCTGTCTAATCTGGAAACCCTGGATATTTCCTACAACACCACCGTAGCCTCCCTGGTTCCTCTGGCAGCCTGCACCAATCTGAAAACTCTGAACGCCAGCAATAACGCCCTTACCGGGCTGAACGGTCTGGAAACGCTGACCTCTCTGACCTCTCTGGATTTGTCCTTCAATTCGTTAACGGAGGTTATGCCCCTTTCCGCCTGCACGGCGCTGACAAAGCTGGACCTCTCCAACAATGCCATTACCGATTTGGCACCTCTGGTTCCTTTGAAGCAGCTGCAAAGCTTCTACTTCAGCCGCAACCAGGTATCTGTCCTGCCGGACTGGGGCAAGAGCTGCGCCCTGGTAACCATCGACGGTTCTCACAACAATCTGCGCAGCGTATCCAACTTGAGCGGCTACGAAAACCTGAACTATGTGCTGATGGATTACAACAAAATCAGCAGTGTGGATTCTCTGACCCAATGCCACAACCTCATTAAGGTCAGCGTGTTCGGAAACCCGGTCAAGGATGTTTCCAAGCTGACAGATATGAGTATCATCGTCAACTACAATCCTCTGTAACAGCAAAAATCCCCTCCATCCGGAGGGGATTTTTTATTGCATTTCCAAAATCAGCGCCAGCGCCTGCTCTGCGGCGGCTTGCCGAATATTTTCCCGGCTTCCGGAAAACTGAAACTGACGGTATACGGTTTGCTGCCGGTCACTGTAGCCGATAAAAACCAGCCCAACCGGATTTCCGAAATCATCTCCCTGAGGGCCTGCCAGCCCGGTTACCGATACGGCAATATCCGTATCCATACCAATACGGGCGCCCTCAGCCATTTCCATAGCAACTTCCGCAGAAACCGCACCATGGGCTTTCAGCGTTTCGTCCTTTACCGACAGAAACCGATGCTTGATTTCATCGCAGTAGCTGACAATTCCGCCTTTATAAACCTTGGATGCGCCGCTGACCGATGTGAGCAAGCTTCCGATCATTCCTCCGGTACAGCTTTCCGCCGTGGCCAGAGTTTTTCCCTGCAGGGCGGAGATTACATCAAATGCCAGGCTCATCGTGATACCTCACGCCGATTCGCTCCACGCTCTCCAGCGCCTGCTGAATCAGCGCCTCCCGGTCAAGATTCCGCTCGGCATGCAGGAGCTGACCCAAGGTGGGTTTTGTCTTGGGGTGGCGGGGCGTAAAGACGGTACAGCAGTCCTCATAGGGCAAAATGGAAGTTTCCAATGTTCCGATTTTTCGGGCGATGGTAACGATTTCCTCTTTATCCATACCAACCAGGGGCATAAAAATGGGAATATCCACCACAGCGCCGGTTACCGCCATGGCCTCCATGGTCTGGGATGCCACCTGACCCAGGTTCTCACCGGTAATCAGCGCTCCGCAGCCGTCCTTTTTGGCAAGGCGCTGGGAAATTTCCATCATGAACCGGCGCATAATCAAGGTGAAGAATTCCTCGGGGCAATTGTCCCGAATCGCCTCCTGAATCTGGGTAAAGGAAACCAAATTCAGTGTCATTTTTCCGCAGTATTTGGTAACCAAACGGGCAAGCTCCACGACCTTATCCTTGGCAAGCTGGGAGGTATAGGGGTAGGAGAAGAAGTGGATACACTCAATCTCCACGCCCCGCTTGGCAATCATATAGGCCGCCACGGGAGAGTCAATACCGCCACTGAGCAGACACATCGCTCTGCCGCCCACGCCGGTGGGCAGACCGCCCGCACCGGGCACTGCCGGTCCGTGAACATACGCCGCCAGATCCCGAATCTCCACATACACCGTGTAGGCAGGATGATGAACATCTACCCGACAGTTGGGATGGGCCTCCGCCAGCCGACCGCCGATTTCCTGGGAAATAGCGATGGATCCCATGGGGAATCGCTTATCCGACCGCTTGGACTCCACCTTAAAGGATTCGGCTCAATCCAGATCGTCACCCAGATACGCCTCCACCGCGTTGTAGATGGCATCCAGATTCTTCTCGCAGGGCCGGCAGCGGCACAGGCTTACCACGCCGAAAATCGCGCCGCAGGCCTCCCAGGCCCCGTCCACATCCGCCATGTCATCCATAGGCTCGACATAGACGGTAGACTGCATGATATACACATCAAAATTGCCGTAGGCCTTCATACGGCGGCGAATGTTCTGGCGAAGCTTGCTTTCAAACTGCCGCTTGTTGGCTCCTTTGAGCACAATTTCTCCTAATTTCAGTAAAAAGATTTCCTTCATTGTATTTCCTCGCTTTTATCGATTTCCCAAATTAACAGACCGGTACTGGATTGCCTCTGCGATATGCTGAGGCCCGATTTCTTCGCTCCCGTCCAAATCCGCCACAGTTCTTGCCACCTTTAAGATTCTGTCGTAGCTTCTGGCGGTTAAGCCCATGGCATCAAAGGCCTGCTTCATAAGCAATGCGCTGTCTTCCCCAAGGGCGCAGTATTTGCGCATTTCCTCCGGGCCCATCCGGGCATTGCACATATTTCCGTTGCCGTGGAAACGGCGGTGCTGCCGCTCACGGGCTGTGTCAATCCGCTCCTTCACCTTGGCAGAGGGCTCTGCCTCGGCTCTTGAGCGCAAATCCTCAAAATGGACCGCCGGGACTTCCACCACAATGTCAATCCGGTCCAAAAGCGGTCCGGAAATCCGGCTTCGGTAGTTTTGCACCGCCTGCTCCGAGCAGGTGCAGCGACCGGAGAGGTCACCGTACCAGCCGCATTTGCAGGGGTTCATGGCGCAAACCAGCATAAACTCCGCGGGATAAGTCACCGCGCCGGACACCCGGGAGATGGTAACCTGACCGTCCTCCAGGGGCTGACGCATCATATCCAGGGTATCCTTGCGGAACTCCGGTAATTCATCCAGAAACAGCACGCCCTTGTGCGCCATGGAGATTTCACCCGGCCTGGGGTTGGTGCCGCCGCCGGCAAGGCCGGCGTTGGGGGTGGGGGGGTGGGGGGTGGGGGAGGGTATTTGGGGGACCAGAGG
>JAZNMX010000054.1:0-23588 GCA_045579965.1 Faecousia sp.
GTTTGTCACCCGTTCCCTCTGAGAATTCCCCTTTTCTGCCCTCTCTAACGGGTAGAGTTTCCCACTCTACCGGCAGTAGAGTTTTATTTTCGACTGTTTAGGAGTGCTTTATGACCAGATTCTTGCTGCGTTTGATCGCCCGGGGCGAAGAAATCCCCCGCACCGCCATTGGAAAGCTGTCCGGCGGCGTGGGACTCGCCTGTAATATTCTGCTGTTTGTCGGAAAGCTGGTTGCCGGTCTTTTGTCCGGCTCTATCGCCATTATCGCCGACGCCATGAACAACCTTTCCGATGCGTCCAGCTCCATTGTGACTTTAATCGGTTTCCGTCTGGCGGAAAAGCCGGCAGATGCGGACCATCCCTACGGCCACGCCCGGTACGAATATCTCTCTGCCCTGGCCGTGGCAGGCATGATTGTGGTCATTGGCTTTGAACTGGCAAAAACCGCGATTGGGAAAATCATCGCACCGGAAACGGTGGATTTTTCCCTGCTCACCGGCTTGATTTTGCTGGCCTCCATTGCCGTGAAACTGTGGCTTTGGCGCTTTAACACCCAGCTGAGCCGGCAAATCGGCTCAGCTGCCCTTGCCGCCACCGCCGCCGACAGCCGCAACGACTGCATTTCCACCGGTGCAGTGTTCCTTGCGGGCATTGTGCAGCGGCTGACCCAATGGCAGGTTGACGGAATTATGGGTCTTCTGGTGGCGGTTTTCATTCTCTACAGTGGCGCTCTGCTGGCCAAGCAGACCATCAGCCCCCTGCTGGGTGAATCCACCAGCCCGGAGCTGCGTGCGCTTATTGTGGACTATGTCCAGTCTCATCCCAATGTTCTGGGCTACCACGATCTCATGGTCCACGATTACGGCCCCGGTCAGCGGTTTGCTACATTGCATGTGGAAATGGACCACAGCTGCGACCCTTTGGAATGCCATGATATTATCGACGATTTGGAACGGGAGTGTCTGCGCAGCCACAACATTCACCTGGTCATTCACTATGACCCCGTGGTAACCGACGATCCGGAGCTGACCCGGCTCCAGGAGGCGGTTTCCCAACTTCTTTTGTCCCGGGACAGCCGGCTGCGCCTCCACGATTTCAGAATGGTTCGGGGTACCGGGCACATCAACCTGGTCTTCGACGTTTCTCTTCCGGCGGAACTGGAAGATGCAAAGCAGGCAATCCGGGAAGAACTTCAGCAAGCACTTACCGCCCAGGAGGGGCTGCCCATCTACACCGTCATTACCTTCGACCCCGCCCCTTTTAACGATCTATAACCCCTGCCGGCAGCAAAAACTTGTATTTTGCTGCCGGTAATGCTATAATACTACCGAGTTTTCCGATACGAGGAGGAAACATTATGCATATTATCATCGCCGGAGTCGGAAAGGTGGGCCTTGCGCTGGCTCGTCAGCTGTCTGCCGAGGGCTGCGATATTACCGTAGTAGACCGGGATCAGCAGGTGCTCAGCAGCTGTGTCGAATCCATGGACACCATGGCTGTGCAGGGCAACTGCGCTTCTATGTCCACCCTGCTCCAGGCAGGAATCCGGGACGCCGATTTGCTGATTGCCGCCACCAACGCCGATGAAGTAAACCTGCTGTGCTGCACCACCGCCCACGGCTTGAACCCCAATGTGCATACCATTGCCCGGATCCGGAATCCGGAATATACGGAGCAGATTTATGAAATGCGGGATGTTTTTGCCCTCTCCATGGCCTTTAATCCGGAAAAGCAGGCAGCTGTGGAAATTGAACGGCTGCTGAAATACCCGGGTTTTCTCCGCCGGGATACCTTTGCCAAGGGACGGGCGGAGATTGTGGAACTGCGGATTGACGCCAAGAGCAAGCTGTGCGACCTGACTTTAAGCGCCCTGAATTCCACCATCAAAACCCGGGTTCTGGTATGCGCTGTACTTAGAAACGGCGAATCCGTCACCCCTAAGGGTAATTTCGTGCTGAAAGAGGGCGACCGGATTTTCGTAACCGCACCCACCGAAAACTTAACGGTGATGCTGAAAAACCTGGGCATCATCACCCGCCGCGCCCAGAATGTCATCCTCTGCGGCGGCGGACGGCTGAGCTACTATCTGGCAAGAGCACTGGAAGAGGACAATATTTCTGTCCAGATTATCGACAATAATCTGGAACGCTGCCAGGAACTGGCGGCTTCCCTGCCCAATACCTGCGTGATTCATGGCGACGCCACCGACCATTCCCTGCTGGAAAGCGAGGGTCTGGCAAACTGCGACGCATTAGTGTCCCTTACCGGTATGGACGAGCTGAACATGATTATCTCCCTCTATGCCGGAACCCGGCAGATTCCCCAGGTGATTACCAAGCTGGGACATTGGGGCAACCGAAATATCATCGACTCTCTGTCTCTGGGCAGCATCGTCTGCCCCAAGGAGCTGTGCAGCAGCAACATTGTCCGTTATGTGCGGGCTATGCGCAATCAGTCCGGCGCTGCCGTTTCCATTCACCCCATTGCTGACGGACAGGCGGAGGCTGTGGAATTCCTGGTGGACAGCACCACCCCCAACTGCGGCAAGCCCCTGAAGGAGCTGAAGCTGAAGCCCAATGTTCTGGTGGCCAGCATTACCCATGGCGCTGCCTCCTTTGTACCCAGCGGCGATTCGGTATTCCAGGCAGGCGATTCCGTTGTGGTTGTTACCACCGGACGGGGGGTACTGCAGCAGCTGGGCGACATCTTTGCATAAGCGGGGCAGTTGGATATGAATTACAGAATGATGGGGCGATTTATCGCCCAGACCCTTCTGATTGAAGGGCTGTTTATGATCCCGGCGCTGCTGATCAGTGTCTTCTGCGGCGAAGCGGCGGCTGTGCAGGGCTTTTTAGGCGCACTGGGCGTTTTGCTTGCCACCGCAGGTATTTTACTGCTGCTGTGCAAAGGCGCGCCCAACGCCATGGGGGCAAAAGAGGGCTTTGTGTGTGTCGCCATGAGCTGGGTGGTCATGAGTTTGATTGGCTGCCTGCCCTTCTACCTTTCCCGGGAAATTCCCCGGTTTGTCGATGCATTTTTTGAAATGGTATCCGGCTTTACCACCACCGGCGCATCCATCGTCGCCGATGTAGAGGCGCTGTCCAAGGGTATTCTCTACTGGCGCAGCTTCAGCCATTGGCTGGGCGGCATGGGCGTTCTGGTGTTCCTGCTGGCAGTCAATCCCGGCAACGGCAAAGGCTCCGGCTTTACCATGCACCTGCTGCGGGCAGAAAGCCCCGGTCCGGATGTAGGCAAGCTGGTGCCCAAAATGCGGAAAACCGCCGCGATCCTATACTTCATCTATATCGGGCTGACCGCTCTCAATATTTTGTTCCTTTTGGCAGGCGATATGCCCTTGTTTGACGCTCTGTGCACCGCCTTTGGCACAGCAGGCACCGGTGGCTTTGGAATCAAAAACGATTCCCTGACAGGCTACAGCCCTTATCTGCAGAATGTCACCACCGTATTTATGCTGCTGTTTGGCGTCAACTTCAGCTGCTATTATCTGCTCCTGCTGGGGCAAATCCGCAGTGTATTGAAAGACGAGGAGCTGCGTGTGTATCTTGCCATCGTCGCCGGCAGTATTTTTCTGATTTGTTTGAATGTTTACAGTCTTTACGGCAATGTGGCAGATACGCTGCGCCATACCGCCTTCCAGGTGGGCAGTATTATTACCACCACCGGCTACACCACCGCGGATTACGATTTATGGCCCAGCTTCTCCAAAGCGATTCTGCTGGGGCTGATGATGATCGGCGCCTGCGCCGGCTCTACCGGCGGCGGCTTCAAGGTGGCACGGCTTTTGCTGCTGGGTAAAAGTCTGAAGCGGAACATTCAATCCGTCACCCGCCCCAGAACCGTTCAGGTGGTGCGCACCAACGGTCAGCCGGTATCCGAACGGATTCTGGACAACACAAACGCCTACCTCAGCGCCTACATTGTCATTACAGTGCTGAGTGTCATCGCGGTTTCGGTGGACGGTTTCTCTGTAACCACAAACCTCTCCGCCGTGCTTGCCTGCTTTAACAATATCGGCCCGGGATTGGATGCCGTGGGACCCACCTGCAACTACAGCGGCTTCAGCGATTTTTCCACCCTGGTTTTAAGCCTGAACATGCTGGCAGGCAGATTGGAGATTTTCCCCATTCTGGTGCTGTTCTCCCCGAAAACCTGGAAAAGAAGATAAAAAATCACATCCACCGGCTATGCCGGTGGATGTGTTATTATTTACGCACTGAATCTGGGTTCGCAGGTCAGGTTCACGCCCAACCGCTTGAAAATCTTTTCATCCACCGGGGAGAGAATCACCGACGAGTGCACCTCACAGCCCCGCAGCTTGCTTAATTGCTCCATGGCCTGCTCCGCCAAGGGGTTGGATGCTGCGCTGATGGACAGCGCAATCAAGGTTTCATCGGTATGCAGCCGGGGATTCCGGTTCGCCAGATGCTCCACCTTCAAATGCTGAATGGGATCGATGGCCAGAGGAGAAATCAAATGCATCTCATCGGGAATATCCCCCAAAGTCTTCAAGGCGTTCAGCAGCAGCGCAGACACCGCGCCCAGCAGATTACTGGTCTTGCCGGTAACAATCCGGCCATCCGGCAGCTGCATGGCTGCCGCCGGTTTTCCGGTCTGCTCCGCCAGGCTGAGTGCCGGTGCAACCACCTGCCGGCTTGCCAGATCCACACCGGCCTTTTTCATCAAAAGCTCCAGCTTGCGAATGGCTTCTTCTGCGCTCTTGCCCTTTTTCTGGTCGCACAGCGCATCGTAATACCGGCGGATAATCTCCTGCCGGGAGGCTTCCCGGCAAGCTTCATCGTCCACAATGGAATTGCCCACCATATTCACGCCCATGTCCGTGGGGGATTTATAGGGGCAGGTACCCAGAATCTTCTCGAACATGGCAACCAGCACCGGGAACGCTTCCACATCCCGGTTGTAGTTGACTGTGGTAGTTCCGTAGGCCTCCAGGTGGAAGGGGTCGATCATGTTCACATCGTTTAAGTCCGCGGTGGCTGCCTCATAGGCAAGGTTCACCGGGTGACTCAGAGGCAGATTCCAGATGGGGAAGGTTTCAAACTTGGCATAGCCTGCCTGAACACCCCGCTTATGCTCATGGTACAGCTGACTTAAGCAGGTAGCCAGCTTGCCGCTGCCCGGTCCGGGGGCTGTTACCACCACCAACTGACGGGTGGTTTCAATAAAATCGTTCCGGCCGTAGCCCTCATCGCTGACAATGTGGGCAATATTGGAGGGATATCCCTCAATGGCATAGTGGTGGTACACCTTCACTCCCATGCCCTCCAGTCGGGTCTGGAAGGCTCTGGCGGCGGTCTGGCCGGCAAATCGGGTCAGCACCACGCTGGACACATACAGCCCCAGGCTGCGGAAAATATCAATCAGACGAATGACATCCTTGTCGTAGGTAATGCCCAAATCGCCCCGGATTTTGTTTTTTTCAATGTCCGCGGCATTGATGGCAATCACCATTTCCACCTGGTCCTTCAGCTGCAGCAGCATTTTCAGCTTGCTGTCGGGCTGGAAGCCGGGCAACACCCGGGAGGCATGGTAATCGTCATACAGCTTACCGCCAAATTCCAGATACAGCTTGCCACCGAAGGCAGAAAGCCGCTGGGAAATATGCCGGGACTGCATTTGCACATATTTATCGTGATCAAAACCGATTGCCGACATGGTGCCACACCTCCAAAAAACTTCACCTTGCTATTTTAACCCAGTCGAATCAAAATAGCAAGGGGGTTTTCGCGTTCTTTGTCATTTTCTGGCGAGAGAGTGAATCCAGGTGCCCTGCTTCACCATCCACACGCCCAGACCGCTCTTTACAGCATCGGTGGCCATGCAAATGGCGTACATGGGAAGAATGGGCAGCCCGGTAAAACGGCTGAGAATAAACGCAGTCGGCAGCGACACTAGCCAGACAAAGCCGCTGTCGAACAGGAAGGTAATCATGGTTTTACCGCCGGCGCGTAAGGTAAAGTAGCAGCCGTGGTTCAAGGCATTAAAGGGCATCACCAGCGCGTTGATGCAAATCAGCACCGTGGCAATGCTGCGAACCTGGTCAGAGGTTTTATAAATCAACGGGAACAACGGCGAAACCGCCGCTGCCAGCGTACCGCAGACAAAGCAGGATGCCACGGAAAAGGCAATCAGCTTCCGGTCGGTAGCGCGAACCTCTTCCTCCGGCTTTTTTGCTCCCAGCATCTGTCCGATGATGATGGAAACCACATTTCCCATGGATAAATACACCACACTGGTCAAATTATTTAAGGTTGTGGAGATATTGACAGCCGCTACCACGTCCAGTCCCCGGGTGGAGAAACACTGATTCATCATGGTGATACCCAGTGAAAACAGAAATTCGTTGGTCATCAGGGGCAGGCTCTTCAGAACAATGTTCCGGAGCAGCTTGCCGGGGATGTAAAAGCTGCGGTAAACCCCTTGAATGAAGGTATTTTTCCGGGAATTGAGATGGGTCCAGCCCGCCACCACCGCCAGTTCTACATATCGGCTGATAACGGTGGCGATGGCTGCGCCCTGAACGCCCATAGGCGCAAAGCCCAGATGCCCGAAAATCAGAATGTAATTCAGCACCAGATTTACCAGCACCGCCACAATGCCTGCCACCATGGGCACGAAGGTCTGTCCGGTTTCCCGGAGGGTACCGCTGTAAGCGGTGCTGAGGGCAAAGGGCACAAGACTAAAGAGCATAACCTTTAAGTAAGACATGCCGTAGCCCAAGGTAGCGGCAACATCCTCCGGCTTGTCCTCGCCCTGCATGAAAAGACCGATGAGCTTATCCCCCACCGTCAAAAACAGGCCGATTCCCAAGCCGGCAATGATGATACCAGCAATCACCTTGAACCGGAGGGTAAATTGAATACCCTCCGAGTCCTCGCTGCCAAAAAACTGGGCGGTGAACAGGCCTGCGCCCGCCAATGCGCCAAATACACACAGATAGAACACAAACATCAGCTGGTTGACAATGGCGACACCGCTCATGCTTAACGTGCCTACCTGCCCCACCATGATATTATCCAGCAGGGAGACAAAGTTGGTGATGGCATTTTGAATCATAATGGGCATAGCCACCGCCATCACCCTGCGGTAGAAATCCCGGCTGCCCACAAACTTCTTTAGTACCATAAATCCCTTTATGCCAGTTCGCAGCCGCCCAGAAATACCCGTCTGCCGGTATAGTCGCTGCGGCATACGATAAAGTCTGCCAGCTTACCGGTGGCGATAGAGCCCACCTGATCCTGCACGCCCAAGGCGCAGGCGGGGTTGATGGTGGAAGCGCGAACAGCATCCTCCTCGCGAATGCCGAACACAATGGCATTTTTCATGCAGTCATACAGATTGGTGGCAGAGCCTGCCAGAGTGCCGTCTGCCAGCTTGGCAACGCCGCCCGCCAGAAATACCGGCTGACCGCCCAGCTCATACTCGCCGTCGGGCATACCGCAGCAACGCAGAGCGTCGGATACCAGCACCATCCGCTCACCGCCGAACATGGCAAAGGCCAGCCGAACCGAGGCAGGATGAATGTGCATGCCGTCGCAAATCAGCTCTGCCCGGACGGTGGGGCTTTCCACCGCCGCCGGAATCACACCGGGATTGCGATGGTGAATGCCGGGCATGGCGTTGTACAAATGGGTCAGATGGGTTGCGCCCCGGGCGAAAGCCTCCCGGGCGTGGTCATAGTCGGAATCGGTATGGGCAACGGAAACGGTACACAGCTTGCTTGCCTTTTCCACAAACTCCGCCGCACCGGGCAGCTCCGGCGCCACATCCACAATACCCACCAAGCCGCCGCAATCTTCAAACAGCTTTTTGAAGCCCTCAAAATCCGGCTCTTTCAGATATTCGCCGTTCTGGGCGCCCTTTTTCTTCTCAGAAAAATAGGGACCCTCCATCTGAATGCCCATCAGCCGGGAATGGCCCTCGGGAGCCTCCTCCTTCAGCTGCTTGGCGGTGGCAAAGGCCTTGCTCAGCACCTCATAGGGCAGGGTCATGGAGGCAGGGGCAAAGGAAGTAATTCCGTTTTCGGCAAGATACTTTGCCATTTTCTTCAGTCCCTGGTAATCGCCGTCGGAAAAGTCCGCGCCGGAATTGCCGTGGTTGTGGACATCAATGAGGCCCGGAATCACCGTCGCGCCCTCCAAATCAATGGCATCGGCAGGGACATTTTCCGGCAGAATCGCGCCGAAACGGCCGTCCTTTACTTCAAAAGCACCGGTATGGAACCGGCTGTCACTGCAAAAAATTCTCGCATTTTTATAAAACATACAAAGCTCCTTTTACACAACAGGAGGCAGCGGCAAGAGCCAGCTGCCTCCCAACATGATTTACTGAATGGCCGGCAGGCTGGCCGCCGCGGCGCTCTGACCCACCCGACGGGTGTTCTCGTCCGGGAGCATAACCTCCACCTGCTTGGCAATTTCGGGGAATTCCGCTGCCAAAACAGCCTGGCAGGTGGCGAGAATCTCGTCACCGCCCTTGCCGGACATGACCCGGCCCAGCAGCATCAAATGCTCAATGTGGTAGAACCGGCAATACTGCACCACCGTATAGGCAAGATAGATGCCGATATCGTGGAACACAGCCTTGGCCCGCTCATCGTCGGCTTCCATCAGCTTCTGAACCACCTTCAGCTTCTCGGCAGGGGTTAAGTCCTCGTCCAGCGCTATTCCGGCTCTGGGAGCAAGCTTAATCACCGCATCCTGAGAGAAGTACTTACAGCCTACGCCAAAGTCGGTGGACCATTCGTCCTGCATGGCATCTTCACTTAAATCCACCGGCGCAAAGGCCAGCTCGGAAATCCAGCCCAGAACATTTTTGTCCTGGTCCACGTAGCCTACCGCTTCGCTGGTTCCCATGGCAAGACCCATGATATTACCGCAGTTCATACCCATGGCGCCGGCCAGGGCAGATACATCACCGTCGTTTGCCACCACAATGGGCACATCACCAATGGCAGCGGCAGCCCGGTCAAACACCGTCTTAACTTCCTCCCAGCGCTCCCGGGGAACGCAGTAGAAGATGCTGGAAATCATAGGCGCATTTCCGATAAATACGCCGGCAGAGGAAACGCCGATTCCATCCACCCGGGGCATCTTGGAGGCAGCGGTGCGGAAGGAATCCAGAATGCCCTCATACTGATAGTTGGGGTCGGGGTTCTTCTTGGGATGCCAAACCACTTCCTCGGAGTAGACCACTTCGCCGTCAATCACCGCGGACACCTTACGGTCGGAGCCACCGGCATCAAAGCCGATCCGGCAGCCCTCCAGATGACCGCCGATGGGCCGGGGGGATTCATTGGGCTGGGGGCAAGCCTCCAAAGGCAGGTCCAGAATCTCCAGGGGGCGCTCATACAGCTTCTGGAAGAAATCATAGTCAAAGGCGCGCTCGCCATCGGCGCTGTATGCCTTCTGCAGCCGCTTTGCAATTTCGCTGCAGCCGCAGACCGACACCTTAAAGCCGCCGATGGACCACAGCAGGAACTTCACATACCGCTCAACAAACCGGTAGTCTGCCTCTGCCATTTCAGCGCTTCCGTAAATTTTGGCCCGGCGGACGGAAACAAAGCCCTCGTTGCGCTCTACGGCGATGGCAATTTCCTTTTCTGCGCCAATTTCATAAGCATTCATCCACACACCGAAGGGAATAAAGCCGGGGTCCAGCTTGGGGCTGTGGCTCATTTCATAAGAAACACCTAAGTACTGCATGATACATTCTCCTTATTTGCGAACTTCAGCGGCAACCTCTGCCACAATGCGCTGCATTTGGGACATTTTCGCCTGCATATCCTGGGCCAGACGAATCTGGGTCCGGGCGCGGATCAAATTATGTTCGGGATAGGCAATTTTGAAATACAAATCGCCGTCGATATAGTCCTTCAGGAACCGGACAGCTACCTCCAGGGTCATCACCAATGCGCCCATGGGAAGCATTTCCACTTCCTTGTCTGTCAACGCAGGGGCAGCCTCCAGGAAGCCCTTGGTATATACTTCAAACAAATGCAGGTCCAGGCTCATCTTTTCGTAATCCGGCTCATCCTCTGCCGCAGTGGCAGCGCCAAAGCGAATGGAATCGCCGAAATCATAGGCGCTGAGACCCGGCATAACCGTATCCAAATCCAGCACGCAAAGGGATTTGCGGGTAGTGCGGTCCAGCAGGACATTGTTCAGCTTGGTATCGTTGTGGGTAACCCGCAGGGGCAGCTCGCCGCTTTCCCGCATCCGCTGCAGGGTGCCGGCAACCTCCTCCTGCTTTTTCAGGTAGTAAATCTCATCCCGGATATTGGCTACCCGACCCAGGGGGTCGATTTTTACGGACTCGTTGAACTGGCGGTAGCGGTCCACGGTGTTGTGGAATTCCGGAATGGTTTCATACAGGGTATGGGCGGGGAAATCCGACAGAAGCTCCTGGAAACGGCCGAAGGCCAGAGCGCTCTGGTAGAAATCTTCATCGGTTTCCGGTGCGTCCAGGCAGAATCCGCCGATATAATCGTATACCCGCCAGAATTCACCCTTCCGGTCCCGGTGGTACAGAAGGCCCGTATGGGTGGGGATATAGTGCAGTGCCTGCCGGGCCTCGGAAACCCGTGCGCCCAGAAATTCCGTAACGGCGCCCACATTGGCCATCAGCCGGATGGGGTCCCGGAACACATATTTATTCACTTTCTGCAAAACATATTCTGCGCCGGTATCTGTTGTCACTTTTAGTGTATGGTTAATATGTCCGTGTCCAAACTCTTCAAAAGAAACAGGCTTGCCATCCAACTGGAACGCGCCGGCAATTTTTTCAATATGCATTTCTTCACCTCATAATCGTTCAGGACTCACTTCCCTATTTTTGCTTGATTACTATACCATATATTCGACTAAAAAGCAATCTAATTTCCGCCCAAGTAGCGGGATTGATACCTTTTCGATACAAAACGAATCCTTTTCCCCTTTGTTCAAAAATTATTTATTTTTCAACCCCTTGACTTTTTTAGCACTCTATAGTATAGTGTGCTTAGCACTCAGGTATATTGAGTGCTAATCCGAAAGGAGTGAGCCCTTTGGAAATGACCGAACGAAAGAAAAAGGTCCTGCGGTCTATTGTGGACCTGTATATCCGCACTGCAGAGCCCGTGGGCTCCAAGGCCATTGCCGAAATGCCGGATATGAACTACTCCTCCGCCACCATTCGCAACGAAATGGCGGATTTGACTGCCATGGGCTATCTGGAACAGCCCCACACCAGCGCCGGGCGGATTCCCTCCGCTGCCGGTTACCGGCTGTATGTGGACGAACTGATGGCAGACTACCGGCTGAGCATGGACGAAACCCGATCCATTAACACCGCCATCGAAGAAAAAATGCAGCGGGTGGATAAGCTGGTGGAACGGGTTGCCAAGCTGGTATCCCAGGCAACGGAGCTGCCGGCCATTTCCATGGCTTCCCGTCAGAGCGGCGCTACCGTCCGCCGGTTCGATTTGATTCAGGCTGGCGCAGGCAGCTTTATTTTAGTGGTAATGCTCTCCACCGACGAAGTGGTCAATAAGCTGATTAAGCTGCCGCTGGACATTGGCGAGCAGGATCTGCGGGTGCTCTGCGCAGTTCTCAACGCCACTATGACCGACCTGAGCTGGGAGGAATTCACCCCGGCACTCATGGACCGGGTAATGGCCTCCGCCGGCGTAGCGGCATCCTTGGTGCCGGTGATTGTGGAATTCACCACCGAAACCCTTCACCGTCAACATAGCACCAACATGGTGGTTGCCGGGCAGGTACGGCTTCTGGATCAGCCGGAATACCGCAACATCGACAAGGCCCAGCGAGTGCTGACCAGTCTGGATGAGGATACCCTGAGCAATCTTCCCGCGGTGATGCAAAACGCCAACGGCACCCAGGTGCTGGTGGGTCCGGAAAACATCGCTCAGGAATTAAAGGACACCTCCGTGGTTATGACCAAGTTTGACATCGGCGACGGACTTCAGGGTATGATCGGCGTGGTCGGTCCCACCCGTATGGACTACGCCAAGGTTACCGCCCGGCTGAGCTACTTTGCGGAAAGCCTTTCCAAAATGTTCAATAAGCCGGAGCATCCCCAGCTGCCGGAGCAGCACGAAGCCGAATAATATTCAGGAGGAACCGTCGTGGCAAAAAAGAAACAGAATGAGACTCCCGTAGAGGAAACGGTGGAAACGCCTTTGGAGGCGGAAGCCGTAAATCCCTGGGAGGAAAAATACAACCAGGAGCATGATGCCCACCTGCGGCTGGCTGCGGAATACGACAATTTCCGCAAGCGCACCGCCAAGGAAAAGGAGCTTTCCTACACAAATGGCAAATCCGACGCAGTAGAAAAGCTGCTGCCGGTTTACGACAATCTGGAGCGGGCGCTGAATCAGCCCTGCGAGGATGCTGCCTACAAAAAGGGCGTAGAGATGACCATGAACGAGCTTACGAAAATTCTCACCGGCCTGGGCGTGGAAATCTTCGGCAATGTGGGCGACGAATTCAACCCCGAGCTTCACAACGCCGTAATGCACACCCAAGACGAAAGTCTGGGAGAAAACATCATCAGCCAAGTGTTCCAAAAGGGCTTTAAGCTGGGCGACAAAATCGTCCGCTTCGCCATGGTTCAGGTGGCAAATTAATTTGTAAAAACTTTTCATCTTAGGAGGAAATTGATTATGGGTAAGATTATTGGTATTGATTTGGGTACAACCAACTCTTGTGTAGCCGTTCTGGAAGGCGGCGAGCCGGTTGTCATCGCCAACGCCGAGGGCGGCAGAACCACTCCCTCTGTGGTTGCCTTTGCCAAAAGCGGCGAGCGTATGGTGGGCCAGGTTGCCAAGCGGCAGGCTGTCACCAATGCCGACCGCACCGTGGCTTCCATCAAGCGCCACATGGGCGAAAACTACAAGGTCACCATCGACGGCAAGAACTACACCCCCCAGGAAATCTGCGCCATGACCCTGGCAAAGCTGAAGGCAGATGCCGAGGCTTATCTGGGCGCACCGGTGACCGAGGCGGTCATCACCGTCCCCGCTTACTTCTCTGACGCACAGCGCCAGGCAACCAAGGACGCCGGCAAGATTGCCGGTCTGGATGTCAAGCGCATTATCAACGAGCCCACCGCTGCGGCTCTTGCCTACGGTCTGGACAAGGAAAATGAGCAGAAAATCATGGTCTACGACCTGGGCGGCGGCACCTTCGACGTTTCCATTCTGGAAATCGGCGACGGCATCGTAGAGGTTAAGGCAACTGCCGGCGACACCCGTCTGGGCGGCGACGACTTTGACCAGAGAGTCATGGATTATCTGGTTGCCGAATTCAAGAAGGCAGAAGGCATCGACCTGAGCAAGGATAAGGTTGCCATGCAGCGGCTGAAGGAAGCTGCCGAAAAGGCCAAGATCGAGCTGTCCGGCGTGGTTTCCACCGATGTGAATCTGCCCTATATCACCGCAGACGCCACCGGTCCCAAGCACCTGGACGTGACTGTGACCCGGGCAAAGTTCAACGAGCTGACTGCCGACCTGGTGGAGCGGACCTTGAAGCCCGTAAACCAGTCTCTCAGCGATGCCGGCCTGAAGCCCAGCGATCTGGATAAGGTTCTGCTGGTTGGCGGCTCTACCCGTATTCCCGCCGTTCAGGAGGCCGTTAAGAAGATTACCGGCAAGGAAGGCTTTAAGGGCATCAACCCCGACGAGTGCGTGGCTGTTGGCGCAGCCATTCAGGGCGGCGTGCTCACCGGCGATGTGCAGGATATCCTGCTGCTGGACGTTACTCCCCTGTCTTTGGGTATCGAAACCATGGGCGGTGTGTTCACCCGTCTGATCGAGCGCAACACCACCATTCCCACCCGCAAGAGCCAGATTTTCTCCACCGCCGCTGACGGACAGACCGCTGTAGACGTTCATGTCCTCCAGGGCGAGCGGGAAATGGCCGCTTACAATAAGACTCTGGGCAACTTCAAGCTGGACGGCATTGCTCCGGCTCCCCGTGGCGTTCCCCAGATTGAGGTCACCTTTGACATTGACGCCAACGGTATTGTAAAGGTTTCCGCCAAGGACCTGGGTACCGGTAAGGAGCAGAACATCTCCATCACCGCCTCCACCAACCTGAGCCAGGAGGACATCGACAAGGCTGTCCGTGAGGCTGAGCAGTACGCCGCTGAGGATAAGGCCCGGAAGGAAGAGGTGGACACCCACAACGCCGCCGACCAGACCGTTTACCAGACCGAAAAGACTCTGGGCGAGCTGGGCGACAAGATCAGCGACGAGGAAAAGGCCACCATCCAGGCTGCTGTGGATAAGCTGAAGGAAGACAATAAGGGCAGCGACATTGCCGCCATCAAGGCCGCAACCGAGGAAGTCCAGAAGGCCTTCTACGCCGTATCCGAAAAGCTGTATCAGCAGGCAAATCCCCAGGGTCAGCCCGGCGCAGCACCCCAGGGTGACGACGGCGTGGTTGACGCCGACTACGAAACCGTAGACTAATATTCAGATGCCCGAGGGGCGGTGAAAGCCGCCCCTTTTCGGTGTAATAAAGCCTCCCTTGTGCAAAGGGAGGTGGCTCGCCAAGGGCGAGCCGGAGGGATTGTAAAACATATAAAAACAACAATCCCCCAGTCATGGCTTATGCCATGACAGCCCCCTTTACACAAGGGGGCCTTTGACGAGGTCCATCTATTGAGGTGATAGCAAATGGCAGAAAACAAACGCGATTATTACGAGGTGCTGGGTGTCCAAAAGAGTGCCAGCGCTGAGGATATCAAAAAAGCTTACCGAAAGCTTGCCATGAAATACCATCCCGACCGCAATCCCGACAGCAAGGAAGCGGAGGAAAAATTCAAAGAGGCGGCAGAAGCTTACGAGGTGCTCTCCGACGATGAACGCCGGTCCAAATATGACCAGTTCGGCTTTGCCGGCGTTGACCCCAATTTCGGTGCGGGTCAGGGCGGCGGCTTTGGCGGCTTCGGCGGTTTCGGAGATTTTGGCGACTTTGGCGACATTTTCGGTTCTTTCTTCGGCGGCGGCGCAAGCCGTGCCAACGCCAACACCCCCCGCCGGGGTGAAAACATCGGCGGCCGTCTGGACCTGACCTTTGAGGAAGCCGCCTTCGGCTGCGAAAAGGAAATCAGCGTCCCCAGAATTGAAAACTGCACCGCCTGCTCCGGCACCGGCTCTGCCGACGGCGCGGTGGAGACCTGCTCCATGTGCCGGGGTTCCGGCCAAATCCGGACCACCCAGAATTTTATGGGCATGGCAATGCAAAGCACCTCCACCTGCCCCCAGTGTAACGGCCGGGGCAAAATCACCAAAAACCCCTGCTCTACCTGCAAAGGCAAGGGCAAGGTTCGCCGCACCCAGAAAATCAAGGTCAAAGTCCCTGCCGGTGTGGACCACGGACAGAGCGTTCGGGTTCGGGGCGAAGGCAATGTGGGCAGCAACGGCGGCCCCAGCGGCGATTTGATGGTGGAAATCTACATCAAAAACCACCGCATCTTCACCCGCAGCAACTACACCGTGCTGTGCGAGGTGCCCATTTCCTTTACCCAGGCTGCTCTGGGTGCGGAAATTCAGGTGCCTACCCTGGACGGAAAAGTGCCCTTTGAGATTCCCGAGGGTACCCAGACCGGAACCGTCTTCTCCCTTTCGGGCAAGGGCATTCCCTATGTGAATAACCCCCGCCGCCGGGGCGACCAGCGGTTTACCGTGGTGGTAGAAACCCCCACCAAGCTGACCAAGGAACAGAAAGAGCTGCTGCGCCAGCTGGACGGCACTCTGGACGATACCCCCAAGCGCAAAAAGTTCTTCGACACCATCAAGGATTTATTTGACTAAGGAGGCTCACACCATGAAACGCCAAGGCTACATCAGTTGGGACGAATACTTTATGGGCATCGCCATGCTGGCCGCCCACCGCAGCAAGGACCCCAGCACCCAGGTCGGTGCCTGCATCGTATCAGCGGATAACATCATCATCTCCACCGGCTACAACGGCATGCCCAAGGGCTGCAGCGATGACGATTTCCCCTGGGACCGGGAGGGCGCGGAAACCAAGTACCCTTACGTAGTTCACGCAGAGCTCAACGCCATTCTCAACGCCAACGGCCGGGATCTGCGGGGCAGCCGGGTCTATGTTGCCCTGTTCCCCTGCAACGAATGCGCCAAGGCCATTATTCAAAGCGGCGTAAAGGAAGTGGTCTACCTTTCCAACAAATATAAGGACACCATGGCTACCATGGCATCCCGCCGGATGCTGGATGCCGCCGGCGTAAAGTGCCGTCAGCTGCGCACCGACCACCCCACCATCACCCTGGAATTGACCCCCGAAGAGGACCGCTAACCGCTTATTGCCGGGCTGCAATTTTGCAGCCCGGTTTTTTGTCTTATAGGCTTGCTTTTTGAAACCAAAGGAGTATAATGACCCTTGAAAAACAAGGAGGTGGGCTATATGAAGCGACGCAATTTGGATATGCTCCGCGGCCCTTTGCTGGCCAATATCATAAGCTATACCATTCCCATCATTCTGACGGGTCTTTTGCAATTGGCGTTTAACGCTGCTGACCTTGTGGTAGTAGGACAGTTTCGTGGCAGCGCTTCCGTTGCGGCCGTGGGCGCTACCGGCGCGCTGACCAACCTGATTGTGAATCTGTTTATCGGACTGTCTGTGGGTGCGGGTGTGGCGGTTGCCCACGGCATCGGCAGCCGTGACGATGAGCGGGTTCACCGGACCGTCCACACCGCTCTGACCGTTGCCGTGGTGGGCGGCATGGTTCTGACCGTCATCGGTGTGATTTTTTCCAAACAATTTCTCGTTTGGATGGGAACACCGGAGGAGATTCTCCCCCTCTCCACCGTATATATGCGCATTTACTTCGGCGGCATGACCTTTACCATGGTCTATAACTTCTGCGGCTCCATTTTGCGGGCAGCAGGCGACACCAAAACCCCGCTGATTCTGCTGTCCATCGCCGGCGCTATCAATGTTCTGCTGAATCTGTTTTTTGTCATTGTACTGGGCATGAATGTAGAGGGCGTCGCCCTTGCCACCATTCTGTCTCAGGGCGTATCCGCCGTTTTGGTAGTCCGTGCCCTGATGCACCGGACAGACGGCTGCAGGCTCAGCCTGAAAAAGCTGCGGATTTATGGTCCTCAGCTTCTAAAGATTGTGAGAATCGGTCTGCCCGCCGGAATCCAGGGCTCGGTTTTTTCCATCTCCAATGTGCTGATCCAATCCTCCATCAATTCCTTCGGCGATATCGTCATGTCCGGCAGCGCCGCCGCCGGAAACATTGAAGGCTTTATCTACACTTCCATGAACGCATTCCACCAGACCGCTGTGAACTTCACCGGCCAGAATGTGGGTGCCCATCAGTGGGACCGGGTGAAGAAGATTTTCGGGCTGTCCCTTGGCTGTGTTGCCGTGCTGGGCTTTGCCTTGAGTATGCTGGTTTATGCTTTGGGTCCCCAGCTTCTGGGAATCTACATCACCGACTCCCCGGAGGCCATTGCCTATGGCATGATCCGCTTTCAATATATCTGCCTGCCCTATTTTCTGTGCGGTTTGATGGATGTGGCCACCGGTTCTCTTCGGGGCATGGGCGCATCCACCGCCCCGATGATTACCTCGATTATGGGCGTGTGCGGCGTCCGGATTCTCTGGATTCTAACCCTGTTTCAGATTCCCCGGTTCCATACGCTGGATTGCCTGTTCCTTTCCTACCCCATCTCCTGGGCCTTCACCCTGGCAATCCACACCCTGTCTTTTTTCCATATTTACCGAAAGAAGTCCCGGCAAGATGTCATAATGAGAAGCGGTCAATAAGTTGACCGCTTTTCTTAATAAATTCCTAAATGGGCAAATACTGGACAAATTTCTCTTGAAAGAGTATAATACCTCTATACCATTGAATTGGGGAGGATTCCACATGAAGCTGAATTACAAACGCACCATTCTGGTAGGCTTTGCCTTTTTCCTGATTTTGGCCTTCTGGCAGGCCTACGATGCCACCATCCCCGTGATTTTGATTAACAAATTCGGTATGTCCCAGACCTGGTCCGGCGTGATTATGGCGCTGGATAACATTCTGGCCCTGTTTATGCTGCCGCTGTTCGGCGCGCTGTCCGACAAATCTTCCAGCCGATTTGGCAAGCGGACGCCCTTTATTACCGTGGGTACGATTCTGGCGGCAGTGGCGCTGGTTGCCCTTTCCTTTGTGGACAGCGCCCAGCTGAAGAACATTTCCGCCGTTTCGGAAATCGACGACCCCGCCGCCCTTACGGTAATCTACGACACCCAGTCCCAGACACCTCTGCAGACCCCCGAGGGCGAGGAATTTACTCTGGCTGACAAGTTCACCCGGGAAGAATTCATTCAAATAACCTGCAAAGTGGAAAATGCCGAAACCGGCAAGCCGGAAACCAACCGGGATTACACCAACTATGTAGCCCCCGCCCGCCAGGCCTATGCCGCCCAAGCCACCGCAAAAGCCCCCACTACGCTGATTTTGTTCATCGGTCTTTTGCTGGTTGTGCTCATTTCTATGGCGGTCTTCCGCTCCCCTGCCGTGGCGCTGATGCCGGATGTGACCGTAAAGCCCCTGCGCTCCAAGGCCAATGCCGTCATCAACCTGATGGGCACCGCCGGCGGCATTCTGGTGCTGGTTCTGGGCAAGGTGTTTGCCACCTCTGCGGTAGAAAATGCGCTGATGAGCTACAATGTGTACTACGCCATCATTGCCGGTCTGATGCTGGTTTCTCTGGCCATCTTCCTGCTCACTGTCCGGGAAACCAAGTGGGCTGCCCAGATGGCCCAGGACAGCCTGCGTTTGGGCATTGAGGAAAAAGAAGAAACCCCCGGCGAGAAGCGGAGCCTAAGCGCAGGGGAAAAGCGGAGTCTGATTCTGATTCTTCTGTCCGTTGCGCTGTGGTACTTCGGCTATAACGCCGTCACCTCCAAATATTCCGTTTACGCCACCAACATCCTTTCCAAGGACTATAACACCACCATGCTGCTGGCTCAGGCGGCTGCGGTTGTGGCGTATCTGCCCGCCGGTATGGTTGCCTTCAAAATCGGCCGCCGGAAGACCATTCTGGCCGGCGTTGTCATGCTGACAGTTTCCTTCGGAGCAGCCGCCTTCATGCGCTCTGACAGCCCCACATGGCTGATGAATGTGCTGTTTGCTCTGGCAGGCATTGCCTGGGCCACCATCAATGTCAACTCCTTCCCCATGGTTGTGGAAATGTGCTCCGACAGCGACATCGGCAAGTACACCGGCTATTACTACACCGCCTCCATGGCCGCCCAGATTGCCACACCGGTGCTGTCCGGCTTCTTCATGGACGCCGTTGCGGAAACCGTTCTGTTCCCCTACGCCGCCATTTTTGTGGGTCTGGCGCTGTTTACCATGGCGCTGGTAAAGCATGGCGACACCAAGGTAACCGCTGTCAAGGGCTTGGAAGCCCTGGACGTGGACTGATATGATTACATTATTTCTTCTGTACCTGCTGTCCCTCCGGGGCAGAGCCGGTCACAAAGGGCTGCAATCTCTCCGGGGCTGGCGCTATGCCCACCGGGGTCTGCACGGAGTAGGCGTGCCGGAAAACAGCATGGCCGCCTTCCGGAAAGCCTTTGATGGCGGTTTTGGTATTGAGCTGGATGTCCATCTCATGGCCGACGGCACTCTGGCTGTGATTCATGACAGCAGCCTAAAGCGCACTGCCGGGGCGGATGTTGCCATCGAAGACCTGACCCAGCCGGATTTGGCACATTATGTGCTGGAGGGCACGGATGAACACATCCCCACCCTCCCGGAGGTGCTTTCTCTGTGCGGTGGGCGCGCGCCCATGATTATTGAGCTGAAAACGGCCAAGGGCAATCAGGAGGCGCTTTGCGATAAGGTCTGCGCCCTGCTGGCAGATTATGAAGGCGCTTTCTGCATCGAGTCTTTTGACCCCAAGTGTGTCCGGGTGCTGAAAACCAAGCACCCCGAAATCATCAGAGGGCAGCTTTCCGAGAACTTTCTCAAAACCAAGCCCGGCTTTATGCCGAAGATTCTGCAGTTTGTTATGACCTTTCTGCTGACAAATTTCCTCACAAAGCCGGATTTTGTCGCCTACCGGTTTTCAGACTGCAACCACATCAGCCCCCGGCTGTGTCGGAAGCTCTGGAAAGTCCAGAGCGTGGCGTGGACCATCCGCACCGCCGAGGATTTGCAGGCCGCGCAGCGCATGGATATGATCCCCATCTTTGAAGGCTTTTTGCCTTAACGAAAACACAAGGAACGCCATCCGAAGGGATGGCGTTCTTTATATGAGATAAACTTATTCTGCCTTTTCCTTCTTCAGGTTGCAGATCACATTGATCACAATGCCCAGAATCAGAGCGCAGGCGACATTGGTCAGCTTGATGCTGCCGAAGGACAGAGCCAGATTGCCAACACCGGCAACCAGAATGGTGGAAATCACCAGCAGGTTTCTGTTTTCGTTCAGGTCTACCTTCTGGATCATCTTCAGACCGGAAACCGCAATGAAGCCGTACAGTGCAAAGCACACGCCGCCCATGACGCAGGGAGGAATGGTTGCCAGGAAGGTGGAGAAGGGGCCGATAAAGGAAATCAGCATCGCCATAATGGCAGTAACAAAAATGGTTGCGGTAGAAGCATTGCCGGAGATGGCAACGCAAGCGATGGACTCACCGTAGGTGGTGTTGGGGCAGCCGCCGAAGAATGCACCGACCATGGAGCCAACGCCGTCACCCAGCAGGCTTCTGTGCAGGCCGGGGTCTGCAATGAGATCTGTGCCGATAATGGAGGAGATGTTCTTGTGGTCAGCCAGGTGCTCTGCAAGGACTACGAAGGCCACCGGCACATAGGCAACCGCGATGGTGGCGATGTAGCTGCCGGAAATCTGGGAGAAACCACCCAGAGCGGTTAGGAAAGAGAAGTCGGGGTACCACTGAATAGCCTCGAACTTGGAGAAGTCGATAATCTTCAGGGCATCCACGCCAGCTGCATTACCAATCACAGTCATGACAGCGGCAAAAGCATAGCCCACAACAATGGCGATGACAAAGGGAACCATCTTAACCATCTTCTTGCCGTATACGGAGCAAAGGATCACCGTCAGCAGGGTAATCAAGCCGCAGGCCAGGCACAGCAGGGCGTTGGGGGTTACGGCGTATGCGCCGTTCACCAGAGCAGGCGCGCCGCCCATGCCGTTCTTCAGGGTATCGGCAACGGCGTTGGTGGAGAGGGACAGGCCGATAATTGCCACGGTAGGTCCAATTACGGCAGGGGGCATAACCTTGTCAATCCACTTGATGCCGGAAATCTTAACCACGCCGGCAATCACAACATACACAAGGCCAGCCATCACAGCGCCCAGAATCAGGCCAACATAGCCCAGAGCGGGAGTAGCTGCGCCGGCAAATGCCGCGGCCATTGAGCCGAGGAATGCAAAGGAGGAGCCCAGAAACACAGGGCTTCTAAACTTGGTAAACAGCTGATACACCAGCGTGCCTACGCCTGCGCCGAAGAGTGCTGCGGAGGGAGACATGCCATTGCCCACAATGGCGGGCACCGCAATGGTTGCTGCCATAATTGCCAGGAGCTGCTGCAGGGCAAACAACAACGTTTTTCCAAACGGGGGCTTGTCCTTGACATTGTAAACCAGATTGCTCATTTCCAATAGACCTCCAAACTTTCCGTTTCATTTTGGGTATTCTCGTGTCGAAACACATACCTTTTTGATTATAGCAAAGAAAAAAACAGAAAACAATCCCCTATTCGCGGATATTTGTCTTTTGGTGAAACACACAAAAGAACACCGCCCGTTTGGGCGGTGTTCTTTTTGGCTCTCCTTGTTGGACTTGCTTTTCTTCGTGAAAAAACAAGTTAAACTTGTGGTCCAGTTTCCTCTTCACAATTAGAGAAATGGGATTCAACAACAAAAAACGCCATCCTTAAAACAACATATATAGATAGCAAAACAAGCTGTGCTGCTTCATATGCTCTTAATTCCATAAAATTATTTGACAGACGATTATTAACGAATATAAGAACCAAACTAAAATTAGAAAGAACATTCAGTATTGTTTTTGCTATCGATTTTTGCATCACGACAAAATAATATGTGGTGCAAAACAAATCCAATTCATAAAAAACAACTAAACCGCCGACCATCAAGGTAAGAAAGGCACCAACCCCCTCAAAAAGGTCAACACCGTTTTGGGGATCCATATCATAATAATATGACTCTCTTGCCTCATTAAGCGTTGTAGAAACTGTCGCAAAAATTAATAACAAAAACACGCAAATGACGATCGCCTTTTTCATGCTGTCACCACCTTGTTGTATATTATAGCATGAAAGCGTCATAAAATCAATGCGGTGTCATCTGCCGACCGCTGCCACTCGCTCCCTACCTCTTTCGCTATACTCAGTCGGTAAACCAAAGGTCTGATAATCGCATATCATTGATGCGAATGCATCAATGATATGCCAAAAAGAACACCACCCGATTGGGTGGTGTTCTTTTTGAGACCGACACTCAAAATGGAACCGATCTTAAAACCTGATTTTCTTTATTTATTCAAATTCCAAAACATATGTTGCAGAAATTTCTCCACTGCAATCAAATTCCAACTTCGTATCATACCAACGAATTTCTTGAACGTTATATTCATATAACCCAGCACCGTCATTATGAATTGAGATTGATTCTTTGTCAACCGTTTTTCCCTTAGAGTTAACAACCTTTATTTGTGCTTTAACCGGACCAAACGGCCACTCAGGTGAGCCAACTTGATAAAGAATAAAAACATATTTGTTATTTGGGCTACTTTCTCTATAAATCTCAGTTTTATGAAATTGATCTTCATATATAAAAGCAGCAACAAACAAAAGTATTACAATAAATATTATAGCAAACAAAGAGATATGAGCTATCTTCCATTTCTTCATATCATCACCGCCTTTGGGGGTATTATAGCATACATTTGCACGAAGTGCAACATCATCACGCGTGTGCGTGTTTTTGCGACAAAGTCGCAACATCGTCTTTGCTGAAGGCAAAGCATCACATCGTTGGGCGTAAGCCCACATCGTTTGTGCGAAGTACAACACTGTTTGCCGTAAGGTAACCTCGTTTTGTGTCCGCTAATGCGGAACAATGTTTTCGCTACGCAAAAAATGATGTTGTGTCCTTGCGGACACAAACACAAAAAGAAAGACACGATGAAAATCGTGTCTTTCTTTTTGGCTCCCCTTGTTGGACTTGCTTTTCTGCGGAAAAGCCACGGCGGTTGCAAGTGTCCACCGGACACTTGCCAAGAGCCGCCTTTCAAGTCCAACAAGAAACCGGGATCAAATTGCCAATAAAAATACCACCCGAATGGGTGGTATTTTTATTGGCTCCCCTTGTTGGACTTGAACCAACGACCTGCGGATTAACAGTCCGTCGCTCTACCGACTGAGCTAAAGAGGAATATTCGTGTTGGCATTACCTATTTTCACGGCCAGTCACCCGGCAACTATCGTCGGCGCAAATGAGCTTAACTTCTGTGTTCGGG
>JAZNMX010000055.1:0-37944 GCA_045579965.1 Faecousia sp.
GCGGGGCCACGGGCGGGGGGGGGGGGGGGGGGGGGGGGGGAGGGGGCGGGGGGGGGGGGGGCGTTGTGGGCTGGGTGGTGGGAACGGTTACCGGCTGGGTCGGCTGCACCTGGGCAGTACATCCCAGCAAGCCCATTAGCAACAGCGCCACCAGACAAGCGGCTAAAATTCGTTTCATATGCTTCACTCCTCGCAGTCGCTGCCCAGCAAATAATGGACCTGGGCAACCTGCTTTCCGTTTCTAAAATACAGTCTGGGTACCCGTCGGGACACACCGCAGACAAATTCATAATGGAAGCTCCCCGCTGCCTCAGCG
The DNA here is from genome assembly GCA_045579965.1 of Faecousia sp. Taxonomy (GTDB): domain Bacteria; phylum Bacillota; class Clostridia; order Oscillospirales; family Oscillospiraceae; genus Faecousia. Next base: position 317 of record JAZNMX010000055.1, read on the forward strand.
ATTTGCTCCATGGTAATCCGTTCGTCACCGTCCTGACCCACCAGGGTCACCCGGTCAAACACCTTCACATCGGGAATATCCGTCACATCCACCATCATCTGGTCCATGCAGATACGGCCCAGAATAGGTGCCCGTTTGCCGTGAATCAGCACATAGAACTTTCCGGACAGGCTGCGGCGGTAGCCGTCGGCATAACCGGTGGGAACGGTGGCAACCACGGTTTCCTTTTCCGTAACAAAAGTGCCGCCGTAGCTGATGGGCCTGCCAGCAGGCAGCGTTTTTACATGGCTGACCCGGCTGACCCAGCTTAAGGCAGGAGAAACTGACAGCAACGCAGGGTCCGTCTGGTCGCTGGGGTACATACCGTAGGTAACAATACCGGAGCGGACCATCTCATACTTCCCGGGAAAATGCATCAGACCGGCGGAGTTATTCATGTGGCGAATGGGGATATTCACCCCCCGGGCCTTGAGCATGGCATCAAAGGCATCAAACAGCGCCATCTGCTCATAGGAACGGGACAGATCCTCACAGTCGGCAGCGGCAAAATGGCTAAAGAGGCCCTCTGCCTCCAGATTGGGAAGACGGGCAATCTTTGCGCAAAGGTCAGCAGATTCTTCTGTGGCTTGAAAGCCGATTCTGCCCATGCCGGTATCCACCGCCAGATGCACCGAAGCGGTACGCCCCTGCTTTTCTGCCTCGGCGGACAAAGCCCGGGCATCGGGATAATCGTAAACCGTAAGGCGAATGTCCTCCCGGATTGCCAGGGAATAGGCCGTCACCGGGGTATAGCCCAGAATCAGAATCGGCACACGGATACCCGCCTGCCGCAGCTCCATGGCCTCGTGAATGGAGGAAACGCCGAAAAAGTCGCACTCCGGCTCCAGCAGCCGGGCAATTTGGATAGCGCCGTGGCCGTAGGCATCCGCCTTTACCACCGCCAGAACTTTCCTGCCGGCGCGGCTTTTGATCTGGGCAAAATTCCGGGCAATCGTGTCCAAATCTATATGTAAACAGGTTAAATCGTATTTCATAACACGCTCCAAAGACAAACATTTTCCCTATTTTACCACAGCCCAGCATAAAAGTAAACACCCCCGGGTAGTTGGGGGTGTTTGTTCGCTTATTCCATGGGGGTTCCGTCGGGGTGGAACAGGGGCAGCTTTTCCAGATAGATAAGGTCATCCCGGCTGCAGGCATCGCCCTCTGCCAGAATTGCCATTCTGCCGCAGACAATACCGCCCGCCTTCTCAATCAGCACTTCCAGCGCGGAGAGGCTTTCGCCGGTGGAAATCACATCGTCCACGACCAGAATCTTCTTGCCCTGCATCAGCTTGGCATCGTTGCCGTCTAAGTACAGCTTCTGCTCCTTGGCGGTGGTGATGGACTGGACGGTAACGCTGAACACATCCTGCATATACAGCTTGGGGCCCTTCCGGGCGAGGATGTACTTTTTGTCCCCCGCCTGCCGGGCCATTTCATGCGCCAGAGGAATGCCCTTGGCTTCCGCTGTGATGATATAATCGTATTCCGGCGCCTTGGCAAGCAGCTGCGCGGCGCAGGCAACGGTCAGCTCCTGGTCACCGAAGATGACAAAGCCGGCTATAGACAAATTTTCATTGACCGGGCAGATGGGCAGTTCCCGCTGCAAGCCGGCAATGGTCATAGGATACTTCATAAATACAGGCTCCTTTTACCAGTGATATGTTTATTATATGGTTAATCTCCGGGAAAGTCAAGAATCCCGGGCAGCGGGAAAAGAAAAATCGATTTTCCACTTCCCTTTTGCACCCGGATGTAGTATACTGATTGGTGTTATGACAACAAGCAGAGGAGTTTTCGTGCTGTGAGAAAATTATTAGTTGCAGAAGTTGCCGCTTTACTGGTGCTGTTGGTGGTTGCGGTGGGTGTCCGGTTGTCCGGAGGAAAAACCCCCAGCCAGCCCAGCCTCAACACCCAACCCAGCCAGAGTCAAAGTACCGAAGCAACCCAGGTGCTGGGCCCGGGCTTCTCTGAGCCCACCGAGTCCACCGCTCCTACCCAGACAGACCCTACCTGGGCTACCCTCCCCGTGGGGCTGGAGCTGAAGGCACAGCAGTATTTTGTATATGATGTGGACACGCAGGAATTCTTAGCCTGCGCCGGTACGCCTCAGGATCAGGTATATCCCGCCAGTATCACCAAGCTGTTTACCGCCTATGTTGCCATGCAGTATCTGGAGCCGACGGATGTAATTACCGCCAAAGACGCTCTGGAGGCTGTTGCCCCCGGCTCTTCCACTGCTCAGATTGACTGGGGCGACAGGCTTACCGTGCAAATGCTGGTAGAGGCCATGCTGCTGCCCAGCGGCAACGATGCCGCCTACATTCTTGCCGTGGAAGTGGGCAGAATGATTGAGGGCAACCAAAGGCTCCACTACAGCGATGCCGCCATTGCCTTTGTGGCAGAAATGAACCGGCAGGCTCAGGAGCTGGGTATGACCGGCACCCATTTCGTCAACCCCGACGGCATTCACAAGGTGAATCACTATACCAGTTATCAGGATCTGACAAAAATGGCCCAGCTGGCATTGGACAACCCCACCATCTTAAAGTACGCCTCCAAGTATATTGACTATGTCACCTTCTACTCCGGAGAGGAGCGCAAGTGGGAAAACACCAACGCCCTGATCAATCCGGAAAGCCAGTACTACTGCCCCTATGCAGTAGGCTTAAAAACCGGACAAACTCCCGGGGCAGGCAGCTGCCTGCTGTCGGCTTTTCAGTATCAGGGCAGAACCCTGGTAATCGGCGTATTCGGCTGTCCCAAAAGTGACGACCGTTTTACCGACACCTTACTGCTGTTCAATCACGCAGCCGGTCTGGCAGGCTTATACTAACAAATAAAACGGAACAGATTTCGAAATGAAATCTGTTCCGTGTTTTTTATTCTTTGGCAGGCTGTTCCCGCAGGAGATCCGCCACCGTAATACCCTCGAAAAACTCGTCAATCATTTTGTCCAGACGGTCCCACATGGGCTTGGTCTGGCAACACTCGCTCCGGGAGCAGGCAGCCGGGCCCTGAGTGGTGCAGGACACCGCCGCCAAAGACCCTTCCGTCAGCTTCAAAATGCTGCCGATGGTATATTCCTCCGGCTTCCGGTTTAAGCGGTAGCCTCCGCCCTTGCCGTGAACGGCATCTACGAAGCCGCCCTTGCTGAGCACCGTCATAATAGACTCTAAGTATTTCTGGGAAATGCCTTCTGCCTCGGCAATCTCCTTCAGGGGCACAAAGCTGTCCTCCCGCTGGGCCAGACCCACCATCACCCGCAGGGCATAGCGCCCTTTCGTCGATACAATCATGGCTTAATGACAGTGGTCGCAGTGCTCACAATCGGGGAACTGCTTCTTGTCGTAGGGGATATTGTTCCGGTCAAAGTAGTCCTTCAGCGCCTTTTTGATGGCCTCCTCGGCAAGAACCGAGCAGTGAAGCTTATGGGCAGGCAGACCGTCCAGCGCCTCGGCAACCGCCTTGTTGGACAGCGCCATGGCTTCGTGAATGGACTTGCCCATAATCATTTCCGTGGCCATGGAGGAAGACGCAATGGCGCTGCCGCAGCCAAAGGTTTCAAACTTCACATCCACAATGATTTCGTTTTCGATTTTCAGATAAATCTTCATAATGTCGCCGCATTTTGCGTTGCCGACCTCACCGACACCGTCGGCATTTTCAATCACGCCCACATTTCTGGGGTGGGTAAAATGGTCCATGACCTTTTCGCTGTAAAGTGCCATCGTTGTTTCTCCTTATTATAAAATATACTGCCGCTTGCCGTTTTGCAAATCCCGCCATACCGGGCTCATACTCCGCAAGGTCTGCACCACCTGGGGCACAACCGTGAGAATATGGTCGATTTCCTCGTCGGTGTTTTCCTCGCACAGACTTAAGCGCAGAGAGCCGTGGGCCACATCATGCACCCGACCGATTGCCAGCAGCACATGGCTGGGGTCCAAGGAGCCGGAGGTGCAGGCAGAGCCGGAGGAGGCGCTGATGCCCTGCATGTCCAGCATCAGCAGCAGGCTCTCACCCTCAATACCCTCAAAGCAAAAGCTGACATTGCCGGGCAGCCGGTTGACCCGGTCACCGTTTAAGTCGCAGTGGGGAATCTGACTTAAGCCAGCAATCAAACGGTCCCGCATAGCGCTAACCTTTTTCGCATTTTCCTCCAGATGGGCAACGGCATCCTCCAGAGCCGCCGCCATGCCGCAGATGGCAGGCAGGTTTTCCGTGCCGCCCCGCTTGCCCCGCTCCTGAGCGCCGCCCTCAATCACATTGACAAGGGGCAATCCCCGGCGGCAGTACAGCGCGCCCACGCCCTTGGGGCCGTGGAACTTGTGGGCGGAAAGGCTGAGCATATCGATATTCTCCTGCTTTACATCGATGGCAAGGTGACCCACCGCCTGAACCGCATCCGTATGGAACACCACTCCTGCCGCCTTGCAGATAGCGCCGATTTCGGCAATGGGCAAAATCGAGCCGATTTCGTTGTTGGCGTACATCACGGTTACCAGGCAGGTGTCCTCCCGAATGGCATCGCGAACCTGCCGGGCGGTAATGTTGTGATTTTCCTTTACATCCAAAAGGGTGATTTCAAAGCCCTCTTTTTTCAGTTTTTTCAGGGTATGGAGCACGGCATGGTGTTCAAAGGCGGTGGAAATAATGTGCTTTTTCCCCTTCCGCTCACCCAGACGGGCGGCGGATATGATTGCCTGATTGTCCGCCTCGCTGCCACCGGAGGTGAAGTAAATCTCCCGGGGCTCACAGCCTAAAGCTGCCGCCACACGGGCTCTGGCATCCTCCAAAGCCTCTTTTGCCTCCTGACCTACCGAGTGCAGGCTGGAGGGATTTCCGTAAATTGTTTCAAAGCAGGGCACCATCGCGCCAATGGCCGCCTGGCTCATCTTGGTGGTGGCTGCGTTATCTGCATAAACTTGCATGGTTTTGTCCTCCTGACGGCCGTTTCTTTTCCGGCCATGGGTAATATACCACTATTTACCTACTTTGTCAATAGGTAGAAAATAGATTCTTTTGAAAATCCAGTTTCTCCCTGTTTTTTCGACTTTTTCAGCGGTTATGTGCCCTTTGACTTTGGCATATTAACTGTGCAGACGAAAAGGAGGGCTGACAAATGAAATTTTTTACAAAATACATCCTATGCCTGCTGCTGTGCTGTCTGATCCTGCCGGCAGAAGCGTTGGCAAAGGAGTTGATTCCCGTAGGCCAGGTGGTGGGGCTGGAGCTTCAGGAGGGCAAGGTCACCGTAGCCGCCTTTGAAGACACCCCGGAAAACCCCAGCCGGGCGGCAGGTATCCAAATCGGTGACCATATTTTGCGCATAAACGGCGCTGCCATACACGCAGCCGAGGACATCCGCCAGGCCCTGAACCAATCCAAAGGGCGGGTGCAGCTGGTAATCTCCCGGGGCGGCAAGGAGCTTACCCTCCACGTGTCCCCCGCCATTACCGCGGGCGGCCCCAAGCTGGGGCTGTATCTGCGCCAGGGCGTCTCCGGTATCGGAACGGTCACCTGGTACGACCCGGAGCAGGGCACCTTCGGCACCTTAGGTCACGGTGTGAACAATTCCGAGGGGAATTTACTGCCCTTTGTGTCCGGTAACGCCTATGCTGCAAGGGTGATGTCCGTGCGCAAGGGGAAATCCGGAGAGCCGGGGCAGCTGATGGGGGCCATCGAATCCAGAACCCCCATCGGAGACCTCACCGCCAACACGCCCCAGGGTGTGTTCGGCACTACCACCACCGGCTGGCAGGGGCAGGCGGTAGAAGTGGCCCAGCCGGGAGAGGTTCAGCCCGGTCCGGCGGTAATTCGTTCCACGGTTTCGGGTAACAATGTGCAGGAATATTCTGTGGAGATTTTGAAAATTTATCCGGCTTCCAGACAGAACGGACGAAACCTGCTGCTGCGGGTAACCGACCCGGACCTGCTAGCCGCCACCGGCGGCATTGTCCAGGGCATGTCTGGGTCACCACTCGTCCAAGACGGGAAACTAATAGGCGCAGTTACGCACGTCTTGGTCAATGATCCAACTATGGGCTATGGTATTTTCATTGAAAATATGTTGGATGCGGCAGGGTAATCCTATGGACGAGCGCACACTGCAAGCATTATCAAAAGCATTGACGCTTTTGGTCTTCCGAAATGGCGCTGTTGAAACCCTGCATGCCAGTGGCGCCTGCTTGGATGATGGCACGATGTCAATCCTGAAGCGGGATGTCAACAATCGTATTTATTCCGTGTTGACAGTTTGGTTCAACGGGACCGACGAGGAAACGGTTCGGCTGGAGCGTTCGCTGAATTTTCTGGCAAAGTATTATGGTCACAACTGGGATCCAGCTAAAAAAGTTGATATTCTGATGTGATTACCGAGGAAAAGGAGAAAATATGGATTTTTACAAAGTTCCTATCGGTTTTGGTATGGCCTTAGCCATGAACCCAACCGCGCTGAATGCCTACTCTGCAATGACAGAAGAACAAAAGCAAGCGATTCTTGATCGGGCGCATAATGCCCGTTCTGAAAAAGAAATGCACGATATTGTTAACAGCATTACTACAAGGTAATATGCAAGCCAACGCCACCGATTTGTTACAGAATCGGTGGCACTTTTAATAAGGAGGAGATAAGTTCACTTATTTTTACACTACCCGCACTAATAGCGCGACTCTAATACTCTCAGTATATTCCACCAAAAGACAAAATTTGTTACTATTGACTAATAGGAGGAATTCAAAATGGCAAGAACGAGCAAATATCAGAACAATTTCAATACTTCTGCAGTCCCTGCTTCGCCAACAAAGACCGGTATCTACACCCGGATCTCCGTGACGATGTTAGTGAGTCCATCGCTAACCAGATCAAAATTATTATGAACTACATCAATCATAGTGAGGATTTGGAATATGTAAAAACCTATACCGACGATGGGTACACAGGACAGAATTTTGATCGACCTGGGTTTCGCCAGATGGTGCAGGATGCTAAGGCTGGACAAATCAACTGCATTATCGTCAAAGATATCTCCCGGCTTGGGCGTAACTATCTGGCTGTCGGGAAGCTGCTTGAGGATTTCCCGGAGATGGGCATCCGCTTCATCAGCATTATTGACTGTTACGACAGTATTGCAAAAGATGATGACATTGAGTTAAGGGTCATTCTCCAAAGCATCATCGATCAGAAAGTGTCTACGGATACTTCCAAACGGGTAACCAGTGCCATTGATGCCAAGAAGAAAGCTGGTACTTTCCTGCCTCCTTCCGGCAGTATTCCCTATGGTTATTTGCGGGACGAGAAAAATTGCACATACGCAATAGATGACGATGCGTTTTTATTGGTAAAGCGTATCTACCATCTGCGCGCCCAAGGTTATAACATCACTGCCATCTGTAGGGAACTCAACGAAAGAGGTATTCCCAGCCCCAGCAAGTTGAGATATTTGCGGCATCAAACTAAGGATGAAACCGCGAAAGATGCACTGTGGAATCGAGCCACGGTGCGGAAGATTCTGAGTGATGAGAATTACATCGGAAATAGAGTGCACGGGAAGAAGCAGGACGCACCTGCCGCAGCAAAGCGGCGTACTACTAAGGACGAATGGCAGATTATCGAAAATGCGCATCCTGCCATAATTTCCAAGGAGCTCTTTGAACAAGTACAGGTAATGAATGAAAAAGAGGACAGACAATCCGAATGCACTGCTGTCACCGCACCTCAAAACACCAAATCGAACATTCTAAAGGGAAAGGTCTTTTGCGGAGACTGTGGAAAAGCTATGAAGGCCGCAAAGAGCGGAGGCGGTGCAGCATATTACAACTGCAGCAGCTATAAGGAGTCCGGTGGGGCTCGGTGCAGCAACCATTACATTAGTGAAGGCGCTGTGTATGCGGCCATAACTCAGAGGGTTGAAAAGATGTTATCAGATGGTTTCCTTTCCGGACACAGTACGAAAATAATGGGGGATTACGAAAAGCGACTTGCAAACATGGATGCAGATATACACCAACTTTCTGTGAAGCAGGATGAGCTGTCAAATGCCCTGTTGGAGGTATATGAGGCATATACACGTCATTGCACTATGAAAGACGAGTTCAAAAATCAAAGCGAGAATCTTAGCACGGAACATACCGATTGCGAAATAAAAGTGCGGACCCTGATTGCTGAGAAAGGAAGATGCAAAGAACAGCTTGGTAAGCTTACCCGGCTGATTTCCGCGCTTCGTGAATATCAGGAGACCCGCACATTGACCAAAGAACTCGTAGAGGCATTCATAGAAAGGATATCCATCTTCCCACAACAAAGAATAGAACTCGTTTTAGTGGTGCCGGAACTTGCAGCATCACTTCGCTAAAAACATTTAGGAAGCTTAATATAAATCTTAGTCATAATGTCATTGATCAGCTTGCGATTGACAGAATTGACTAAGTAGATAGGAGGGGCACAAAAGACCCAGAGGCAATAACAAAAATAAACATAAATTTAGTTTCCAAGTAACCTTTTGCTGGGAGTTGAGGGTGCCATCCCTAAATATTGACCTCTTTGCCTACGGGTCTTGCCCTCTTTTATAATAACAACTTGCGCTTTTGTAATGAATACTATATAATAATTATTACAGGGAGGTGAGTTGATGGTAACAATTTATGCGCAAATCAAAGAACTAATCGCACAGGAAAACTCGGAAGCGGTGTTTATTGCGTCAGATTTTTCTCATATAGCACCGATCAACACGGTTCGGCAGTGCTTGTCCCGATTGGAGAAATCAGAGCAGATCGTGCGAGTCATGCGCGGCGTATACTATCAGCCGGCATACAGCGAGCTACTGCAGGAATATGAAGCACCGTCTCCGCATCATGTGGCAATGGCGCTAGCCAGAAATTTTGGCTGGGCGATCGCACCTTCCGGAGCTGCCGCGCTTAATATGCTTGGTCTGTCCACACAGGTCCCAGCCCATTGGTCCTTTGTCAGCGACGGACCGTACCGAAGCTTTTCTTTTGGAAATATTACAATCGAATTCAAGCATTGTAGATCCAAAGAAATATCCAGAATGTCCTACAAAACTGCCCTTGTGACCCAGGCAATCAAAGCCCTTGGCAAAGAGAATTTAGATGAGAGCAACATCCAAAGAATCCGCAGGGCACTCTCTGCCGAGGAAAGGATTTATTTGTTAGAGGAAACAAGACACACAACTGCGTGGATTTATGAAGCGATTAAGAAAGTATGCAAGCAAACAGAATAATCTACATTATATTCCCGATGAGAAAGCAGCATTTTCATCGGGAATCTTTGTTCATAAATGTTTAGACAAAACCCAGATAACACGACTTTATCCGCTTGATTAGCAAAAACAACAAAAAGATATGTTGACTTCTTCTGTATAACTGGCTATAATTAAGGTGCATGAGTTTATCCGCTCGATTGATCAAAATAGTCAAAAGTCAGAAAGGAGTTGCGCTCATGGATATCCAGCACTACAAGGATATATTTGAAAACTACGGCGGCATGATGCGCACCAAAGAGTTGGAGCTGGAGAAAATCCGATACCGGAACGTCCAACAGCTTATTGAAGCCGGACTTGTAGAGAAGGTTCGCTACGGTTATTATCAATGGGTTTGTTTCGATGATTTCAGCGAAGCTGGCACCGTGATTCGCCTGTTCCCTGATGCAATTCTCTGCATGGATACAGCGCTGCGCTATTATGGGTATAGCGACCGCACGCCCGGTGAGTGGCATCTGGCAATTAGCAAAGATTCCGGAAAATCTCGATTCAATATTGACTACCCCTTTGTGAAGCCTTACTATGTAGAACCTTCTGTTCTGGAACTGGGCCTTACGAAAGGCAATGTAGATGGGCATGAGGTTCGGATATATGACAAGGATCGTGTGATCTGTGATTGCCTGCGGTATCGTAACAAGATGGACAAAGAGATTTTTAATAAAGCAATTCGCGCGTACATCGATGACCCCGGCAAGAATATCCCCAAGCTGATGGAATATGCCGGACCTCTGCGTGTAAAAAAGGCAGTAAAAGATTTGATAGGAGTGTGGCTGTGATGGCAAATGAAGAAAAGAGAATTTGGGGCATCCATACAACAGAAGATTCCCTGTTTTTGCATAACAATGTTATTGCAATCGGCTGGAAGGATTTTGGCGATTGCAGCAAGTTGGAACCCACTCGCGACGCTTATAAGGCTCATTATATCAAGTCTTACCCTAACGGCAAAAAGGGCGCAGTTGCTACCAGTGCCGGTATGTTATACCGCTTTGCCTTGGAAATGAAGGTCGGCGACTATGTGGTATTCCCGTCCAAATCTGACCGGAAGATCAATATTGGTATCGTCGAGAGCGACTTTATTTATGAACCTAACGCTGCTCTTTATGTGCAACAGAGGAAAGTTAAGTGGCTGAAACACCTACCCAGAACTGCTTTCTCTCAGGGCGCCTTATATGAACTTGGTTCTGCACTGTCTTTCTTTATGTTGAAGAACTACGCAGATGAATATATCCAAGCTTTGGATAAGAGTTTCAAGCCTGCTACAGCAATGGCAGAATCCGACGAAACTGTGGCAGCTACCGCCGAGGATATCGTCGAGTCCACAAGAGATTTCATTTTGAAGGAACTGAGCAAAAAGCTGAAAGGTTATGCCCTAGAGGAATTTGTCGCAGATCTGCTCCGGGCGATGGGATACCGTTGCACTGTTTCCCCGCAGGGCGGCGACAGCGGTATTGATATCACTGCATACAAGGATGAACTGCCTCCCCGGATTCTTGTTCAAGTGAAGAGCCAGGATAGCGATATCAAGGAAACCACCATTCAATCCTTGAAGGGCGCTATGCGGGAAGGCGATTACGGCTTGTTTGTTACCCTTTCCAATTACACCAAGAATGCGCAGAAATACTTAGAGAATACCCCTATTATTCGTGGCATCAACGGCACAGAGTTGGTGGATCTGATCTTGAAATACTACGATCAGCTCAGTGATAAGTACCGTAAGATGATTCCGCTGAAGATGGTCTACATTCCCATCCCCGAGGAAGAGTAAGGAGATAGATTATGGCAGATATTGCTGCTTCCGTTCTTGCAAAACTGAAAAAGAAAGCCAAGGCTTCCGGTATCAGCTATCAGCAGTGCTTGCAGCTTTTCTTCCAGGAGGAATTTCTGCGGCGGCTGGCAGGCTCCAAGTATGCCGAGAATTTCGTACTGAAGGGTGGCTTATTCATCTATACACTGACCAACTTTGAAAGCCGTGCCACCGTGGATGTGGATTTCCTCATGCGCGGTTTGAATAACGACCTTGCCCGTATGGATGAGATTATTGCGGAGATCCTGGCAGTGAACACCGGCAATGACTTTGTGACATTCAAAGCTGGTAAAACTGAGCCGATTGCCGTACAACGCAAGTATCATGGTGTCAGCACACAGATCACCGGTTACATCAAGAATGTCCGTGTTCCCTTTAATGTGGATATCGGTGTGGGTGATGTGATCGTTCCCAATGCTCAGCGCCGGAACATCCAGACACAGCTGGACGGTTACGAAAAGCCGGAGATTCTTACATATTCTCTGGAGAGTACTATCGCAGAGAAGTTTGATGCGATCCTGCAGCGTTTTGAACTGACCGGTCGCATGAAGGACTTTTACGATATTTACTATCTGTCCCGCACTTTCGATTTTGATGGTCCGAAACTGCAAACCGCAATCCAGGAAACCCTCCAAAACCGCGGCACCGTCTATGAGAAGGACAGCTTTGATCGCATCCTGGCGCTTGCAGATGATCCGGATATGCAAACCAAATGGCGGTATTTCCTTAAATCACTTGGCAACCCCGATATGCCCTTTGCAGAAGTTGTTAACGGCATCCGGCAATTCCTTACTCCCGTCTGGATTGCTATTCTCTCAGAAAACGAGCACACCCAAGGATGGTCTGTAGCAACACTTTGCTGGAAGTAAAGGCATAATTGCATAAGAGGATTCTATTATTACCAATAAGGGAGTTTAATTGGACTATTTATCTGATATATTGCACATGAGAAACGCAGCATCCATACGCTATCATATTGCCATTCTAACTATGGCACCATATTGAATTGCCTGTAAACACCCGTTTTGCCACAGCTTCCAGCCATCATCCCATTCTAATCTTACAGAGGACCATTTGCCGTCTGTAAAGCAAAGAAAACAATCTCCACAGTGCAGCCCACCATAGGTTGTCCCGTTATAGAAAGCGATATCAGGTCTAACCCCATCGTATATTAATATTCCATCCATTTTACACTCCTGTTGAGGTGGTATCTCCATGAAACTATTTGAAGCGATTCCATCCGAATTATTCTCTATCTTAGCATCTCCCAATCGCCATTTGTACGCAGATGCACTGGAAGTACTCTATTGCACATATGGCGATAATCTAAAAATTCCAGAGGATACGCTTTACTCTATGCTGCGCTCACGGCTGGAGCAGCAGCTTGCAGATGCTACTTTTGAGGGAGAAGATATCGACGAAGAAGAACTGCGCGATATTTCCGGAAGAGCTCGGTTCCTTATGCGTAAGCTCTGCAGCAAAGGGTGGTATGAAAAGCAACGCGGAGAAGACTTTGAGGAATATATTACCGTGCCGGAATACAGCAGCAGGCTCTTGGAATTGCTACATCAATTAACAGAGGATTCCCCTAAACGTGGCTATTCCTATGTATTCAGTACTTATTCCACACTCAAAGTCGCCTATGACAGCGGAACAGCATACGAGAAGATGCTTGCGATTTATAGTGCTTATGATAACACACAGGCGCTTAGAAAAATGCTGCAAACGGTCTACCACAACGTGAAACACTTCTTTAAGATCCAAATTGAGATGCAGGATATCAACAAAGTACTCTCTTCCCACTTTGACGATTTTGGGCAACGGGTGATTGAGGCATACATCCGCCCCCTAAAGATCAAAGACTCCGTGCCTAAATACCGTATCCCAATTCAGACCATTCTGGACGCTTGGTTGACGGATGACGCGCTCCTGCTGGCCATGGCAAACAGCGCATATCAAGACAAACGCAAAGACAGTGTTGAGGAATGCAGGCGTGATTTGTTAGAAAAAATATTCTTTGTGAAAGAACGATACGACACTTTGGAAGCAGATTATCTGGATGAGATAGATGATCAAGTGCGCCGGTATACACGGGCAACAACACAAAAAATAGAGAATTTGACAAATCGCGATCATAACGTTCGCGGTAATTTAAACTACTTGTTATCTGCATTGTCCAGAAATCGACGGGCAAGCGAATTACTGGATCAGCTTCAACCTATGTTTGAACTTTATGAACAGTCGTTCTTGTCAGAGAAAAGCCTATGGTATAGAAAGAGGCCACGCAAAAGAGCGATTGTTGCACCGGTGGAGATTGAGGACACACCTTCTCCTGAAGTTGATTCTGAATTAATAGCCATGCTGCACTCCCGATATGGGAAAGCTGCTGTACTGGCATATATGCGTGAGCGCTTCGGCAATGAGTCTGTTCGCTACTCCAAGGATATGCAACTGTCTGATGACACAGGATATATTATGAGCTTGTTGGCTGTACTAAACAGCAACGATACCGGTGCTTTTTATCATGTTGAAGAACTTGATGGATCCTATAAAGAAGGAGTCTATTCGGTTCCGCAGCTGCGATTTGTTCGGAAGGAGGAAAAGAAATGAGCATGGAAGCAATCCAAGGTTATTCTCAAAGAGAATTGGAGCAGTTTAAAACTGTCTGCAATCTTCTCCTCAGCCGCACTTATATTGTCCGCATGACATATCAACCGGACAAAGGATTGATTAGCAATCCCAATTATTTATTTTTAATGACACATAAACAGGAAGTTGCTGATTATTTAAGCCTCCTAGACTGGACACTTCTGCACGATGACTTCAATGGATACTTTTATGTAAGAAATACCGATGAGGCAAATCGATGCTCGCTAAACAAAACGGCAACTGCAATTATCCTGACTCTGCGTATGATCTACGATGAAAATCAGGACAGAGCAGGACTTGAGCATGACGTAATCTGCACAGTGCGTGACGTTCTGGAAAAAGTTGTAACGGATTATGCAATTTTACCTACTCGGCCTAATATGGACGAAGTTAAGCGTGCGCTTACTATTATGGAGAATCACAGTGTTGTGCAGCGCATTGAAGGAAGACTAAATCAAACCTCATGCAAATTTGCAATTATGCCAACGATTTTATCTGTCGTTCCAAGTGATAAGCTGGATGCGATCGTTCGAACTCTTAGAAAGGAGGATGACGATGAAGAAGTTGAAGAAGATATTGTTGATTAATTGGCTATATTTTTCCAAACAACTAATTGAGGTCGATGATATCAATTTTCTCACAGGCAAAAACGGTGCAGGTAAATCTACGGTTATTGATGCATTGCAAATTGTTTTCTTGGGTGAGTTAAATGCTCGAAACTTTAACAAAGCGGCCAACGAGAGTTCACAGCGTACATTGGACGGATATCTCAGAGCGGATATGGATCCCAGCAGTACAAAATCTCGTCGGGGCAAAGATTTTTCCAGTTACATAGCATGTGAGTTTTGCGATGAGCAGGAAGGCAAACAATTTGTAACAGGAATCGTCTTTGACTGCCATAGTGATGGCAGTAAGCAAAACAGGTTCTTCATTTATGACGGTACCATTCCGGAGTCATGCTATTTGGTAAATCGCCGAGCCATGTCGATTTCTGACCTTCGGACCTATTTTAAGGCTATTCCGAATGCTCACTTTAAGTTCTACGAAACGGGGCCGCAATACCGTAGAGATATGCTGGCAAAATGGAATGTGCACAGCGATCAAGTTTGCCGCATGATGAAAAAAGCAGTTTCCTTCCGGCCAATTGTTGATATTCAGCAGTTTATCACTGAAAATATTTGCGATATACCCAAGCGGCCCGATATCGAATCTATGCAGCAAAACATTCGTGACTATAAACGCCACGAACAACTTGCACAGCGACAGGAGGAAAAGCTTACTGCATTGACAGAAATCAATCGTCTGTTTCGTGAAATGAACAGCGCAATTGACCGAATGCAGCAGCAAAGCTTTCTGATCTTATGGGCTGAGAAAGTTCAGGCCGAAAATCAAATTCTGAAGCTGGAAGTGGAAAAGGAAGATTGTCAACAGGGAATTACTCAGGCTGCAGATGATTATCAGCAACTTAGTAACGAAATAACCCAGAAAACTAAGCGCAAAGAGGAATTGATCGCAGATCGGGCAACGAGTAATGTATATCAGGAAAAGAATCGCCTTGAAGCAGAAAAAGCGCACCTGGAGCAGGAACGTAACCGACTTGCTGTTTCGCTAAATAATACGGCATTAGAAATCAAAAAAGAGGCGCAGGTTTTGTTTTCAGTATGCAACAGCATAGCGGACTGGCCATGTGATAGTAGCCTTGCTTCTCTGGTGCAAGCTGCATCTAATATGGTGGAGGCATATGGTGCTCTGTGTCAGTGTACCAGCGACAGTTTCCGTAATGCCTTGAGTCATTTTGAAACTGCACAGCAAGTAACAGTACAGTTTTCTAAATATCTGCGTGAAGCGGCATATCGCGTTGAAACCCATTTGGCAGATGTCAACGGCAATATTGATTCTGCCGAAGCTGTTCTTTCCAATCTCCGTCGGAATGTGAAGCCCTATCCTAAGGGGCTTCTTGACTTCAAAAAGAGAATTGAGGATCATCTGGGTCAGAAATCCACCCCAAGAGTCAACGTGGAAATATTAGCAGATGTCCTAGAAATCGCTGATGGTCAAGATTCCTGGCGTGGTGCTGTTGAAGGATATTTGAACACTCAAAAGTTTTATCTTCTGGTATCGCCCGAATTCTATCAGGATGCACTAACTCTCTATGACCGTATCAAGCACGACTATCCCCAGCAATCCTTTGGCCTGGTTGATATTGGGAAGCTGAGAGAAAAAGGCTTTGCGCCGGCGTGGGATGATAGTCTTGCAAAAAAGGTGGATACCTCGAATCCGCTAGCAAGGGATTATATCGACTATCTTCTCGGACGCGTTGTGTGTTGTACACATGTTCAGCAGTTACGGAAACACAAAACTGCCATTACTGCTGACGGCATGGTATACTCCGGTTATGTTGCCCGCCCAATACCCAAGGATAGAATGGAAGACACCTTTATCGGCAAAAAGGCAGTTGAGCTTCGCATTGCACGTATAGAAAAAGACATTCATCAGTTTAAGGCTGAACAGCAATGCTGGTTGCCTATTCACGATCAGCTGAAAAAAGAGAAGAATCGTGAATTTCTCTTTACACAGCGCTTTGTTCAAGATGAGCTGGTACAGCGGCAGGCAGATTACTTGAGTGGCTTGGAAATCCTGCAAAGAATTGATAAGATCACTGACCAGATTTCCCATTTGGATCTATTTTGGGTTGCTAAGCTTGACGAACAGATTAACGCACTCGAGAAAGAAGTCAAGGAGCTGGAAGGCAAGAGAACACAATGCTCCGAGCAAAAAGGTAAGCTTGAAGCCCGTGTTTACGAACTGGAATATGACAAGTTACCAGATGTTTATCAGATTCTTACTTCCAGAGAGGATCGGATTAGCGAAGAGTTTTCGACAACATTCCGTGATACGGTCGGCATTCCTCGCTATAACCAAGAACTGAGCCGTTTGAAAAAACCGGAGGTGATTCTGCGAAACTTTAGGGACGGCGGCGCATTTGCCCAAGCTCAAAAAGATGCAGATGCCAGTCGAAACAAATTGTTCCAGGCTCGAAGAAAATATGCCGATGATTTCAAGCCTTGCTCCTTCCGTATCGAGGTCATGGATAACGATGAGTATGATGCTGAACGTCATTTGTTGGCTGAAAGTGAATTGCCGCAGTACAGGGAAAAGATAAAAAGAGCACGCGAAAGTGCTTTGGAACAATTCCAGAACGACTTCTTGGCTAAGCTGGGTTCCAGTATTGAGCAAGTCCAAGAGCAGGTTAAAAACCTGAACAAAGCGCTAAAACAGGCTCAGTTTGGCACGGATCGTTATCAATTCTGTGTTGGCAGTAATCCTGACTACGCAGATTATTACAACATGATTATGGCGCCGGAAAACAGAGAAGGTGAAGGCGGAATTTTCGCCCTCGCGTTTCAAGAAAAATACGGCGCATTGATCGATGATCTGTTTGGTAGAATCACAATTTCTGATGACACACAGTTGAATGCCAGAAAACAAAGCGAACTTCAGCAGAATATCGATCTATATACAGATTACAGAACCTACCTGAAGTTCGACTTGGAAACTACCGACCAGAACGGCAATAAGCAGCTGCTGTCACAAACACTGAACACTAAGTCCGGCGGTGAGACGCAGACGCCGTTTTATATTGCGGTATTGGCATCCTTTGCACAGCTATACCAAGTGAACAATCTATCCGGTGTTGCTAATAACACTGTTCGTTTGGTTGTTTTTGACGAGGCTTTTAATAAAATGGACAGTGATCGTATTATTGAAAGCGTTCGCTTGCTGCGCAAGATGCATTTGCAGGCTATCATTTGTACCCCGCCGGATAAGCTGCAAGATATTATGCCCCTGGCCGATAAAACCCTGCTGGTTCGTAAGGATAAGTACAATATGAATGTATTTTCTTACAGTAAAGAAATGGAGTCTGCATGGAACGAAGATTGATTCTTACAAGGCTACTGGATAAGTACGAGAACAGCAAGCACCTTTTGGAGCCAGGCGTATCAAAGCGGCGTGTTGTGCTGCGCGTCGACAACAAGGATCTTCCTGAGTATTCATATGAAGATGCTGAAGTAAGAGATGCATACAATCAAGCAGCCGAGGAGTGTGAGCAGCAAGGTCTAATTACCATTACATGGATTTCAGGGCGGCCCGTATTTTCTGAACTCATCCTAAACTTGGATCATGTTTACGAAGCATATGGCACAATGGGGAAAATGCATCCCAAGGATACCGCTTTGTCAGCTGCTGCTGAGATAGAGCAAGCACTTTCTGGTGTGTCAACACCATGGATTTTGAGTTGGCAGATGGAGACAGCGCAGAAAATTAGAAGTACATATCGTATTCCATCCTTCTTCTCCGACAAAGCGGGCAATCTGGGGGCCTTCCTTACTGTGCTGTTACAGTATGATGCACTTCATGGAACAGCTAGTACGATGCGTGCTTTCAGTATCCGTTGCTTCCAAAACAGCAAGCGTTTTGAACGGGATTTTCGGGATGAATTTCTGCGCATTGCACAGCAACATGATCTTGAATTGAAAGAGCTCTGCCAGCATCAGGAGATGGGGTGGCGAGACAAGCTGGCCTATTTGGGTATTTATGCTCGCCCAGAAAGCTACGAAATGTCAGGGTGGTTCTCCATCTTCACCTCAACTGGTGTGGTTGATTGCTCAGCGCTGTTTCCTTGTGGGCTTGCTATTCTGAGTTCTTCTGTTGATAACATTCAGAGATTCGATTTGTCCAATATTCGGAAAGTCGTGTTCATTGAGAACAAGACTAACTATGATGAATATCTAAATTCAGAAATCCAAGGATCTGAATTGGTAATCTATCATGGTGGTTTTCTCAGTCCACAAAAACGCAAGTTGATACAAAGAATCCAGGATTCCTTATCCACCGGGATTCCCGTCTTTTTCTGGGCAGATATTGATTTAGGCGGCTTCCAGATGTTTTCCCATCTACAACAAATTATTCCGGAGTTGCAGCCGATGAGAATGTCCGCAGAAGATGTACGCAAATATTCAGGCTTCGGACTCGCCCGCACAGCAAAGTACCTTCGCAATTTGGAAGAAATGCTTCAAAATGGGGAACACCGGCTGTTTCATGAAGCGATCCGCGAAATTCTCAACTGCGGTAAAACAATTGAACAAGAAGTCTTTTTAAACGATCAATAGCAAACAAAGAAACTGGAGCTGCATTCTATACAGCTTCAGTTTTCTTCATCTCAGCAGATGAACTTGGCATATCAACATTAACATAGTGAAAAATAGTGTAAAAATAGTCAAATTCCTTTTGCATATGTAAAAACATTGGATTGGGTAACAATGCTTGTTTATTTAGAAATCTTGTCTGATATTTCGTAGTATTTCGTATAAAATCGAGCAGATTAGCAAAAAATATGGTAAAAAATTTTGTCCTATCCTTGACACACACGTGTCCGGCTCACCGATTATACAGGACGGAAAACTGGTAGGAGCCGTTACTCATGTCCTTGTTAACGATCCTACTACCGGATATGGCATTTTCATTGAAAACATGCTGAATGCTGCGGCATAACTTGGCTCTCCCTCTGGAAGAACTGGCAGCACAGCTGACTGAGAGGGCGCCCTCTCCGCCGCCTGCGGCGGCACCTCTCCCAAAGGAAGAGGCAAGATTTGTAAGACGAAAGGAGAAACAATATGGATTTCTACAAAGTACCCATTGGCTTCGGCATGGCTTTGGCTGTAAACGAGCCGGCCATGAACCATTATGCCCACTTATCCGAAGAACAAAAACAGGATGTTCTGGACAAGGCGCATAATGTTCGTTCTGAAATGGAGATGTACACCCTTGTGGCAAACCTTGCCAATGGCGAAATGTGATACGATCGGGCGGTAGTCAGCCGCCCGATTTTTTGCGAAAAACCCCCGAAGAAAAATTTTTTCAAAAACTGGAAAAAACTGCTTGCAATTTTTTGGACTTGTGCTAAACTAGCATTAGTACTAATTAGCAACGATGCGAATTAGCAGTCATCCTAATTTTGTTAAAGAAGAACAGGAGGTGAAAATGTGGCGCGAAGACGTGTAAATACCACAAAACACGAAATTGTCCAGATAGGAACCCGGCTGTTTCTGGAAAAAGGGTATTCCGCCACGACCCCCAAGCTGATCTGTGAGGAGCTGGACATCAGCACCGGCAACCTGACCTATTATTTCCCAGCAAAGGAGCATCTGCTGGCGGTGCTGGTGGAAATGCTCTGCAGCTTCCAGGGAAAGACACTGAATGATATGGTCCAGGAGGAGGGCAGAACGTCCCTTCTGGCGGTGTGTCTGGAGCTGGCGACCATGGCGGCGATGTGTGAGGAAAGCGAGATCGCCAAGGATCTGTTCGTTTCCGCTTACTCCAGCGCCTTGTGCCTGGAGATCATTCGCAAAAACGATGCCCGGCGGGCTAAGCACATATACAGTGAATTCTGTCCGGACTGGAGCGAAGAACAATATGTAGAGGCGGAGACACTGGTGTCCGGCATTGAATTTGCCACCATGATGACCACAAATGACTCTGCGCCACTGGAGACCCGGATCGCCGGGGCGCTGAACAACATCATGAGGATCTTCAATGTTCCGGAGGAGACCCGACAGCAGAAGATCAAAAAGGTCATGGCTCTGGACTACCGAGAGCTGGCCAGACGGGTTCTGAAACAATTTAAGGAATTTGTGGACCAGACCAACGAAGACACCTTTAAAGCACTACTCAACGGAACAGAGCACTGACTTGCAGCATATAATTTAAATTACAAATCAATTTAGTAATCCTCGAGGAGGTAACCGTATGAAGAACAATCTATTCAAGAAGGCCCTGAGCGTCCTGCTATGTATGGCGATGATCCTGGCCTACATACCCGGCTTCGGCGTCACCGCAAAGGCTGCCACCGGAGATATGAACATCGTTTCCGGTAGCAAGAAGGCCGATCCTTCCACCTTGAACGGCTGGGAGGCCTACTTTGGCTCCGAGAAAATGGACACCGAATTTGCAGGCGCGGTTTGGACGGATAAATCCGTGTTTACCGCCGCTACGGACGACCTTCCCGGTATCGCTTTGACAGACAACAGCAATTTCCTTGTAGCACTGTCTGCCATCGCCTCCAATGTGTCTATCACCGGACATACCTCCGCGCCGACGGATACCATGCTGGTGCTGGACCTGTCCGGCTCTATGGTGGACGGCACCTACGAGGTGGGCACCATCCGTCAAAACAATTACAATTATCAGACGGCAACCGCCATTGATATGTCCTTGATCGATGCCATGATCGATGCCACCAATGATACCATCGACAAGCTGATGAAGCAGAACTCCAACAACCGTGTCGGCGTTGTGCTGTACTCCGGCAACACTAGCACATATGATGAGGCTACTCCCAGTACCGCCACTGTGGTGCTACCCCTGGGTCGCTACGCAGGTGTCAATGGTGCGTACTTGTCTGTGGATGCCACCAGACGGACAGAGGCGCTTTATCGCCGTGTCAATTCCTGGTTTGGCAGCAGCTGGGAGGCTACCGGTGAGAGCGTGACCTATGTTCCCTCTGGCACCGATGTGAATGTGTCCGTTGCGGACGGTCTGAAGACCGAAGCAGGCGGAAATGTCGCCGATACCTCCAAGCAGGCAAACGGCGGTACATACATCCAGAACGGTCTGTACCAGGCAATGGGTCAGTTCCTGAAGGTGACCGATACCACCGTTCCTGAGGGCAGACCTCAGGCCGGCGCGGAGCGGCTGCCTGTCATCGTGCTGATGTCTGACGGTGCACCCACCATCGCCACCACCGGCTATACCAACATCGGCGATTCCAATGTGGGCAACGGCGCCAGCAACCAAGAAAGTGCTACTCTTAACCGAATCACTTTCCTGACCCAGCTGACTGCGGCTTATGTCAGAAGCCGTGTGGCATCCCATTACCAGGAAAGCTCCAGTGACGAGAAGGATGTTCTGTTCCTGACCCTGGGGCTTGGCACGGAAAACAGCACCGGCGCAACCAATACGCTGTATCCTGCAGGTTCCGGTAACACACTGGTGGGCTACTGGAACAAGTATCTGGCAGGCAGAGTCGGCAATAACGTGCAGATCACCACCGGCAGCAACGGCTGGAGTGTTTACCGCGACAGCGCTGTGGAAGCCATGAACTATGTGGATACCTACTACTACGCCAGCAACGCCCAGGGCCTGATCAACTCCTTCCAGGAGATCGTCAGCGAGATCTCCATCAAGGCAGAGTCCTACGCTACCTTGGTGGAAGGCAGCGGCGCCGATTTCTCCGGCTATGTTACCTTCCAGGATGAGCTGGGCGAGCTGATGCAGGTCTACAATGTAGGCGGCATCCTGCTGGGCAACACCCTGTTCACCGGCAGAGAGCTGGCAAAGGGTATGAACGACGGCAACCTGGGCACTGTAGACAATCCGAATGCGCGGGGCGACGAGCTGGTGCGCACCGTCAAGGAGCGCATCCCCGGCACCACCACCACCCAGGCACAGCAGCTGGTTAACAATGCTTATATGGATCAGCAGCTGTACTACGCAAACGACAACAGCTGGAGCAACTACATCGGTTGGTATGGCGACGAAAACGGCAATTACGTGGGCTTCTGGGATAAAGATTCCGGTTACGAGAACGCCCCCGCAGGCGCTGTATATGCCAATAAGTCCTACGGTTACCTGGGTGTAAACGGCGACAGCGACATGATGCACACGGTGGTCATGGTCCGTACCGAACTTGCCACCCTGCACCAGAGCGTGATCTTCAAGATCCCCGCAGCGCTGCTGCCCATGGTGCAGTACAGCGTGACGCTGGACGAGGACGATCCTTCCAAGGTGGAGAAATTCGTCCGCGAGGGCGCTGAGCCTATGCGTCTTGTGGTTGAGGTAGGCGTCCGCGAGGACCTGAACGCTGTCAATATGAACGACAAGATCACCGAGCACATTGCAAAGGGCGGTCATGTCCAACGCAACAACGACGGCACTTACACCTTCTATACCAACGAATGGGCCATCGGTAACGATAAGAACGGCAACGGCATCCCTGATCCGGAAGAAGTTGACTCCGCCGTTGTGGCACAGTCCCACTTCCATCCGGCACTGGATAACAGCCGTTTCTACTACACCGAGGATACCCCCATCCTTACCGGCAACGACGCAGTGGCCACCGGAATCACCCGTCCCTCCGGCACCGGCTACTACTATAACCGTTATATTTACTCTGTATCCGGACGGGAGACCATCAAGACTCCCATTGCAGCCACCACCCTGGCAAACGATGCTGTTTACGACAGCGAGAACGGCCGCTGGTATGTGCCCTCCGGCACCATGTACCACGACCTGGCCCGGTTCCAGACACCTAAGGCTGCCAACGATACCAACACCCTGGCATATTCCTTCTTCCCCGCAGTCTTTGACGCCGTGGGCAAGCAGGATGTGTACACCTTCCTGGGCAACAACGGCTCCATCACCGTTGCTCCGGCACAGGGCATCGCCCTGACCAAGACGGTCGGTGAGGCTTCTGAAGATCCCAACGCACCTACTGTGTTTACCTTCACTGTGACCCTGAGTCAGGCTGTGGCAGAGCCCGTCATCACTGACACCGACGGCAATCCCCTGACCGGCATTGCTGATGTTGACGGCAACAAGATCACTGTGACGCTGAAGGCAGGTCAAACAGTAGTCATCAGCGGCATCCCCACCGGCACTGAGTATACCGTGGAAGAGGTGGAAACGGACTATTATAAAGCAGTTTCTGCCAACGCCAGCGGCACAGTCAATGCCTATACCGTCCACGCTGTTGACTTTGTGAACAACGCCAAGCAGTATGGCAGCCTGGTGGTCAGCAAAGCTGTGAACTATCCCCAGGGCTTTGTCCCCGGCAGCGCCCACATCAATAAGACATTCCCCATCCTGGTGACCTTCACCGGTGACATCACCGGTATCCAGGCACCTTCGGGCGCGACCCAGGACGGCAATACCTTTACCCTGGCACTGAAGGATGGTCAGTCCGCTACCTTCACCAACATTCCTGAGGGTGTTACCTACACCGTCAGTGAGGAAACACTCACCGGCGGTTACGCTCTGCAGGAGCTGCGCTACTCCGATGAGAACAAGCAAATCGACGGCAAGGATCTGGACGAGGCACACGTGGTCAATCAGTACACCGTTTCCCCTGTCCATCCCAATGTGAAGATCCGTGGCGATAAGACCCTGGTTACCAACAACAGCGACTGGGGTGGCGAGACCTTCACCGTGGAGCTGCTGCGTATCGACAACTTTGCCGATGAAGCGCCGGAATCCACCGGCCTGACGGCAACCATGAGCCAGAGTAACCCCAGCTATGAGATCGACCTGAGCTCCATCAAGTTTACCCAGGTAGGCACCTACTATTTCCGTGCGGTGGAAGTGATTCCCGAAGACCGCAACGAGAACATTGCTTACGACCGTACCTTCGGTCTGTTCTCCATCACCGTTGCCGACGAGGATGCGGATGGCAAACTGGAGATCAAAGAGGTCAACGCCTATCAGAATACCACCCGCTCCGGCAACGCCGAAACCGGCTGGATCCTGGAGAAGGACTTCACCAACGTGGTCACCACTGACCGGATCTACCTGGATATCCAGAAGTACGTGACAGACGCGGAAACCGGTGATGCTGTCAACGCCCACATGGGCGACATCACCTTCGGCCTGTTTGAAAAACAGGACGATGCACGGCCTGTCTACTACGATCTGACAGACACCCAGGGCAAAGCTACCATCATGATCCCGGTCACCAAAGAGGCAATCCAAAATGCGCAAAACGGCGAGCTGCTGTACTACATGCGTGAGATCGCACCTGCGAAGGAAAACCGAGTGGTGGGTATGAACTACGACGAGAGCTGGATCTATGCCATCCAAATCACATGGAATGAGCAAGAGAATAAGGCTGACGTGATGTACGCGCCCATCGAAAATGACCAAATCGGCACTTACACCGCTTATGTTGAGAATAGCTTTACTTTCGAGCATACCAATACCTACGAGACCGATGTGAAGGTAGAGATTGATCTTACCGGTACCAAGACGCTCAACGGCGGTATGGATCTGGGTGGCAGAGAGTTCTCCTTCAGCCTGTATGAATCCACTGCCGCGTTTGTGACCGGCAAGAAGCTGGCAGAGGTGGAAAACAACGGCAACACCATCTCTATCGAAAACATCCCCTTTACAGCACCCGGTGTGTACTACATGGTGCTGAAGGAAAATGCCTCCACTCTGGGTGGCATCTCCATCGACCCCACTGAGTACCACATCACCGTGGAGATCGAAAAATTCACCGACACAGACGGCACTACCAGACTGCAACTGGTGCAGGGCTACCCCACTGTGATTCGTTACGGCACATCTGAGGATGTGGGCATCAACGGTCTAGACTTCAACAATATCTACACAGTCATCGGTGACGGTTCTGTGACCATCGGCGGCGAGAAGGTTCTCGACGGCAGAGCCATGGCAGCAGGTGAATTCACCATTGGCCTGTACAAAGATGCCGATTGCACGCAGGAAATCGAGACCACCGCTAACAAAGCCGACGGCACCTTTGCCTTCTCCAAGATCACTTACACTGCAGCGGATCTGGGTGAGGGCTACGCCGAAAAGGTCTACACCTATTATGTGAAAGAGCTCCCCGGCAGCAAGGGTGGCGTGACTTATGATCCCAAGCCCTACACTGTCACCGTCACTGTCAGCCACAAAGACGGCAACCTGATCGTTACGCCTTCTGAAAACGCAGTCACCCTGCAGATCACCAACACCTACGAGGCAAAGCCTGTAGATGTGGAGCTGAAGGGAAGCAAGGCGCTCTCCGGCGACTGGAGCGCAGTTGCAAACCAGAACTTCACCTTCCAGCTGTTCAAGGCAAATGCAAACTTTGCCATCACCGATCAGGATCCTGTCAAGTCCGCAACTGTAACCGGTGTGCAGAGCTTTACCATGTCCTTGCACTACGAGGACGGTGAGGAAGGCTTCTACTACTACGTTCTCAAGGAAGACACCTCCGCACAGGCCGGCGGCGTAGGCTATGACGCAGGTGAGTATCACATCACTGTGAATGTTTCCGATCCCGGCGACGGCAAGCTGGTTGCCACGACGAACATCTACCGCCCCGGCACCGGCAATATGAGCACCGCAATCTTTACCAATATCTACACCGTAGAGCCCACCGAGATCACACTGGAAGGCACCAAATCTTACAAGCACAGCCTGACAAATCAGGATCTTCCCATGGAAGACGAGCAATTCGCTTTCCTGGTGCTGGAGGGTGAGAACCTGGCAGCCACCGGCTACAACAAGGCAGACGGCACCATCGTGTTCACTCCCATCCGCTACACTGCCGCAGGTGTCCACTCCTACAGCGTGGTGGAAGTTCCCGGCGATGCCGGCGGCGTGGAGTATGATGGCACCGTATTCACCGTCACTGTGACCGTGGTGGACAATGGCGACGGCACGCTCACCGCTGCCGTGGATTACAACAACACCCCCGTGGCATTTGAAAACACCTATACCCACCAGTCCGCACAGGTCATCCTCAACGGCGAGAAGCTCCTGAACGGCGACTGGAGCGCAGTCCCTGAGGCAAGAAAGCTCTTTAACTTCGAGCTGTATGAGACCGATGCCAATTTCGTTGTCAACGGCAATCTCGTAGACTCTGTGGTCAGCGCGAACGGCGCGTTTACCTTCGGCGCCCAAACCTATACCGCCGAAGGAATTCACCACTATGTGATCCTGGAGGCCGCCGGTGCAGCTGACAAGGGCATCACCTACGCTCAAAACCGCTACCACATCACAGTAGAAGTAGCCGATGACAGCGCAGGCAAGCTGATCCCCACGGTTACCGTGGTGGAAGGCGCAGCAACTGTGACTGCCGATCCTACCAACAGTGGCGTGGTCACACTGAACGGCCTGAACTTTACCAACACCTATAAGCCTGCTCCTGCCAAGTACGCGCCTGTTGCACAGAAGCTTTATGAGCGCGAAGAAACGGAAGAGATGAAGCAGTTCAGCTTCGTCCTGACCGTCAACGGCAGCGATAAGCAGACCAAGCAAAACGATCTTAAGGGACAGGTGTTCTTCGACGAGCTGACCTTCGAGGAAGCTGGCGTGTATGAGCTGAAGATCCACGAGCAGGAGAACATCCTTTGGGGTCTGATCCGCTGGGATACGAATGTCTACACCATTACGCTTTACGTAGAGGACAATGGCGAGGGTCAGCTGTTCGTCAACGAACGCAAGACTGAGATTGTCAGCGTAAAGGACGACGGCGACCTGCTGTTCCGCAACGCACACCACAACGTCATTACCAAGAAGGATGTGTTCACCGTCGCCGAGCCTACCGTGAGTATCGACGGTAAGAAGGTAGAAAAGGGCGATATCCTGCTCTACAAGATCTCCTACACCAACTACGACAGCGTGCCCGTGGACATTGAGATCACCGACGTGATCCCGCAGTACACCACCTTCGTCAGCGCGGAAAACAATGGTACCCTGACCGGCGATACCGTCAAGTGGACAGTACGGGACGTGGCTCCCGATGCCACCGTCACCGTCAGCTTCCAGGTGAAGGTCGTAGAGACGAACGTCACCATTGTCAACGATGCAACCGTGCTGGAGGGAGAGAATGTGTACCACACCAACGAGGTTTCCAACCCCGTTGTAGAAGATACAGTGGTTAAGGATGTCTTCCTTGCAGACGCACCTACCATCAGCATTGATGGCAAGGAAGTAGAAAAGAATGACATTCTGCTCTACAAGGTCACCTACACCAACTCCGACGACTTTGCGGCAGAAGTGACTATCACTGATGCCATCCCGCAGTACACCACTTATGTTGAAGGCTCCGCTGACAATGGCGGCACCTACGCAGACGGCAAGCTGACTTGGGTTTTGGAGCTGGCAGCCGGTGAAAGCAAGACGGTATCCTTCCAGGTGAAGGTCGTGGAAACCAAGATCACAGTTGTAAACCAGGCGTTCGCCCTGTCCGGCGAAAACGAGTACAAGACAAATATTGTCAGAAACCCCGTTGATGAGGACATCGTGATCAAGGATGTGTTCCAAGTTTCCGAGCCTACCATCAGCATTGACGGCAAGAAGGTGGAGATTGGCGATCTTCTGTACTACACCATCACTTACGTCAACGCGGATGATCTGGCAGGCGAAGTCACTATTACCGATGCTATCCCGCAGTACACCACTTATGTTGAAGGCTCTGCCGACAACGGCGGTGCCTACGCAGACGGCAAGCTGACTTGGGTTTTGGAGCTGGCAGCCGGTGAAAGCAAGACGGTATCCTTCCAGGTGAAGGTCACCGACACCAACATCACTGTGGTCAACCAGGCAACCGCCCTGGAGGGTGAAAACAAGCTCGAGACCAATATCGTCACCAACCCCGTTGTAGAAGATACAGTGGTTAAGGATGTATTCCTGCCCACTGCTCCCACCGTCAGCATCGATGGCGGCAAGGTGGCCGAGAACGACATCCTCCTGTACAAGGTCACCTACACCAACTCCGACGACTTTGCGGCAGAAGTGACTATCACTGATGCCATCCCGCAGTACACCACTTATGTTGACGGCTCTGCCGACAACGGCGGTGCCTACGCAGACGGCAAACTGACTTGGGTTTTGGAGCTGGCAGCCGGTGAAAGCAAGACCGTGTCCTTCCAGGTAAAAGTCACCGACACCAATATCACTGTGGTCAACCAGGCAACCGCCCTGGAGGGTGAAAACAAGCTTGAGACCAATGTCGTCACCAACCCCGTCCCTGCGATTTCTGAAAACCCGAAGACTGGTGATAACACGAATGTGGGCCTGTTGGCAAGCCTGATGCTGTCCAGCATTGTATGCCTGTTCGTACTGGTCATCTCCAGAAAGCGCATTGTTGAATAATATAACGCAAGCGCAAACGCCTAAGCACCAATAGAAAGGGGCCGTAGCAAAACATGAATTTGCTACGGCCCCAAAGCATTGTTTCGTCGAATAAGCGCCGAACAATCCAAGCAGGATAATTTGCAATAAAACGGAGGCTGTAAATCACAGCCTCCGTTTTACATTATTTGTACTCAATACCGCAGGTTCGGTAAATCTCAGAATTTGTCGAAAAGGTAAGGGAAATTAAAAGTCTCCTTTTTTGACAATTCATCTATGTCAAGTTAAGGATCACGGTGTCGGTGTGTAAAAACCTGCCCTTTACCTGAAAATACGCATTAAAACCACAGAAAAACACAAAATTTATTTGTTCCCTACTTGACATCAGCGTGAGCGGCTCGCCTATATTGCAGGACGGGAAACTGGTCGGCGCTGTGACTCATGTGCTGGTAAACGACCCCACCACTGGGTATGGAATTTTTATTGAAAATATGCTGAATGCTGCGGCATAACTTGGCTCTCCCTCTGGGAGAGCTGGCAGCGCAGCTGACTGAGAGGGCGCCCTCTCCGCCGCCTGCGGCGGCACCTCTCCCAAAGGGAGAGGCAAGATTTGTAAAACGTAGGGGCGGTCATTGACCGCCCGCAGGAGCCCCCACTGATTCGGAAAGAAATCGGTGGGGGTTCTAAAAGAAAACAGCATTCCACAGAGTTCTTAAATGATACATTATAAATATATAGATCAAACATCAGCACCGGATATACGCAACCCGGCACCGTAGGACTTGCATGCCGTTCTTTCCGGCTCCGGCAGAGCGGGAATCCGCCGCAGAACAAAAAACGCATAAAAACCCTTTTTCTGTTTTTCTGTTGACAAGTTTGTACTTCGACAGGAAGACATTAATTTTTTGTTAAAAAACAGTTGACGCACCGAGGGAGTCATGATATAATCATGCTATCTTTACATTCGCGCGGCCCTTTTGCGTAATAATGCAGGTTCTGGCATTAGAAATTGCAAAACTGTCTTGCGGATAGTGGGACAAAAAATCCATAATATGGAGGAAAACATCATGAACAGAAACCTCAAGTCCGTGCTCAAGGTAACTTTGTGCCTGGTGCTTGTCGCAGCCATGTTCGCCGGTTGTGCTCCTGCAACACCTAATGATACGACCGCTTCTTCTAACCCGGTCATCAATCAGGTATCCCTGAAGCAGGCACAGTACAATACGACCACAGCTGTCATGCCCAGCAACTGGAACGAATTCACCTATGCGGACAACAACGACACTCAGATCATGAGCTACATTGGCTCCGCCTTCTTCGAGTATGACTACAAGTTCGAAGGCGACAAGAAGTTCAATGAAGACGGCTCCATCAACAAGGACGCCATCGTTGCCGGTGCTTACACCACCAACTACTCCGCTGCTACCAAGCTGGAGGACGTTACCGCTTCCGTGGATGCCAAGTGGGGCTACACCGACGCTCAGAAGGCTGAGGGCGGCTACGCTTGGAAGATCACTCTTCGCAACGACCTGAAGTGGGATGATGGCACTGCTATCACCGCAGCTGACTTCGTATACTCCATGCAGCAGCTGCTCGACCCCAATTTCATGAACTTCCGCGCTAACACCTACTACGACACCCTGATGATCAAGAACTCCAAGGTATACTTCTTCCAGAACCAAGAAGGCACCTACGAGACCATCGGCAGCCAGGGCTTCGCTTCTCTGGCCGACGCTGTTGCTTCCGGTAAGGACATCTACGTCAACATCTGGAATATGTGGGGCACTCAGGGTTACCTGGATGCCAACGGCAACGAATGTCCCGAGTACGTTAAGATCACCGACGAGACTGTTTACGCCAACGCTGACGGCTCCGATTCCGCTTCCGGTGCTTTCCTGTACGCCAACTACGGTGCATACCTGGAGCCCGGCACCGGCTATGACGCTTGCATCTACGTTGAGAACACCAACCGCGACGTTGCATGGGATACCGTTGGTATCTACTCCATCGACAGCGAGAACGCTATCGTTCTGTGCCTGGATAAGGCTTACTCCTTCCTGCAGGAAGACGGCAGCCTGTCTGTTTGGGCTCCCTACTACTTCTCCAGCCTCCCCGTTGTTCACAAGGCCAAGTACGAGGCTTCCAAGATTGCTCCCGCTGAAGGCGCAACTCTGTGGACCTCCAACTACAACTCCTCTCTCGAGACCACCGCTAGCTGGGGTCCCTACAAGCTCGTTGAGTTTGAGGCCGGCTCTCACTACAAGCTGGTGAAGAACGAGAACTGGTACGGCTGGAACATGGAGCAGTACAAGAACCAGTACAACATCACCGCTATCAACTGCCGTAAGGTTGAAGAGTTCGCCACCAAGTGGATGGGCTTCCTGAACGGCACTTACGATGATGCTTCTCTGCAGACTGAGAACGTCGCTGAGTACCTGGATTCCAAGTACGTATACTTCACCTCTACCTCCACCGGTACCTTCGGTATGCAGCTGTACTCCAACCTGGACGTTCTGAAGAACAGCGAAAACAACAACGGTATTCTGGCTATCCAGGAGTTCCGTCATGCTTTCAACCTGGCTCTGAACAGAAGCGACATCGTTGAGAAGATCTGGCCCGGTTCTTCCGTTCCCTGCTTCGGTCTGCTGAACGTTGCTTACTACTACGACATCGAGAACTCTCCTGAGCTGGAAGACGGCGGTCAGTACCGCAACACCAAAATCGCTAAGGAAGGCATCCTCCGCGCTTACGGCTTCACCCAGGGCGCTGACGGCAAGTGGACCAGCGGCGATCTGAAGGATCTGTCCACCGACGATGCTTACGATGCTCTGACCGGTTACAATCCCACTTACGCGAAGCAGCAGATGCAGAAGGCTATCGACATTCTGACTGCTGACCCCGAGAAGTATGGCTACGACGCCACCAAGGACATCACTCTGATTTACGGTTCCTCTTCCGATACCGACAAGCAGAGATTCCGCGCAACCTACCTGCAGGAAGTTCTGGACGGCCTGGTTAAGGATACCGCTCTGGAAGGCAAGATCAAGGTTGTCTTTGATGCATCCGCAGGTAACCAGTGGGCCGAGGCTTTCCGTACCGGCGCAACTCAGATCGGCTTCGGTTACGGCTTCTCCGGCAACGCCTTCAATCCCTTCGACATCATCGGCGCATTCGTTAACCCCGATGACAGCCTCAACTACCACATGTACTGGGATACCTCCGCTATCGACATGACTCTGACCATGCCCGCTGGCGACTACGCCGGTGCCGGTGAGACCATCACCATGAGCATCCAGAACTGGTACTACTGCCTGAACGGCCTCGCAGAGACCGAGAACCAGGCTAAGACCTACAACTGGGGCGAAGGCTTTGCTCCCGTTGAGGCTCGTCTGATGATCCTCTCCGCTCTGGAAGAAGTCACCATCAAGGAGTCCCGCAGCGTTATGCTGATCGCTGACAGTGGCGGATCCTTCCTGGGTGCTAAGTTCTCCTACTTCTCCGAAGACGAGCACACCTTCATGGGCTTCGGCGGTCTGAGATACATCGAAGTTAACTACACCGACGCTGAGTGGACTGCTTACGTTGCTGCCAACAACAACGACCTGTCCGCAGAGTACAAGAAGTCTGAGTAATTTCAGATACTTGCGTTACTAGTTTAAATCCATGCAAACGGCGGTGAGCCATTTGGCTCACCGCTAGTTTGCACTTTATATGACATTCCGAAACAGCTGAGTATATAAACCCCCATAAAACACAACCGCGAAAACCAAGGCTATTACGAAGATGAATAATCCCACGCAGCCGGATTTATAATAGCTGAAAAGACGCTATACATGGATAAAATCAGGATGGTTTGAACATCCCTTTTGGCGGTGCGCAGCCTTTGTGCGCACAAAAACCTTGCAGACAACTGCTTTTTTGGCTCGAACACTATGAATTGGAAAATAACAAAACAGAGGAGAAAAACCTATGTATATGTTTAAATATGTGTCGAAGCGTTTGGGCTTGATGTTGTTCACATTCCTCATCATTTTCACGATGTGCTTTGTGCTTATCAAGCTCCTGCCGATCCCGACAAACGCGCTTCCCGGACAGGATCCCGAAATCGTTATGAAAACTCTTGAGGGCAGAGGTTGGATCACCAACATCAAAGAGGGTGAGAACGGCGTATGGACCTACGACCGCGTGCCGATCCTGCTCCAGCTGGGAACCTATTTCAAGAGAATCGTGACCCAGGGCGACTTTGGCATCGTAACCACCTATGGCGAATACCTGAACATGAATATCTGGCAGGTATTTGTCAGCCATCTCCCCCCCACAATCTTGATTAATATCTATTCCACCCTTATCGGCGTACCCATCGGTCTCGGTTTGGGCATTTTGGCTGCGCTGAAAAAGAATAAGTGGCAGGACCAGCTGATCAATATCTTCATTATTCTGTTGATATCGGTTCCCTCCATCGTATTGGCTCTTATGCTCCAGTATGTATTCTGCTTTAAGCTGGGTTGGTTCCCGTTGACGATGTCAACGAGCAACGATTACTTCACCTGGGAAGTTTTCCGTTCCATGCTTCCCGCTGTATTTGCTTTGTGTCTGGGATCCATCGCAGGCTATGCCCGTTACACCCGGGCTGAGCTTTCCGAGGTCCTTACCGGCGAGTTTATGCTTTTGGCAAGAACCAAGGGCCTTACGAAAAAACAGGCAATCTATCGTCACGCGATGCGTAACTCCATGGTCGTTATCTTCCCCTCAATACTGAGTGAGTTTATCTCGGTGCTTTCCGGCTCCCTGATTATTGAGAAAATGTTTGGTGTCAACGGCGTTGGCGGACTTTACCTCAACTCCATCACCTTCCAGGATTATGACTTCTTTATGCTGTTGTCCGGCTTCTACACCCTGGTAAGCCTTACGGCAGGTATCGTGATCGATATCAGTTACGGTTTCATCGACCCGAGAATTAGAATGGGAGCAAAATAATTATGAATAATAATATAAATAACATTCCCATAGAGAAGTTTCAATTTGCCAAACGAAATGATTTGTATCATGACAGCAAATTCGAAACCAAGCCCGTAAGCTATTTTCAGGGTGCTTTCAAACGGTTCAGCAAGAACAAGGGCGCTGTGGTTGGCGGCGTGGTGATTGCTGTACTGGTGCTTTTCGCTATGCTTGCCCCGTTTTTCACCCCCTTCCAGCCCGCCTACTACGATATGGTATACGCATACGTAACCCCCAAGTCCAACCTGTTTGCGGACAGCGGTATTGATTTTTGGGACGGCGGCAGACAAAAGGACACGAATTACATTGGCTATATCAAGGACGTCGCTCTTGCTGCTGAAACGGGCAGGGAAATCATTAAAAACGGCGAGTATACCGTAAGTGAAGACGGTTCCAGTTATTCTTACCGTTACGACACCTATTACGGTGTAGGCTTCGGCAAATATAAGATTATCTCTCAGGCAGAGTTTGACGATATTCAGAGATATCAGGACGAAACCGGCAGACAGGTGCTTTATCCCATTGTCAAGTTCGCCGACAGACCCACCCAGGAGAAGAACAAATACGACGCAAACATCTACTATGAGGTAGAAAACCCCAAGGCTTCCATTCTCCGCCCCAAGCTGGACAAAGAGGGCAATATCATTCCGAATTACTGGAAATATGAGGCCGGCGATGCCAGCAGTCTCATCCCGGAGTACAACTCCCTCAGAATTGAAGGCGAAAATGGCATCAACGAAAAGGGCAAGCAGTACTTCTACGCCTACGGCCGTAGGGTAGACGGCGGTATTGAGATCAGAGCCGAATACTACGAATACTATATCTATCAGCATACCCAGGTGCTAAAGGACGGCATTGAGGAGCCTCTGTTCCTGTTTGGTACTACCCAAACCGGCAAGGACATCTTCGCCTGCCTGGCCTACGGCGCAAGATTCTCCTTCATTTTCGCCACGCTGGTCGCCCTGGTAAACTTCATTGTTGGCGTGATCTGGGGCTCCATTTCCGGTTACTCCGGCGGCAAAATCGACCTCTTCATGGAACGGTTTGCTGAAATCCTGGGTTCTGTGCCCACGATGATCGTTATTACGCTTTTAAAATATCATATGGGTACGTCAAGCCAGGCCCTCGTCTTGTTTATCGCGTTCTTCGCCACAGGCTGGATCGGCATGGCGGGAAGAACCCGTATGCAGTTCTACCGTTTTAAGAATCAGGAATACGTTCTGGCGGCAAGAACCCTGGGCGCCCGGGATACGAGAATTATGTTTAAGCATATTTTCCCCAACGGCCTCGGCACCATCGTAACCAGCGTTGCTTTGGTCATTCCCTCCATGATCTACTCGGAGACAAGCCTTTCTTACCTGGGTATCATCAATCTGGAAGCAGGAAACACCACCAGTGTGGGTACGCTGATCGCCGCAGGACAGCAGTCCATTATGGCAAATGCCGGATATGTGGCACTCTTCCCCTGTGTGTTCTTAGTTCTTTTGATGCTCAGCTTTAATCTGTTCGGCAACGGATTGCGCGATGCGTTTAATCCGTCCCTCAGAGGAACGGAGGATTAAGTCATGAATAAAGAAATCAAATTATCGGTAAATGATCTTAAGGTCTCCTTCCGTACAGACGCCGGCAAAGTGCAGGCAGTACGCAACATTTCCTTTGATCTTTACAAGGGCGAAACCCTTGCCATCGTGGGTGAATCCGGCTCCGGCAAGTCCGTTACCTCCAAGGCCATCATGGGCATTTCCGCAGTCAACTCCATCTACGAGGGCGGCGAAATCCTTTATGACGGACAGGACCTTATGCGTATTCCCGAAGAGGAGATGCATAAGCTTCGGGGCGATAAGATCGCAATGATTTTCCAGGACCCCCTGTCCTCCCTGAACCCCATCATGCGAATCGGCAGGCAGATCACCGAAGCGATGCTTCTGAAAAACAAGGCAAACCGCAAGGAAGGCCGTGTGACCTTTAATAAAACCCTTGCGGAATTGTCCGAGACCATCAAAAAGGCCCTTGCCGAGACCCCCAATGCCAATGTTTCCGTCTCGGATGTTGAAAGATATATCAAAACCTTTGATAACTTCAACATTCAGGCCATCAAGCTTGAAAACAGCTACAACGCAGCCCGCACTGCCGCAGAGGAAATGATTGCGGTAATCGAAGACCTTCTGTTCCTCACCGAAAACAAGCAGAAGGTGGACGTGGTGTCCATGCTCAGCTTGATCAAGCGCAGACTCAAGGAGATCAACGACAAATACTTCATCTCCAAGTACGAGGAGACCCTGAAGGCACACGCCGCTGCGCTGGACGGCGCTCTGCGCGCGGAGCGGAAGAAGGTATCCCCGGTGGATTTCGCCAAGAAGCTGGCCGGCGCCAGCGCCTCCAAGAACGAGGCGTCCGCTGAGACGGTTGAAGTGCTGAAGACCCTGGAGGAAACCGCAAAGCAGATGCTTGACCGGCCCCAGTACAACTTCTTCAGAATCGGTTATTACGTATACCGGAATCCGGAAACTGATCTGAGCCAGATGTCCGCTGATGAGGCCAACGAAATCGCCGTAAAGTTCCTGGACGAGGACTTTATGAACGCCTTTATGGTTCTCGTGAAGATCGCGGTACAGTATTCCTTTAACAAGACCCTTGCCAACAAGACGGCCGCTATCGAAGCGCTGGAGAGTGCCATTGGGTTCTTCCGAGCCGGCGATTTTACCTCCCAGCAGGCGGATGAGATCTGCAAGAGCGTAAACAAGAGCGTTCTGGCTGCCATCGACCCCCTGGCCATTATCAAGGACAGCGTAGCCTATACCTTTGGCGGAGCCCTCCACAGAGAAGTAGAGAAGTACTTCTTCTATATTAAGAACAACCCCAAGGAAGAAGCCCGTTTTGCCCGTCAAACCGCCCAGAGAGAGGCACTGCTGGCCAAGGGCAAGAAGGTTGACTGGAAGATCGTTCCCAAATCGGTTATCGAGCCTGAGGTGCAGATCGAGACGATTGTATCGGTTCTCACCCGGGTGCTCAACAGATTCCAGGCAGATGTTGCCGGCGCAGAGAGCTTTGACGCCGATAAGCGCTGCATCGAGATTATCGATTACCTCAAGGAAAAAGCATCTCAGGTCGTTTATACCCTCACCAAGCGGATCGCCAAGGAAAAGGCAATCAAGCTCATGGAGGAGGTTGGTATTCCTGAGGCGAGAATGCGTTACAGACAGTACCCCTTCGAGTTCTCCGGCGGTATGCGTCAGCGTATTGTGATTGCAATTGCCCTTTCGGCCAACCCCGATATCCTCATCTGCGACGAGCCTACCACAGCGCTGGACGTTACCATTCAGGCGCAGATTCTGGAGCTGATCA
The DNA here is from genome assembly GCA_045579965.1 of Faecousia sp. Lineage (GTDB taxonomy): Bacteria > Bacillota > Clostridia > Oscillospirales > Oscillospiraceae > Faecousia. The sequence continues at coordinate 37,349 of JAZNMX010000055.1, forward strand.
ACCGGCTGAAGCGGGAACACAACCTTTCCATCATCTTTATCACCCACGACCTGGGTGTGGTTGCCAACATGGCGGACAGAATTGCCGTTATGTATGCCGGCAAGATCGTAGAGTACGGCACGGCGGAAGAGGTGTTCTACAATCCTCAGCATCCCTATACCTGGGCGCTGCTTTCCTCTATGCCTGACCTGGATACCAACGAGAAGCTGGATGCCATCCCCGGCACTCCCCCCAACATGATTTATCCCCCTGTGGGCGACGCGTTTGCGGAGCGTAATAAGTACGCCATGGAGATCGACTTTGAGATGCAGCCTCCCATGTATGAGGTTTCTCCCACACACTATGCTGCAACCTGGCTGCTCCATCCCAACGCGCCCAAGGTAGAGATGCCCAAGATCATTACCGAGCGCATCCAGAGAATGAAGGAAAGAGGAGGCAGCCATGGAGAATAATAACGAAGTATTGTTGAAAGTGGAGCACCTCTGCCAGTATTTCCGTCTGGGCCGCAAGGATCTGAAGGCTGTTGACGACGTCAGCTTTGAGGTGAGAAAAGGCGAGACCTTTGGTCTTGTCGGCGAGTCCGGATGCGGAAAGAC
>JAZNMX010000056.1:0-7034 GCA_045579965.1 Faecousia sp.
GTGCTGCTGTCGGTGATCCTCTTTGCCATTCTGATGGGCATCGGCTGGCTGTTCGGTGACGGCGGCATGGTGGTTACTTTCATCATCTGGATCGGCGGCACCGGTGTGATTCGACTTGCGCTGATGCATTATGCTGGTTATCTGGTGAAAGCAGGACACATCGCCGTCATTGCCGAAGCTATGAAAACAGGTCAGGTGCCCGCCAATCAGGTGAACTACGGTAAGCAGCTGGTGACGGAGCGTTTTGCTACCTCCAATATCTACTTTGCCGTGGATAAGCTGGTCACCGGTGCTGTGAAGCAGATCCAGAACGGCATCGATAAGCTGGGCAATAAACTGGACTTCATTCCCGGCATGGAAGCCGTTTCCGGTATTGCCAAGTTCTTCGTCAGCATTTCCCTGGGTTACATCGACGAGTGCTGCTTCGGATGGACCTTTTACAATCCCCAGCAGGGCGCTTTCAAGAGCGCCGCCGACGGCGTGGTCATCTATGCGCAGAACTGGAAACCCCTGCTGAAGGACGCCGCCAAGACCATGGCCAAGACCATCGGTCTGATGGTGGTCATGACGCTGGTCATCTTCATTCCTGTGGGCCTGCTGTTCAAGATCTTCAAATGGTCGGGATTTGCAGCCTTCCTGCTGGCGCTGCTGATCGCCTGGGTGGTCAAGTTTGCTTTCCTTGACAGCTACATCATGTGTCAGATGATGGTGAGCTACATGCAGGTGGCTCCCAATACTGTCATCACCTTTGACCTGTATTCCAAGCTGTGCGGCATCTCTTCCAAGTTCAAGGAGCTGTTTCAGAAGGGACAGGCAGAAGATCCTCAGCCTGCCTATGCCGGTGCGGCTGCTGCATCCGTTCCTGTGACGCCCGCCGCCGAGCCTGCCGCAAAGCCGGTGTTCTGCGGACAGTGCGGCACAAAAAACGAGCCGGGCACCCGCTTTTGCGGAAACTGCGGCGCACCGATGTAACAAGAATTATGACCGAACAGGAGGTTTGAACTATGAGTTGGTTGAAAAGAGAAATTGAGCGTGGCATTGGCCGTGGTATCGGCAACGCCATTGGACAGGCAGTGGGGCAGGCTGTCAAGCCTGCAGCTGACCGGATAGCGGAAAAGACCATCACTCCCAGAGTAAACCAGGCCGCCGACACGATCAATCAGGCGGCAGGACAGCAGCCTATGCAGGGCCAGCAGGCCACAAATAATCTGACCGGCGCCCTTTTTAACTTCAAAAGCGCCATGATGAACGTGGCAAACGAGGCAGCAAAGAACATGAAAGTCTGCCCCTCCTGCGGGGAACCCACTACTGCCGATAAGACCTTCTGTCCCTCCTGCGGAGCGCAGTTACCTGAACAGACCGCCGCCGAGAGTGCCGTTTGCGCAAGCTGTGGTCACCAGAACGACGTGGGCACCAAGTTCTGTGCAGGCTGCGGAGCAAAGCTGCCCGAGCTGGGGCCCGCCGAAAAGCCAACTTGTGCAGGCTGCGGCGAGGAATTACCTGAGGGCGTTAAGTTCTGTCCTTCCTGCGGCACAAGAGTTCCCGAAGTGCAGACCGAGCCCCAGCGGAATCTCTGTCCCAACTGCGGCAAGGAAAATGCACCTGGCATGAAGTTCTGCGGTGATTGCGGGACCAAACTGTTTTAATGATGCTGTTTTGAGAATACGGAAAGGAGAAACGACCATGAAAAAACGATTTGCTTTGCTGCTTGCCCTTGTGATGGTGCTTTCTCTTGCCGCCTGCGGTGGAGGTGACGACAAAACTCCGTCGAGTGCCGAAGATAAGACCCCGGCCAGCAGCCAGCAGCAGGAGACTCCGTCTTCCGATGTTTCCCAGCCAGACAATAAGGATAACGAAACCACGGCACCCGACACGCAGCAGAGCGGTGAGGAAGAACAAGCGGATACACCCGTTCCCACTTCGGGCCTGCCTCTGGACTGGCCCGACAACGACTACACCAAGCTGGTGCCTGCTCCCGACTGCGGCGGCAAGGTGCTCACCAGTGGCGAGATCGGCGAACTCTTCGCCATCGAATTGAAGTGGGATATAGAGCAGGGGCTAACCTACGCCCAGCTCCTTGAAGATGCCGGTTTCGGTGACGACTGCGTAGAGAAGTATGAACAGTACGGCTATATTGACCGCACCGCCAACGGAGTCAACGTTCAGCTCTTGGACGTGTTTGGTGCGGCCAGCCTCAGCATTATGCCTGTTCCTGATTCCGACACCCAGCAGGGTGACGACCCCATCGACCTGAGCGGCTTCCTCGGCACAAAGACGGGCAAATTCTACAGCCGGTTTGCCGACGGCCGGATGTATATGGAATACGAGATGGAGATGGAAGGACAGATCATATCCGTCATCTCCGCCAGCGACGGGGACAGGACCTATTCTGAAACCAAAATGGGCGGTGCCAGCCTGGGCGTGAATATCATGGTCGGCGAGGATATGTATACCATCGACCACGCCAGCAAAATGGTCATAAAGATGTCCCTTCAGGCCAACGCCCAGACCATCGCCGGTGCGGTGCTGGAGGAAAGCGATGTGGATATGGGCGGCTTCAAGATCGGCACCCGGGAGATCGACGGCAAGACTTATGATACCGAGGAATTGATCGTGGATGGTGCCTCTGCCATCTACTGCTTCGACGGCGACGACCTTGCCTATATCATCAGTTCCTTTGAGGGACAGGAAGCGGTCATGAAGATTGTGGAAGCCACCGACAAGGTGGATGACAGTCTCTTCGTAATTCCAGAAGACTATACCGTGATGGAAATATAAGTAACGGAGATTTAGAAAGAAAAGTGAGGTGTCTATATGGCAAACTGCACGCAATGCGGCGCTGAACTGAAAGACGGCATTCGCTTCTGTACCGAATGCGGTGCGGCAGCGCCTGTCACGCAGGCTGCCCCAACTGTAGAACGGCCTGCGGCATCGCCAAATTCTCAGCCTCGGCCGCAGCCTGCTTCTCAGCCGGTTTATCAAGCAGCGCCGGTCTACGCCGCGTCTACCTCCGACATGCCGCCTGCGGGCAGTAAGTATGAGCTGATCACCACGGGCGGTTTTATCGGCATCATGCTTTTGATGTGTATTCCTGTTATCGGCCAGATCCTAATGATCGTCTGGGCCTGCGGCGGATGCCGCAAACTGCAGAAGCGCAATCTGGCCCGCGCAGCCCTTATCATGATGGTGGTCGCGCTGGTGATCAGTCTGATTCTGGGCTTCGCCGCAAAGAAGTTGATCAACAATGTGATGGAGGAAGCCGGTATCACACAGAGTGAAAGCAGTGGTGGCATCTTTGGTGGTCTGCTGGGCGGTGACGAAAAGGAAAAGGAATCCGGCGGTCTGCTCGGCCTGATCGGCGGTCTGGCCGGTGGAGAAGGCACCACCGGAAACAGTGAACTGGACGAATTGCAGGGGTTGCTGAACCAGCTGGAAGGACTGACCGGCGAAGACACGGGGACCGACGAGCTGTTTGGCGAGATCGGCGAGATAAACGAGGAAGCCTCTAAAAACTCTGACGGCTGGCCTGCTGATCTGCCCGACTTTCCCAGCGGCACGATGAACGAAGTGGAAAATTATCGCACCGAGTTCAGCGGTACCACGTTGGAGGATACCAAGGCCTATATCGAAACACTCAAGGGCATGGGTTATGAGTATCAGGATTTCTATGACTTTGGCATGAGCGAGGCCGATATGATGGAGTACGGCGGCTGGTGGGGATACAATGGGAAGTGGTACATATCCATCTCCCACGCCGAAGGTATGACAACCATTGATCATGTGACCGAATTGCCGGACATGAGCGATCTGCTCGGCGAATGATTTAAATGAAGTGAGGAGGTGTGTTTTGTGGATCAGACGATTCTTGCCAGCTTCAACGTAACCATCACTTCCGCAGAAAATGCCTCCTGGCAGGGCTATGTGGAGATCAACGGTGCAAGGCATGAGTTCCGCAGTGAGCTCCAGCTTTTACATTTCGTTATGGATCATTACCCCGCGTTGCGGCCCAATATCAAATGGGATAATGAGCATAGATGAGAAAGTCTAATCTTTGTTTATGGCATCGCACGGCCTGCGTTGCCCTGGTGAAGAAAACCGTTGACTAACCCCACAACCAGAGCTACTATCAACACGCAGATATAATTCGAGCCTCGTTGGTGCATTCCGACGAGGCTCGAATTATGACCACAACACGCACCACAGACGCTTCCGGGATACCCTCGAACAACGGGCAAAAGAGGTCACAAGACGATATGTGTTTTTAGGCGAAAGGGTTAGAAACGGTTAAAAATCGGAACAAATTGAGGCCATGGCGGCGATGGCATTCAAGAGGTCAGCGGTTCGATCCCGCTTATCTCCACCACTTAAAAGCACTGAAACCGTAAGGTTTTGGTGCTTTTTTGTTGTTTTTTAGAACTTTTTAGCCCTCTTACGACAATGGGTTTTAGTCCACCCTCTACACTTCCGAACACTTTTCCGAACAAAATACGGAGGTTTTCAATATCTTGTCCATAGCTTGGGAAGTCTCCCGGCGTGATTTGTCATGAATATGCGTGTAAATGTTCATCGTGGTAGCTATATCCTCATGCCCGAGGAACGCCTGTGTCTGCGCTGCTGAAACCTCCGTCGCCAACAAAGATGCTACCGTATGCCGTAAGTCATGCAGCCTCTTTTGCGGCAACGAATATTTCTTGGATAGTTTCTTCATTTTTGCTGTGATGTAATCTGGACGAACAGCACGCCCATCAGGCCATATGCACACTTTATCCGTGCCGAATCCATTCCGTTGCTGACTGGCTTTCAATGCTTTTAGATACGGTACGGTACTGTCAATCAGCGTGAGTGTTCTCTTGCTTTTCCGCGTTTTTGTTTCTTCGCTTTCGATCAACTCTTTGCCACAATGAACAAGGGTATTTCTGATACACATGATCCCTGCCTCGAAATCAATATCTTGCCAACGCAAGCCGCAGATTTCAGATCGTCTTAGGCCGTAGCACATGGCAAGTGTCAAGATCGCCAACACTGGTTCCCCTCTTCCCTTGCTGCTTCCATAAGCTGCTGTAGCTGTTCAACGGTGTATGAACCGCCCTCGAACCTTTTGCCACGTGGAAACTCTACCAAGTCTTTATACTCCATCTGAATAACGCCGTCTTTGACCGCCTCCCGCAGCGCACCATAGACAACTACAAATATCTTTCTGATACTCTCTGTTGCCATTGTTTCTGCAAGATGATCGCAGAATCTTTGGAGATCGTGGGGCTTGATCTCTCGGACACGCTTCTTTTTGAAAAACGGTAGTATGTGGGTGTCCGCATAGGTGCGGTAACTTGTCAACGTGTTTCCTTTTACATTAGCCTTTTTCACATCAAGCCACCGTTCAACGTACTTTGCCAAATATGGGTTAGCCTCCACAACATCTGCATTGGCCTCGGCCTCCCACATAGCTTGAATCTCTGACATCATTGCCTTCGCTTTTGTTTTCGTATAGTCCTTTACTTTCAACCCAGTTGACTTGGTACGCTGCCGTGTTTTTCCAGTTTTGGGGTCATAGACTCGCCCGCGTATTACATACGTGCCTTTATCATTCTGAAGCGATACACTTACTGTTTTTCTTTGGCCTACCATTTTCTGCTCCTTTCTCTTGGCAAGCCGATTCTTTGATACAGCCTTATTATAGCCGCCTCCATTAGATTTTGCTATAGATGTTCCCATAATTTTCGGGAATCCTTTCCGCACTTCCGTTCCCTGACGGTAAGTGCTTTTGTATTTTATGGGCTGGTTTACAACACAGCTACTTTGCAACAGGCCTGTCGGCGCTGTTGGATGGATAAGCATATTTTCCGAAAAATGTCAATACAATTTAGCTTGTTGCGGCAAAATGTTGTTGACATCTTTTTATCACGCGATTTTTTCAGCCTCCTGTTGGAATAGATTAAACTCCTTTTCATCCATCAAGTTCAGCACCTTTTGGCCTAACATAGACTTTTGAATATCGCCAGCGATATAGAGGTTACTCTTGTCGGAACGCCAGTTCTCATGTGCTGTACCGTCCATCCATTCGTAAGTGGATTTTTCCAAATAGCGCAGACAAGCAACATAATCCTCCGCGTTAAGACAACGAAAGTTAAAAGTGCAATATGCTGTACCAGAGATACCTAATTCTTTAAGCAGCCTAACCTTTTCAGCCGTTGTGACCGACGATAGCTGTATACGGTATTCGTCTCCACAACGGGCAGAAACCAAACTCCACGGCAGTGTGAAGTGGGTCACCACGCTTGCCTTTATACGGTTTAATCTGCCCTCCATCAGCGAAAGGTTGAGCATTGTATTATTTGCCCGATTATTGTCGGCATGATCTACCGATAGATCATTACGCTTTTTCCATTCAGTGTAGCGCTCCATATCCTCTAAGTAAGTATCAGCTGACAGCCAACCGTAATAACAAGCACTCGCCAGATCGTACAAATAGTAGTGATGTTGTTTCCGCTTTTTGTTTACAATAAATGCAAGCCGATCCTCACAGCGGAAAAGGCACAACTCAGGCCGTTGCAGGACTTTCCATAATGTTTCATTACTGGTGACATAATCTGTTTGACCGTCACACAGCAAAGTGACGGCGATTTTCTCACCGTCATCAGTGATGACATGAGTGTTTTTAATTCTTATTGATCGCATCGTAGTAGTCCTTTCTATAATTATTAAAATGGTAGATCATTAAAATGGTAGATCATTGTCCGATCCATCATAGCTAAATGAATTGTTATGATCTTTTCTATCGCCAGAAGCGAAAGGATGATCCTGCATGAATAAATCGCACATATCCGCTGCACTGAACATAGTGCCTGGAATATCCCCCATTTCTTTTTTGGAACAAACTACCGATCTTCCCATTAAAGAAATCATTTCTGCTAGGCCCCTTTTCAGCTTAAAGAGGCCGACGACATTTCATTTGTAAACTTTTTCGTTTTGTATTGCGTTCAGCAATACAAATGAATATAATAGAGACAGAAAGGTGGTATGAACTATGGCAACCA